>JAAUOU010000163.1 GCA_012034765.1 Pleurocapsaceae cyanobacterium CSU_1_1 | reverse complement strand
AAATAAGCAGCTACAACATCCGTTTAACTTGCTTTATGCTGTTTTAGCCTGTGCTATGTATGCCCGTATACATAGGGTTGATACCCTGTTCAAGTGAGGTGATTTAGCCTGCTCAAACTTATTTAGCTTGTTTTGCATCTGTATAGCTATACAGTACCTAGCCTGAGATTAGACTTATCAGCAAAATAGTTTTAGAGAACCAAAAACAGGTGCTATAATGCCCTGTTTTTTATTAAGCGCTTAAATAATTGGGGTATCTATGTACCCCGTTTACTTATCTAGCTAGCCTTGCTATATTCATTTTTGAGTAAGTTTTGAGTAAAGCAATAGATTTTGGTTCTATAGGTCGAAGGTTCAACCCTAGACATGCAAGCGATCGCCAAGCATGAGCGCGGAGGGATTCGAACCCCCGACCTATAGAACCGGAATCTATTGCTCTATCCCCTGAGCCACGCGCCCCCAAACAGCATCAAGAAGATTCTACTGCCTTGTGTATTTATCATACAGCAAGCAAAAGACAACTCGCTTCATCTTAATATTTAATCAACTAAATTCGACCGTAGCGAGCGATCGCAATATTGGTAGGGTGTTGCTGATTATGCAACCAAGCCCACATTTGATCTCCTAAAGAAAAATGCCACCATTCATTAGGATGTCTGATGAAACCAGAATTAGTCATGATCTTACAGAGTAACTGACGATTAAATTGATACTGTTGGCTCTCGCCATCGCGATCGCTAATGTAGTAATCTGGATGCGATCGCTCAGAAAGTTCATCAATCTCACCCCCCATATCGAGAGCTTCGCCCAAATCATTAATAATAGTTACGTCAACTGCTGCACCTGTACTATGAGGAGGAGGCATGGTTCTGTCTAAGCTGGGTGCTGCCCAAAGTTGATAGACTTTACCCCATAAATCTTGACGCTGTTGAGCAGATAGTTGATGTTCACAAAGACTAAGTTCTTTGACCAAGGAGTTAAAGGTATAGTTGACCATATGCTGCTGTACCCCCACAGGACGATAAGCATCATAGACCTTGATCTTCCAACCAGGATAGCGCTTTTCCAGCAAAAATTGTGCTTCTAGTAACGCCTGCACCACTCCTTGACGTAGGCAATAGGGAGATTTACTACCATATTCTGCTCCTAACTTGACATAAGGATGGGGTAGTTCTACTGACAAACTATTGGTCGGAATAGCAATCAACCGTTCGCCACAGTCTTTAATAGGGATCTGATGATAGGGTTTCACTATTTTAAAATTGATTCAAATACTTTGAATACAGCAATTAATATTAACTCTTCATTCAAATTCTGACTCACCCATGCTTAGATCGACTACTCTCAAACATAATTTAGTTGCCACTGTTAGCTAATAATTATACATATAGCGTATTTGTATTTATATTTTCTTTTTGCACTCTACATATAGTGGTATGATACTAATCCGCAAAGAGCAAGGAATCAGCAGTAATGGATTATATAGGGGAATGGCAGGCGAGTGGTGTGGACGAAGAACTAACTAATTTAAACGTAATGGGTCTTCAAGGTACTGCTCCCGCAGAGTATTTACTCTATTCTAATTCTATCCCCAGAAGAAATGATGGCAGAATTAGTGAAGGATTTCTTCAGCGATATGCCCACACAGATGCAGGAGGATGGTGGTGTTCGGGGATCGATGTTTTAAATGGAGATGAGGATATCTGGGGATGTTTTAAACCAGATCGACCTCTTAATCGGGATAACAGGATAATTAAATATGAGCATCCGCCTAAAACCTCTACAGGGTTGTTTGCTCTCAAAATTCCCCTAAATCTTTGGGAGCGAATTGCCGATCGCGCAGAGATTAAAATAAACTCCGAAGCAATTAATGATCGCCGTGCGGATCTAGGCTTTTGGCAGTGGTTGATCGATCATCCTGAAGTTCCCCTTTGTCTGACTGAAGGAGCAAAAAAAGCAGGGGCGTTATTATCGGCTGGCTATGGCGCAGTGGCATTACCAGGAATTAACAATGGTTATCGTACCCCCAAAGATGAGCTGGGGAAACGAATCGGCAAGTCTCATTTGATCCCTCAACTGGCGAAATTAGCTACACCTGGGCGAGAAATATATTTAGTATTTGACCAAGATATCAAACCAAAGACGGTTAAAGCAGTCAATGCAGCCATGAAGAAAATCGGCTATCTGCTGCAAAAAGCGGGTTGTCAGGTAAAGGTTGTGACTTGGGATAATGCCTTGGGCAAAGGAGTTGATGATTTAATTGCCAGTCAAGGTCAAGCATGTTTTACTCAAGCGTATGCTGATGCTTTAGACTTGGAAAGTTGGAAGGCAAAGTCTTGGGCAAAACTAACCTATCCTGCTGAGATTCAGCTTAATAGTCGCTATCTTCCTGAGTTAGAGATCTCGCCTCACACCAAGCTGATTGGCATCAAATCCCCTAAAGGGACAGGAAAAACTCAGGCTTTGGTTAAAGTTGTCGAGGAAGCGATCGCCAAACAGCAAAAAGTCCTGGTCATTGGACATCGGATACAGTTAGTTAAGGAATTATGTCAGCGTTTTGGTTTAAATTATCTTACCCAAAGCGATCGCCCAGATAGATCTAGTCTAGGTTATGGTTTGTGCATTGATTCTTTGCATGGTTTATCTCAGGCGCAGTTTAACCCTGATGAGTGGCACGACAGCCTAGTAATTATTGATGAAGTGGAGCAGGTATTATGGCACGCCCTAAATTCTAGTACCTGTAGAGATCGTCGCGTAGAAATTCTTAAGTGTTTCAAAACTTTGAGCCAAAATGTCTTAGGCAATCAGGGACAAATGTATATTGCTGATGCGGATCTCAGTGATATTGCTCTAGATTATCTCATTTCCCTCTCAGGATTAGATTTAAAACCCTGCATTGTGCAAAATACTTGGCAAAACGATTCCACCCAGTCATGGCAAGTTTATAACTATCAGGGTAAAACGCCTAAAAAACTGGTTAATAATTTAGAAATAGATATCCAGCAGGGAGGAAAGCCGTTTATCTGCCTGTCGGCGCAAAAGCTAACTAGCAAATGGGGGACACAAACTCTCGAAGCCTATTTGAAACAGCAATTTCCCCAGCGGAAAATTCTCAGAATTGATTCCCAATCTCTTACAGATCATCAGCATCCCGCCTACAACTGCATCTCAAACCTAGAGCAGGTTCTAAGTCAATACGACATCGTGCTTGCCAGTCCCTCAATTGAAACAGGGATATCTATTGAACTAAAGCACTTTACTTCGGTGTGGGCGATCGCTCAAGGAATCCAAGCAGAGAACGCAGTGCGCCAAACCCTAGCCAGAATCCGTCAGAATGTTCCTCGGCATCTGTGGTGCGCTAACTATAGCTATAACAAAATTGGCAACGGCTCAACTTCAATTCCTGCTCTACTTAGCTCCAATCAGCGGTTTACTCAGTTAAACATCCGTTTATTACAGCAGTCAGACTTTACCTATTTGGATGATTTAGACACAGGTTTTCAAGCCGAATCGCTGCTGTGCTGGGCAAAAATGGCGGTGAGATACAATGCGGGAACAGTTAACTATCGCAGCTCAATTTTGGCGGGATTAAAAGCCGAAGGTCATCAAATTATTGATGCATCTCAGTATCAACCTAAAATCCCTACTAAGTCGACTACAGATAACTGCTTAGTGGCAGCTATTACAGAAATTAGTAGTCAAAACTATTTAGCCGAATGTGTAGCGATCTCCCGTTCTCCTAGTTTAGATGAGGCACAATATCGACACCTATGCAAACAGGTAATTAAATCATTGGGCGATCGCCGTCAACTCCGCAAATATGAACTTCAGCAGCGTTATCACCTGCCGATTACACCAGAATTAGTATCGTTAGATGATCAAGGCTGGTATCAAAAAATCAGACTTCACTATTTTCTCACCGTTGGTCGTCCTTATCTAGCAGATCGCGACACGAAAGCTGCTCATAAACTAATCAAACAAGGTAATGGAAGCCTATTCTTACCTGATTTTAACAGTTCTCAATTAGGGGCAATTGTCGGGTCGTTAGAAGTTTTAGGCATTCCTGTCTTGCTTCAACAAGCGAGAGAATTACGCAACACCGATCCTGATTTACAGTCTTTAGCAGCGATCGCTCTGAGTAACCGTCATGAGATCAAAACTATTCTCAATTTAAGCCTAGCAAAAAACTATAGTCCCATAACTATTATTAGCCGTCTTTTAGGTAAGATTGCCTGTAAGATTAAATGTCTGCGTTACGAAACGCACAATCACAAAAGAATTAGAATATATCAAATTTTAGCCCCAGAAGACAGACGAGAACAGGTGTTTACCCACTGGCTTAACATAGATCGACAGCGCCCAGGCAATTCCTTATTTTGGTCAAGCGATCGCCACTTAAGCAATAATAGTGGTAAAATTTCTGCTCAAATTGCTGATGACAATTACCTCCAGTTACGCTTAGATGTTTAAGGTATAGTCAACTGATTTAACTTTTTCTAAGAATCAGTTAATTTAGATGTTATATTCATGTCTACATTTACTTGCAGCTTATTCATGGAATCTCACTCAAAAACAAATATCAACGGCTATAACCTGTTTGTGCAACACTTGGCCAATAACTTATATCACTTAAACATTGTCGATCCACAAGAGCAAATACATCATTTTGAGGGGGTTTATTCTAGTCCCCAAGCAGCTATGGAAAAAGGCAAGTCGGTGATTGAAAATTTTATCTTTTGGCGCAAAAAAACTGCCAAATTAGGTTAATCAAAACCAGCAAATTACTGGTAAATTGAAAGTAAATCCCGATCAAAAATCATCTTTGAAAGGAGATTAAGGATCGGGATATAACCATCAGCTAGTTTTAACTCCGCAAAGTGACATCAAACCTCTTAACTAAAGTATCGCGGACTTTTTGATGTACTGGATCGACATCTTGATCCGTTGAAGTGCGATCGCTCTACAATTTATCATTTGTATTAAACTTAGGTTTAAAATTAATTGAGCAGGCTGCCAAGCTGTTTAAAAATTATCTAATCAAGATCAAAGATTGGTGATTGGCATAAAACAAGAGACTAAAATTTGGAAGAAAATCATCAAGCGCAATTATGAATATTTCCGAACTTCTACAAAGTAACCGAGAAGAAATTTTAAACTTAGCAAGTCAACATGGTGCTTGTAATATTAGGATATTTGGTTCGGTAGCTAGGGGAGAAACTGATGAAGATAGTGATATTGATTTTTTAGTAGATTTAGGTCAAAACTTAAGCCCTTGGTTTCCTGTTCGTTTAATTCGAGATTTAGAACAATTATTGGGTAGAAAAGTAGATGTGGTCACAGAGAAGGGATTAAAAGAACGTATTCGAGAAAGAGTTTTACAAGAAGCTATACTTCTATGAGAAACGATTATGAAAGATTAAAAGATATTTTAGAAGCTATTAATAAAATCAAAAAGTATGCTAACAAAGGTAAAAAAATTTTTGAGCAAGACGAGTTAATTCAGGTTTGGATTATTCATCATTTACAGATTATTGGTGAAGCTTCAGCAGCAATGTCTCAAAAATTAGTTGAAGATAATCCTGAAATACCTTGGCAAGATATGAGGGATTTTCGTAACATTTTAGTTCACGAGTATTTTCGAGTTGACCCCGAAATTATTTGGAGTGTAGTAACCAGGGAGTTACCAATTTTAAAACAAAAAATTAAGCAAATTGATCCTAAATAAACAACCTTGAGAGACATCGCGACGAATAATCTCCTTTTGTAAAGACTAAAAGCTAAAAGCTAATAGCTAATAGCCATTCGTGACAAGTTAAGCTTGGAAACCATTTGTCAAGAGGGGAAAGGAGATAGGTCGAGGGGCGGTTTAGCTCGTTTCGGACGAGTAGATTTAATAATCCCCAAATCTCGATTTTCAGGTTGGGATTGCCTTGATAACCAGTTCCCAGGCGAATTAAGACATCTCGATGAGTCGGGGATTGGCTAAAAACAGAAATTATTTCGTACTGCGCGTTGGCTTTGAGTCGGGTAATAAAATCAGATTCGCGTCCTATTAGTTGCTCAAACAAGCGGTAATTCCAGAACCCTCTGTCTAGTAGCAGTAATGTTTTAGGCGTAACTAGGTCGAGCAAGTTAGGTAGGAAATTACTCTCGTGAGCATAGGGGCGCTCGTCAAACCAAGTCTGGACTGGATAACGAGTTTTTAGGTCTACAACGGCACAAATACGTCCTCCTAGTTTGCCCAGACTAGAACTTTCAAGACTTTTAAGCTTACGAAACAGTGCCTCCAAAGTTGAAGCATCAACAATCCACAGTTGCTCGAAATATTGGCTCGCATAATTCACACTCCGAGGAAGAGTTCGCTTATTTCTCTGATGCCATCTCTGATTGAGAGTTATTAACAAATCATTTAACACCTTTTCAAACATCGATGCAGGGAAAGTTAAAAGTCTTTGAGACAATGCC
>JAAUOU010000162.1 GCA_012034765.1 Pleurocapsaceae cyanobacterium CSU_1_1 | reverse complement strand
TCTCGCTCGAACCATCTGATTTAATTTTTTTAATAATAGTCTTGGTTTGATTTCCTGCGGGAATAGCACGCCATAGCGCATTAGCGTAACCATTTTCATAGGCTGTTCTAGCTGGAGTTGCAGGTGTAGTTGAGGCATCTGCTGATGTAGCTACTGGATTACAAAATGGTCGAGCCGCTGGAATTGCCGCCACCGCTGGTGTTGCTCCAATTGCTGGAACTGCTGGAATTGCCGCTGCTCCAACGGCTAAAGTACTACCTAATCGATTTATTCTTTCAATATCTTCTTGAATTAGTTCATTAGCTCGTTGCTTTTCTTGTGCCTGAACCTTCATCGCCATTGCATAAACCAAGCTTTGCATGGATACAGCAACAAAGAGTAAAGCAATAATCAGAGAAATAAGAATTTCTAGGGTAGTAAAACCTGTTTCTTTTCGAGGCGTTACTTTTTTAAATTTAAATAATAACAATAGAAATTTATTCATATACAATTTAATTTAGGGGGTTACCTCCTCCGTTTTCCAGTTAGTCGGGCTACCAGTTATGGGTCTGGGAGTTCTGCTAGCTGTTGTGCTATAAAATCTGTATCCTCTCCCCGAAGTCGAAGCATCATCAGGGGTTGGTACTCTGGTAATCAAGTCTGGTGAGATATTTACGGTAGCTGTACTATTAACGAAGTTGTTGACCCAGACAGAACCATTAATATTAACACTCCCACTTCCCGTAATCGTCAGGGTACTTTGAGGAGCATGAATAAAACCATTAATATTGACAGTCTTTCCACTAGCTACATTGATAGTGATGTTGTGATTCCCATTAACGTATATTTCAAAAGTATTTGAATCATTGGCAACGGGACTAGTACTACCAATTTTTACAGGTTGCGTCGCAGTACTTGTCGCTTCAATAGTTAGTGGTTGGGCGAGTAACAAAGTGGTTCTAGCAATACCATCAGTTAGTAAGCTTTTATCTGTATAGGTTAAGGCAGCAGCACTGGTAGGGGGATCGTAATAATAGCGACACAATTTGATGTTGGGACAATTTTTAGTATCAGAATCTGGGTTATATGGCTTAGAATCAACATTAACACCACTAACCTTGGTACTAATAGAACCAAAAGTTATTGCTCCTACATTAGATACATCAGAATCAGGAATGACATTTATTGGATTTCCCGATATATTCCATGCAGATGGAGCTTTAGCATCATCTATATCCGTTAAAATTTGAGTGATTGGAGGCAGATCTCGACTATCGCTAATCACAGTTCTTGAAGCAGATGCTAAAGCAGAAAAGTTATTGCATCCATCTGCTGTGGCTGTGGCGGGGTCTTTTTATCACCACATTGCCATTGCCAATAGTTAAATTACCTAAAGTTGGAGTAGTACTACCAACCCATAAAGCAGGTGCAATTGTATTCATATCCTCAAGATTGATGCGAACAGGAATTTCTGCTTCAATTTGTGCTTCACTGCCATCGGGCGCTCTACCCTTAACGGTTAATATACCTCTAGCATTATTGTTAGTTGCATCGTTAGTTGAGTTAAAAGTATCGTTGGCATTACTATAATCATAGGAAACTAAAGAGTAAGAGCCAATATTGAAACTATCAGTATTGTCGCCATCATTATTAAGTATCTGACCATCTTCCCCCAAAGCAATTGTATTGGGAGCGTTTACAGTTAATGAGGGGAAATAATCATCAGTAGGAGTAGTAGTCTCATTTATATTGTTATTACAAATTTGGGTTAGACTTCCCCACTGACTTGAATCATTTATGGCTAATCTTCGGTTGCGGTCTAATGATTCTCTGTATCGTGCAACTCCAACTTCGGCGATCGCCAAAGCATCAGATTTGGAATTCTGAGTAATAGCTGTAATATTTTCTTCATTGGCTGTGGTAATACTTATCGCTCCTAAAAGTATCATCACCAAACCCAAGCCAATAACTATCGGCAGGGTAAATCCCTCATCCCTAGCGCGACGCTGTAATAATGTTTTTAATAATAAAAGTTTCATCTAAAGCTAGCACTTACAAATAGGTGTCAATCAAGGTACAAAAGACCTCGCCTTAAGTCTTACCTAGAGTACCCAGAATGAGTGCGATCGCGATCGTTGACAGATGAAAAATTTGTTATCAGCGATCGTATATTAAGTTGGATTGAACAGCTAAATGTTTTGAGATGGCGGCTTGAGGACTTGGGGGATTGGGGAGTAATTTTATTTGCCTATCAATCGATTGAAATAATTAAAGATCTTAGTTTTTAATTCAGGTTCGGTTAAAAGTCCCTGACTCGGACTGAAAAGCAATGCTAATAAGAAAAAGACAAAGATGACCATGACGATCGCTGCACCAGAAGGCAAATCAAAGTAATAGCTACTATACATTCCAGCGACAGTGGAAATCATGCCGATAATTGAGCCTAAAAACATCATTTGGAATAGTTCTTTGACTAACAGATAGGCGGTAATCGCAGGACCAACTAATAACGACATGACTAGCAATACACCCACAGTTTGCATACTAGCAACAATGGTTAAAGTGATGGCGCAAATCAACCCGAAGTAAAGTAAATTAACTGGCAAACCACAGGCTTTTGCGCCTAGAGGATCGAAGGTATAAAATTCTAGTTCTTTGTAAAAAAGCTTGGTTAAAACTAAGATGATTACCGTAATAATTACAGTGCGCCAGACATCGACAATAGTTACCCCTAAAATGTCACCAAACAGAATATCGCTTAAATTTATTTGATCTGTCTTGAGGGTAGTAATTAAAATTACTCCCATGGCTAAAAAACTGGAGAGGGTTAACGCCATCGCTGCATCAACTTTAATCCGCGATCGCTTTTGAATTCCCATCACGACTAAAGCACTTAATACCCCTGCAATAAATGCTCCTAGGGCAATGTTTATTTCTAAGAAAAAAGCGATGGAAATACCAGGTAAAACTGCATGAGCAATTACCTCACTCATCATCCCCATCTGTTGCAAAATTAGATAGCTACCCACCACCGCACCCAGGATGCCCAAAGACAAGCCAATGGCGATCGCCTGGCGCATAAACTCAAATTCTAATGGTTCAATTAACCAAGTCAGCATTAATAGGATGATTCATAGTTTTTGGTTGTTTGACATACTCCCCGACAGTCGCGGTGCGGGGATTCTGGGATCAAACGGCAATTGCTTCGATTGGAAGTCTTACGTCGCCTAACCCAAGAGTTGATGCCCCAACTCTTTGAAGATTAATTGCTGCGTTCAAATCTCGCCGAATGCCTTTAGTGTTGCAGCTTGGGCAATCCCAATCTCTATCTTTCAGGCTCAATTCTTTATTGATATGCCCACAATGTGAGCAGGTTTTAGAACTCGGATAGAAACGGTCTACAAAGTGAACTACTTTCCCTTTGTTGGTAGCTACAGTTTGAAGAATTTCTAAGAAACTAGCAAAACTTAAATCGCTAAACAATGATTATAAACACTACCACTAGCGTTTATTTGCCAGTGAATTAGCTTATTTTGCTTAGATTGGTACAACTTGAATTTATACGTTTTCATCAACTAATTATATCATGAATACTACAGACAATCGGCGTAAACGCCGAGGCTTTAAACCCATTTATTAAACGGTAAAATACTGGTAAGCTTGGTTGATATTTTCGTTGGTTAAAACTTCTTCCTTTGTGCCAGAGGCAATTAAGCGTTTGTTAATTAATAGTAACTGGTCGTAATTATTTAATGTTTCACTCAAATCGTGACTAATTACCAGTAATGTCTTCTGCTGTGCTTTTAATTCGGCAAAAATATCAAAAATAATTGTTTCTGTCTGGGGATCTACATTGTTAAACGGCTCATCAAACAAAAGTAAATCTGCTTTTTGAGCGATCGCTCTAGCTAGAAATACTCGCTGTTGTTGTCCTCCCGACAATTCCCTGATTTGACGCTGACGATATTGCCACATCCCGACTCTTTCCAAGGCATTGCGAACTAACAATTTCGATTGCCGACTGTGGTTGCGAAACCAGCCTGTAGTAGCCACTTGTCCCATCATCACCGCTCTTTCTACCGTAACAGGATAGTCCCAATCTATTTGCGATCGCTGTGGCACATATGCCACTTTATTTAGCTGTTTAGTGACTGGTTTGCCGATCCATTGCGCTACTCCGCCTGAATAGGGAATTAAGCCCAAAATAGCTTTGACTAGAGTGCTTTTACCTGCGCCGTTTGAGCCGAATAATCCCGTCACCTGTCCTGGTTGTAGAACAAAAGATACGTTCTCAACAGCTATATTATGGCGGTAGTTGACGCTCAGGTTACAAACTTCCAGCATTACTCGATAAAAACGATAACGGATCTCATTATACCTTAAACTAATTAGAATCATTATCATTCTGCTTGATTGTTAAAAATTAATTTTATGTTTAAAAATATTCAGGTTAAATATATGCTGGGTTTAGTAGTTATCGGCATTGCCGCCAGCGCGATCGCTGGTAATTTCAAAAACAAAAGTAATCTTGCTCAGGCAGAGTCTAAGCCGAAAGTAGTTGCCTCTCATAACGTGATCTGCGATTTAGTTAAAACCATTGCTCAAGACACGATTGATTTAACCTGTCTGATCGATGCTAACCAAGATCCCCACAGTTATAACCCCACTCCTTCAGACAGAAAGGCGATCGAAGAAGCTCAGTTAATTTTCTATGGTGGATATGAATTAGAACCCCAGGTAACTAAATTATTATCAGCTACAAAAACCCCGAAAACTGCTTTATATGAGCAGGCTGTTACTAAGCCGATGATGGTTGCAGAGGAACATCATGATGAATCAGCAGAATCAGCAAAATCCCCAGCAGGTAAACCTAAATTAGAACCCGATCCTCATGTTTGGCACAATGTCGAAAATACCGTCAAGATGGTAAAGCTAATTCAAGCAATATTTTTACAAGCTAATCCCGCAGCAGCAGACCAATACTTAGTCAACAGCAATAATCTAACCGAACGACTTTGGGAGCTAGATGCTTGGATCAAAGATCGAATTGCCACGATTCCCGAACAGCAAAGAGTTTTAGTAACCACCCATGACTCTTTGAACTATTATGTTAGGGCATACTATTTTAAAGACTATCAAACTCTCCAGGGTCTTAGTGACAAATCCTCCCCTACTGCCTCTCAGGTACGTAAACTCTCAGCAGAAATCAAACAAACAGGAGTCCCCACCATTTTTGCTGAAGCCACCGCCAGCGATCGCGTAATTCAAAATGTAGCTCGTGCTGCTGATGTCAAACTATCAACCGAAAAACTTTATGCTGATGGATTAGGAGAAGCAAAAAATTACCTTGAGATGATGTCCCATAATACCTGTGCGATCGCTAATGGGTTGGGTGGAAAGTGTCAACCTTTTAGCTCAGATTATCGCTAATTACATTGGTCATAGTTATTTATTTGGTCTAACTTTTTGCCATAGCTTGCCTAGTAGCATTATCCAACTCGAAAATAATCCAGCTTCAGCTTCAGAACTATTTTGATTTTGCTCAGAAATTTGCTGAGATAAATTATGCTTAATCGAGTTACTTGTTTGCCACAGTCGTTTTTGTTTGGTTTCAAGTTGAGGCATAAGCACTTTTGAGATTGTGGAAATAGTTTGTTCGGGATGTATACAGTAACGACTCAACCAAATTGCCAACTGACGATGTCGATCAGCGTCTAACGTTAAAATCTCTGTCCACCACAATTGTGTTTCAGGCTCTAGACTATTTAAATCGGGGTTGATTAACTGGTTAAAATGAATTTCTAAAACTGGCAATTGCGATCGCCTGATTGACTGGGGAAAACGATCAAAGGTGTCCACCAGTCGAGCAATATTTTCTGGAGGAGCATTAAGTACTGCGTATAATAGCCGTTCATTGGTAATAAAACAGTATTTATTAAGATCTAACTGCAAGGCGACATGATCGATTGATTTTAATAGCTCTAGGTCATACTCCGAACTATTTTCACTTGCCGTCGTCGGTAATTCTTCAAAATCCCACAGAGGATCGCTTGCAAAAGATTCTGGATTTTCTAGTTGTTGCGCTATTTTGTCTACAATCGAATTAGTGGCTTCCACTGCACCATTAATTGCCTGCATCATGGTCGACATTTGAGCAGAATCTAAGTTAATTTCAATTTCTAAGACTGCTTGCCAGTCTGCTTCTATTTCACCCAAAACTCGACAATAAAGCCAAATTTCTAAAAATTCTAAAGGGAACGTTTTAGTGATGACCCTATATATTTTCGACTTGAGGTTTTGATAGTCAAGTTCTGCCTGAGTTGGTCGATTAATATAAACATGTAATATTTCATCTTCGATAATTATTTGGAAGCGCAAGGTGTCATCTTCACAGGCATTAGCGATCGCAGTTAAAATTTGTTTTTCAATCATGTTTAATTAGGCAAATCTTAAGTCTAGTTTGCCCAAAACTGAGGATTAATTAACTGATTATGTTAGATAGTCCCCTAGCACATTAAAAAACAGATATTATAATCTAATATTTCCCATTACGCACTTCAATTTGTAGTTTTATCAAAGTATCTACTCTCAGGCTTTAGATAGAGGAAGATTGGTTAGCTCCTTTCAGAATAAAATCCTCAACCTGGATCAAAACAACAAACTTTTATCATTAAAAGTAGCTTATTGAGAATAGCTTGACTC
>JAAUOU010000042.1 GCA_012034765.1 Pleurocapsaceae cyanobacterium CSU_1_1 | reverse complement strand
TAGCTCCGTTTGCGGTCGGTGCGCCCGTCAACGTTAAACAAACAGCCCAGTAACGGCGTTCTGTCGGGGACTACTTTAGTCTAGATAAGAGTCTATATGGGAATCCCTCTGCTCCGCAGATTGGGAGGTTCAACTCTTAGATGGAAAACATCACGAACTCCTAACTCCCCTATCAATCATAAGTTCTTCCTTTCCAAGCACCCCCTTGACCTTGATAGTATTTAACCGCAGAATCAATGGTCATGAGAAGATATAAAAAAGCGATCGCTGGCAACAACCCCGCCCAAGTCCAAGCTATTTTATAGAGTTTGATGGTGGGTAAATAAGCCCAGATCATCAGCAACCAAGTTACAGCACAAGTGCTAAATACCAGCCAATTTCTGGTAATTAGTCCCCAAATCGTGCCAATAGGAGCAATTAAGTAAACTATTATCATGCCAATGACTGTGCCGATTAAGAGTAGAGGAGAATAATTTAGCTGAGTATAGGCAGTACGCGCAATGGTATCCCAAATTACCTTGAGGTTATCGTAACCCCGCAAGCTGATAGTAGTTTCACTCAAGCCCAACCAGATATTTTTGCCTGAAGATTTTACTGCTTGAGCCAGAGTACAGTCATCGATAAGAGCATCCTTAATCCTGGCAATACCACCAATGCTAGTCAAAGCCTGATTACTGATCAAAATACAGCCTCCCGCAGCAGCAGCCATGGATTTATGAGGATTATTCACCCAAGCAAAAGGATAAAGCTTTTGAAAAAAGAAGACAAAGGCGGGAATTAATATTTTCTCCCAGAAACTTTGACAGCGCAGCAATACCATTAAAGAAACTAAATCTAGATCTTCTATTTCTGCCTTGGTTACTAACTGAGTTAAATTATTGCTGTCGTGCTGGATATCTGCATCGGTAAATAGCCAATAATCGGGATAAATAGCTTGATGCACAGATTCGATTCCCTGGTGCATTGCCCAGAGTTTCCCTTTCCAACCCAATGCTAGAGGCTTCCCTGTAATTATCTTTAAGCGATCGCTTTTACCTAGGCTCGCGGCAGTTTCTAGGGCAATTTCGCTAGTGCGATCGCTGCTATTATCATCTACTAAGACAATTGAAAACTCACCAGCATAATCTTGATTTAACAGCGAAGTCAAACTAGTGGCGATCGCTTCCGCCTCATTCCTAGCAGGTACAACAGCACAAACACGGGGGTAATGACTTAATACTTGAGAGTTATCAAGACGACAATCGGCTCGCCAAAAATTCCCCCAAAACAGTAGTAGAAATAACCAAATACCTAAAGGTAAAGCTGCAACAATTATGACAACCACTTTCTCATCTCAAATTAAATTGCGTTTCCTACATATAGCAATACGTATTTCAGTTAGGACACTTATTACCTACTACCTACTACCTACGAACAGTTAACTAGACTTGTCCTAATTTAACTTTGCACGGCTATATATATTTCCTACACACATAATAGGGGCGAAAAGTCCTTCGAGCCGATCAAACTTATCTTTTTTTGCTCAGAATAACTAAATCTAACTAATTTCAGATATAAAAGATTATATATTTTAAATTAACTATTTAATCTTAATCTTAGTTTTTAAATCAGCAATGCCGATCAACTCCAACTCTCTCTGGTTGATATTTAATACTTTTCTGGTTTTCGTCATGCAGCCAGGATTTATGTGTCTGGAGTCGGGGTTAACCCGTAGCAAAAATAGTATCAACGTGGCGATCAAAAATCTTGTTGATCTAGGTATTTCGATCCTGATTTTTTGGGCTGTAGGGTATGGTATCGCCTTTGGAAGTTCGAGGTTGGGGATTTTTGGCGCAGATCGTTTTTTCTTTAGTCCTGAATATTTTTCTTCTGAAGAAATGGTGTTCTTTCTCTTCCAGATGATGTTTTGTAGTACTGCCACTACCATTGTTTCTGGTGCTAGTGCCGAGAGGTTGAAGTTTAGAGCTTATGTAATTGTCACCGCGATTATTTCAGGATTAATCTATCCTTTCTTGGCTCATTGGGCTTGGAACAGTCATGGTTTTAGTAGTGATTTTGGCTATTTAGAACGACTAGGATTTATCGATGTTGCTGGAGCGACGGTGGTACATAGCGTCGGGGGATGGGTTTCTTTAGCAGTTATTTTGGTTGTGGGATCGAGGACAGGAAGATTCGATCGCTCTAGTAGTTCTAGTAAATTCCGCGGAATCTATGCTTCTAACTTACCTTTTTCTGTGCTGGGGGTGATGCTGATTTGGCTGGGATGGTTCGGTTTTAATGCTGGTAGTGTAACGCCAACGATCGCCAGTATATCTTTAACCGTTCTCAATACGTTACTGTCGGGTGCAGCAGGAATGATCTGTGCCAGCTTGATTGGTTGGCAAAAGTTAAAAACAAATAAGGCAGAAGTTTTAATTAATGGTTCGTTAGCGGGATTAGTTTCGATTACCGCTGTTTGTAATGCTGTTCATCCCGTAGTGGCGATCGCCATTGGAGCAGTAGGTGGTGCAGTTATGCTACTAGTCAGCCAGGGGCTAATCTATTGGCGTATTGATGATGCGGTGGATGCCATCCCCGTTCATTTGGGGGGTGGGATCTGGGGAACTTTGGCAGTAGCACTGGTGGGTAATCCCGATGTTCTTAATAGTGAATCGAGTCGAGTTGCTCAGTTATTAATCCAGCTATGGGGCATAATCGTCTGTGGTTTATGGGCATTTGGGGGGACTTGGATTTTACTCCAGTTAATTAACCGTTTGATGCCGTTAAGAGTCTCCTTAGAGGATGAAGATCGTGGTTTAAATGTATCGGAACACTACGCCAAAAGTGCGGTGTATGAAATGTTGCGGGTAATGGAGCGTCAAGCAAGCGATCGCGATCTTAGTTTACGAGTTCCTGAAGAACCTTTCACCGAAATTGGTTACGTCGCCCGACATTATAATCAGGTGATTGATTCTCTAGAAGCTTCTCATCAGCAGCTACAGCAGTTTAACATCGAGTTGGAACAGAAAATTAAGCAACGTACTGCTGAATTATCTACCGCCAAGGAAAAAGCTGAGATAGCGAACCAAGCCAAAAGTACTTTTATTGCCACCATGAGTCATGAACTGAGAACTCCTCTCAACGCGATTCTTGGTTTTGCTCAACTGATGGCGCGCAGTCAAAATTTACCAAAGGCAGAACAAAGACAGATCGGGATCATCAATCGCAGTGGAGAACACTTACTCTCCTTAATTAATAATGTCTTAGATCTTTCCAAGATGGAGGCAGAACAATTAGATTTATCTATCAGCCAGTTCGATCTTTCGGCTTTGCTTGATGATCTTGAGCAAATGTTTATTCTTCAAGCTGCTAGCGCTAATCTGAACCTTAGTTTTACCATTGCTCCTCTTACACCACGATACATTCTGGCAGATGAGCGTAAACTACGTCAGGTTTTGATTAATTTACTCAATAATGCTCTTAAGTTTACTAGTCAGGGAAAAGTTGAAGTAAGGATTTTTCCTACTTTAAATATGGAAGCAGATAAACCAGATCAATTAATCCTGCTAACTTTTGAGGTAGAAGACACAGGAGAAGGGATTGCACCTGAAGAACTAAAACATTTGTTTGAACCTTTTACACAAACTAAATCGGGCAGAAAATCTCAGGAGGGTACAGGATTAGGACTAACCATCAGTCGTAAATTCGTGCAGCTTATGGGAGGAGATCTTCAGGTTCAGTCGGTTGTCGATCGAGGAAGTATTTTCCGCTTTGAAATTCAGACACAAGCCGTTCCCTCAGAACAAATTCCTCCTAGTGAAATTTTGCCTAATAAGATTACCACCCCTCAGTCAATCATTGCCCTAGCACCGAATCAACCCCAACCGCGAATTCTGATTGTAGACGATCGCGAACTAAATCGCGAATTATTGCTCCAGCTATTGCAACCATTGGGTTTCGCCCTTTGCACCGCAGTCGATGGAGTAGAAGCGATCGCTCTTTGGCAATCTTGGCAGCCAGACTTGATCTTGATGGATCTTAAAATGCCTAATCTGAGCGGGGAAGAAACCATTAAAATCATTAAAAGCGATCGCCCAGGTTATCTAAAAGATAATCGCCAAATCCCTAAAATTATTGCTTTAACTGCTAGCGCTTTAGAAACAGAACGAGTTCAAATTATGGCAATGGGTTGTGATGATTTCCTGCGCAAACCATTCAAAACCGATGAATTATTGTTGATGATGACGAAGCATTTGGGGGTGTGCTATACCTATGCTGAAGATACAGAAGATAATACCGCCGAATCACTATTACTACTGGCTTTAAATGACCATGCTTTTGAGGAAATATCTCATGAATTACTACTAGAACTTCAGCAATCAATTATGGAAATTGATTTAGATAAAATTAAGCAGATTACTCAACAGATTGGACAAGAAAACAAACTGCTAGCTCAGACAATTGAGCAACATATTAGTAATTTTGAATACGAGCATATTTTGAACTTACTACCTTTTAATTAGGATTATTTCAGGATTAAATAGTGAAAAATTAATGGCAGCTCGGGAGTTGAACAACATTCTGATTGTGGATGACACTCCCCAAAATCTACATTTACTCGTAGATCTTCTGACTAAATATGATTACAAAGTTAGACCTGTACCCAATGGTAAGCTAGCTCTTTCCGCTGCCGAGATTAATCCGCCCGATTTGATTCTTTTAGATGTGATGATGCCCGATCTCAATGGCTATGAGGTGTGTAAACAGCTAAAAACTAATCCTAAAACCAAAGACATTCCCATCATTTTTATCAGTGCGGGGAATGAGGCTGTAGATAAGGTTAAGGCTTTTGCGATCGGTGGTGCGGATTATATTAGCAAGCCTTTTCAGATTCATGAAGTGCTGATGCGGATTAAAAATCAGCTAGTTGTAAAAAGCCTGCAAAAACAGTTAAAAGCCAAAAATGAGCAGCTTAGAAAAACTATTATTCAACTCAAAGAAAGTCAGAAACAAGAGTTTGAATCTCAACAAAATCTAGCTTTAGCTAAAATCACTTCAGGCATTAGTCAACAAATTAATACCCCTGTCGCTGAAATTAACCATACTCTTGATGAAATTAGGCAGTTTGGCAAGGCTACTCTCCAAAATATTCCTTTTTTTCTGGCTCAAATGTCTCCTCAGCAGCAGAAATATTTTACCACCCTGTTAAAACAGGCTCAAGATAATCAAATTAATCCTCTATTGTCAGATCTTGCCAGACAAGAGTTAAAAAATCTGATTGTTGCTAAGTTAGCCAAATTTAAAATCAAAGAAACAGCTAAAATTGCTGATGTTCTGATTGAAATGGGGTTTAATGAGGAAATAGAAGACTTTTTACCACTTTTTGCTAGCGAAAACTATTGGGAAATCTTGGATAATGCCAGCCTAATTATTAATCTAGATAAAAACGTCAACAACATTAACGACTCCACGCTTAAGATTAGTAAGTTAATTTCGGCTTTTGAAGACTATGCTTATCATAGCTATAGTAAAACTCCCAAACGTCTTGCTAACTTAGAAAATATCCTCGAAAAAGCCCTCAGCTCAATTGCTTACGTCCCTCCTGGAGTGCAAATTATCAAACGGTATAGTCCAGTTTCAACCATTAACTGTTACCCTGAAGCACTACAAAAAGCTTACTTCCATTTACTCCAAAATGCGATCGAAGCCATTGGTACTCACGGCATACTCACGATTAATCTCTACCAAAAGCAAAATCATCTAATGGTCGATCTGATTGATACAGGAGCGAGTATTAGCCAAGATCTCTTAGACAAACTCTGCGATCCATTTTTCACTACTAAATCCGCAGAAGGGAAAGCAGGTTTAGGATTGGCGATCGCTAAACAAATTATTGAGCAACATGATGGTAGCATTGCTGTTCAGCTACTTTCTGGCAAAATGACCCTGCCTGGAAATACCAAATTTACAATTTCTCTACCTATGTAATTACCGATAATTAATTGCTAGTTTGCTCATTAATCTTCATGCAAAAAAAGCTGCTAAGTAGCAGCCTAGTCAATACTTCTCGTTTAGGGATTTAGGGATTTAGGGATTTAGGGAAATGATTAAGCCCCAATCCCCTAATGCCCCAATTCCCTACTGTTCTAGTTTTTCTATTAGTTGTTAAACGAGAAGTATTGGCAGCCTAGTAAGTCAGATTCAGACAAAAATCTTAATTATGCTAATTATGCTTCTTTACTTTTAGTAAAGTAGTCGCTTAAAGCATCGGCAATAATTTGATTCATTGGTCTGCCTTCTTTTTCGGCAATCTCTTTTAAGCGAGGGAAAAGATGATCGGGAACGCTAACACGACGCTGATTTTTGCGAAATTTGGGTTTAATAGTATTATCTGTATCCATATGGCTTCCTAAAGTGTAGTTTTCAGCAAAATTACGAATGGCAGTGAATCCGACGCGACTACAGAATGAACCAAAGCTTTCCTTAGATTGGCGACTCTGCTTAAAGAAGACAAATATAGGCTCAAAGAAGGTTTCTAGCTCATCTACGGGCATTTGCTGCTCATAAGGTTGGGCTAGCTGAGTTTGGTTAGGTGTTCCTCCCAGCCAGATTTGGTATTTCCCTGGTGCGCTGCCGACAAAACCTAGCTCTGCCATGTAGGGACGAGCGCAACCGTTAGGACACCCAGTCATCCGCATCACGAAGTGTTCATCTGCCATTCCTAGTTTATTCAATAATGTCCTAATTTGATCGGTGATTCCTGGTAAAGCTCGCTCAGATTCCGTAACTGCTAGTCCGCAGGTAGGCAGAGCAGGACAAGCCATAGAATAGCGAGTTAGTGGTTCGATCGCCTGGGGATCGGTAATTATGCCCCGATTGTTGAGAATGTTTTCAACAGTTGCTTTATGTTCTGGAGAAATTTCGTAGAGGATAATATTGTGGTTAGGAGAAAGGCGCATGGGCAGATTTAACTGCTGCACGATTTCTCTTAAGGCAGTTTTTAATTGAAAAGCACCTTCATCTTTAACTCTGCCGTTTTCCACCCCGATCCCGAAGAACCAGTTGCCATCTCCCTGTTCGTGCCAGCCTAAAAAGTCTTGATATTGCCAAGCTGGCAGCTTTTTATAGGGCTTGAGTTCTTTGCCGAAATAAGACTCAACTTTAGCTTTGAATCTCTCAACTCCCCAATCGTGAAGCAAATATTTCATTCGCGAATGACGACGGTTAGCGCGATCGCCATAATCTCTTTGAGTAGCGACAATTGCTTTAACTAAATCATAAATATCAGCTCGATCTACATAGCCAATTTCATCCGAGATCCGCGCAAAGGTTTCTTCTTTATTGTGAGTACGCCCTAAACCACCCCCAGCAAGAACATTGAATCCCTGAAGTTCACCCTTCTTATTAGTCATTACTACCAAACTAATATCGTGGGTATAAACATCAACTGAGTTATCTCCAGGTACAGTAACGCAGATTTTAAACTTACGAGGTAAAAACTGCTCCCCATAAATCGGCTCAAGGCTATTTTCAACAATCATTCCTCTGCCTTTACTTTGCCTAGCAGCCTTAACTTCAGGAGCTTCCTCGACAGTAATAGCTTTTTCTCCATCTAGCCAGATCTCGTAATAAGCACCGCTTTGAGGATTTAACAGATCGGCAATATTATTGGCATATTTAAATGCATACTGGTATTCAGGCTTGTTCTGAAACGGTGCAGGAGGAGACATGACGTTGCGGTTAACATCTCCACAGGCACTTAGGGTTGAACCCATGTTATGCAAAATCGTCTGGATCACCTTTTTCATGTTTTGTTTCAAAATTCCGTGAATCTGAAACCCCTGACGAGTTGTGATCCGCAAGGTATGATTGCCATATTCTTCGGCAAGACGATCTAAAGCCAAAAATAATTGTGGTGGAACAAATCCTCCTGGACTGCGAGTCCGCAGCATCATCTGATAGTCTTTTTCTTGACCCTTAACTCGATGATCGCGGTTGTCTTGCTGGTAGGAGCCGTGAAACTTGAGAATTTGAGTCCCATCTTCGCTAAAGTGGGTTGTATCCTGTTGCAGTTCAGTCAAAAGAGGTTCACGTAAAAAATTACTACGCTCTTTTAATTTTTCTACTTTGGATACTTTTTTTTCAATTGGAGTCTGAACCATATTCTTATAAATAAATACCAGGGGGATTGTTTGAGTTGTGCTGTTTGGGGTTTAAAGGTTCTTTTTTATTTTAACGTTTGCGATCGCATATGGTATCAAAATAATGTATTAAAACATACCAAAGAATTAAGCACGACGATCAAACGCGAATTTATGACCAATTTGCGTACCTACTGAGAAGTAATATTCTCGCATCTTGATCATAAAGAACACAAGTTGCTCTATATCTATGCTTACAAAAATTATTCTATACAGCTATCAGTCGTAAGCTATCAGCTTTTCAGCTTTGATGGTCGGCAATTATTAAAGCGATTGAATTTTACTTAGCTGGGGGCGAGTTTTTATAGCCAAAAAAGTCAATCCGATAATCAACAATCGAAACTCCCGTCTGTTCCTCGATTTGCTTAATAATTGATTCGGGTAACTCAATTTGCAAATCGATAATTTGCTTGGTATCCAAACAATTAATGTGGCTATGAGAATCGCTAATATTGCCATAGAGCCTGCCGTCTGAGCGCTCTAAACACTCGATTACGCCCCCTGCTGACAACGCCTCTAGGTTCTGATACACCGATGTATGACCAATTTCTTTGCCCTCTTTGTTAAGCAAGTCATAGATCTCTCTGGCGGAAAGATGGTTTTCGTTCTTCCACAACAGTTCTAAAACATAGCGACGCTGACGGCTAACTCGCATTCCTAATTCTTGGCAACGAGCTAGAGCATCTTCTAAGGAGCTAATTGGTTTGGGACTTGCCTCAGTCGTTTTCATGGGGAGGCTAACTTAATTTAAAACTATACATAGTCATTACCACTTTAACTTAAATTTAAGCTAAATGTCTATCTAAAAACTAGTAAAGTAAACAGTAACCTGCTTTATAAGACAATGAGTCTTGAGTTTACTTCGTTAAGTTTAGCTTAATCAAACTTAAACTCCTCTATTTTTGTAATATTAATTGTGACTGTAAAAATAGCCTTGGATCATCAGCGATCGCCTGTTTAAATTTATCATCAGTAAAAAACCAAATTACGCCCTGGTTAGCAAAAATTGCCGACTATGAACAGCAACTACAGTTAGCGATCTCTTTTGAACGCTCAGAAAACGATCCGCGCGAGCTATCAGAGATTCCTGAAATCAGACTGTGGTATGTTCGTTTGGATACCACCTATCCTTGGCTGCCGTTTCTGCTAGATTGGAAAGCGGGAGAACTAGCTCGCTATGCTGCCATGCTGGTTCCACATCAGTTCAATCGCAATGAGGGTATTATATTTAATCCAGAAGCGTTGGAGATTTTTGTCATGAATAAAATCTTTGTCTTGTCAGACTGGTTAAAAGAACAGGAAATTCCTGAGCGATCGCGTCTGAAGTCCATGGCGCAGTTGTTTGGTTACGAGTTAAATGACGCATTTTTCAACATGATTTGATCTCAACAGCGTTAGTTTTAAAGAAATACTTGCCAAGTGCAGGGGCATTCGCTATTATTATTTAGTGCTAATAGAGCAATCCTCAGTAGCTCAGTGGCAGAGCGGTCGACTGTTAATCGATTGGTCGTAGGTTCAAATCCTACCTGGGGAGTTTTTAAAAATAGATAAGTACATATACTCGTGTGCATTAGCCAATTACCTGTCATCGGTAACAGGTTAGTGTCGCTTCAGCATAAAAATTTAAATATTTTATCTTAGTTGGCGATCGCTAAAAACCTCAGCAAAAGTTCAGATGACAAAAACAATACGTATGAAATACTTGGTTTTAAAGCTGGGGATAATATTGCCCAAAAGAACTTGTAAGATAAGAGTTAAAGTCCCAAGCTAATATATTATATGACCCAAACGTCTCAAACAATTCAACTGCCAGATAGTCAAAGTGCGATCGCCCTTGCAGGAATCAAAGAGCAAAATCTCCAATTTCTATCGCGACAGACGGGAGTTAATCTGGTCTTGCGGGGACAAGATTTGCTCTTACAAGGACAGGCTAAAGCAGTGGAACGTTGTGCGAAAGCGATTATAACCCTAGAACCGTTGTGGTCGTTAGGCAAGCCTCTATCTGAACCAGATCTCTTAACAGCGTTTCAGGCGATCGATACTGGTAGGACGGAAGAATATAGAGATCTACAAAGCAATATTTTAGCCCGTACCAAAAAAGGTGAAATAATTCGCGCCAAAACCTTCAAACAAAAGCAATATGTCAAAGCGATTCAAAAATATGATATTACTTTTGGTATTGGACCAGCGGGAACAGGAAAAACCTTTCTGGCTGCTGTATTGGCAGTCAAGGCTCTACTTAGCGATGAATGTGAAAGAATTATTTTAACTCGCCCCGCAGTTGAGGCAGGGGAAAAGCTAGGATTTTTGCCAGGAGACTTACAGGAGAAAGTTAATCCTTTTTTGCGTCCCTTATACGATGCCCTTTATGAATTTATTGATGCCGAAAAAATTCCCGATTTAATGGAGCGAGGTAAAATTGAGGTTGCTCCTCTAGCATATATGCGAGGACGTACCTTATCAAATGCTTTTGTGATTGTTGATGAGGCACAAAACACCACTCCTGCACAGCTAAAAATGGTGCTAACTCGTTTAGGCTTTGGGTCAAAAATGGTAGTCACAGGAGATATTACTCAGACTGACTTACCTGCTAGCCAAGATTCAGGATTAGTGGTGTCTCGCAGGATTCTACGTAATGTTGAAGGGATTGCTTTTTGTGAATTGTCTCAGGCTGATGTGGTACGTCATCCTCTAGTGCAGAAGATAGTAGCAGCTTACGAGCGTTATGAAGGTTAATGTTATTAATATGAAGAGAGGCGTTTATTCTAGTTGCTCGATCATTAGAGAATCTTGCGTCCAACTAATACTTCTCTAACTTCCAACATGGCTGAATAAGTGGGGATAATGTGCAGTGTTTCGGTGGGTTTGGTGTATTTTAAGGCAGTGCTAATGGCTTCGGGTAGGTCTTCATTGACTATTAATTCAACAAGTCGATTGGACTTGCGTCCCTCGACTTCAAAATTTGTTTTTGCTGGGTCAACGAATTCAGAACTATATGCAAGCCGTAATGCCATGTCGTAAACGCGATCGCCACTGACGATCAAAGTCCCCCCTAGCTTAACTAATTCCTCGGTATCAACATCCCAGATCCAAGAAACATCTGTACCATCGGGAATGCGATCGTTTAAAACTAAGAGGGTGACATTAGATTTACCTTTCTTCTTAATATCATTAACGGCACGGATTGTCTCATTCATACCGACAGGATTTTTGGCAAGCATGATCCGCACGTGCTTTTGCTCGATTTCCAACTCTTCCGCACGACCAAAGGCTGCTTTAAAGTTTTGCACCGTGCTATATATATCCTCGGTTTTAATGCCAATTTTCTGAGTTAAGACACTGGCTGCCAGGGTATTATACTTGTTGTACACACCAATTAGGATTTGTGGATGTTCTTTACTTTCAAGGGCTACTTTACTTTTGGCAAAACCACAGCTAGGACATTGATAGTCTCCTAAGTGGGACAGATAAACTCCCTGATAATCTAAAAGATGTCCACAACGAGGGCAATAAATTGAATCAACCGCATGGGGAATTTCGGGCAAATATAATTCTGGTTCATTGAGTCCAAAATAAAGAACTTTTTGTTTTAGCTGCTGTCCCAAACTACTGAGAGTAGGATCATCAGCATTTAAAACGATGGTGGTATCTTCTGATAGAGGAGCGATCGCTTTACCCCATCGTTGAGCAATAGTATCAACTTCACCATATCTGTCTAACTGATCGCGAAAGAGATTTAGCGCCAGGATATATTTCGGCTGACAGTCTTTTAATAGTAAAGGCAGAATATTTTCATCTACTTCGAGGATGGCATAGTCAGCGGATATCTTGCCCGTCATGTCCGCACTACTCAGCAATGCGGTAATCAAACCGTTAATTAAATTTGCTCCGCTAGAATTATGCACGACGGTGTAACCGCGATCGCTTAAAATTTGTTGGAGTAATAAAGAAGTGGTGGTTTTACCATTTGTCCCCACCACCAAAATTACCCCCTGGCTAACCTGCTCAAATAAAAGAGGTAATAGACGAGAATGCAGACGACGAGAGATTTCTCCTGGCAAGACAGAGGCAGCACCCAAGCCCAGCGATCGGACTACCCCTGTTACCGTCTTGGCTATTCCAACAGCAAAACCCAAGCGAATCCGATCTAATAGTTGCATTTTCATTCAGTTACCAGCGATCAGTTGTTAATAAGCAGTCCCGTCAAGGGGGATAACATCAATAGTTAACAATAACTAATCAGGAATGACAAGTAGGAACGAATTAATCACGAATAACAAACAAGGGCAAACAGCCGTTCGCCCCTACACAACAATTAATCAATCTCGAAATTAAACGGTAAACGAGCATATACGCCACTAGGGTCGTTAAAGGCGCTTAAAATCGATAATTCCTGCTTAATCTTGAGTAATTCAGCGGTAATCGGTTCTTTTGCTGCTTGAGATTCCCAGGTTTTAGCCGTAAACAATTGTTGAAGAATCTGAGTTTCAAAAGGATTTTGCTGAGGATATTCCTCAAGCTGCCAACTGTTGCCGAGGTTGGCTTTTTTGGCTGCATAGGCGATCGCACTTTCTAATCCTCCCAGGCGATCTACTAAGCCAATTTTGATTGCTTCTTTACCCGACCACACACGACCTCTAGCAATCTCTTTCACCTTGTCTATGGGCAGATGACGATAATCAGCTACTTTACTCACAAATAGTCCATAGGTTTTATCTACTGACTGTTGATATATAGCCAATTCTGCTTCAGTTTTCGGACGAACATTAGAGTCAATATCGGCAAACTTTCCTGTTTTTACCACATCCCAGGTAACGCCATTGACATTGGCAATTTCTTGGATATTTGACAGTAAACCAAAAACCCCAATCGAACCCGTAATCGTATTTTCTTCCGCAAAAATCTCATCTGCACCAGCAGCAATCCAATAGCCTCCAGAGGCTGCTATGTTACCCATCGAGACAATTACTGGTTTTTTCTTTTTAGTCAGTAAGATCTCCCTTAAAATGACATCTGAGGCGGTGGCGCTGCCACCAGGACTATTAATCCGCAGCACCACTGCTTTAACGCTCTCATCTGCGCGTAATTCTTGAAAATCTTCAGCAAAGCGATCGCTCCCAACGGTTTCAATACTCCCACTACCATCAACAATTGCTCCCTCAGCATAGATTACAGCAATTTTTGACCCAGCATTAACAGCAACTTCAGTCGAGGGAATCATCTGAGTGGCATAAGCTCCTAAATCGACTTGTCTAAAGCTTTCCGTCTCTTCGGTGTCTTTAGTTTCTTGGGTTAATGTTCGTAATTTGCTCACTACCTGATCGTAATAGCCCACCTGATCGATTAAACCAGCCTGTTTTGCTTCCTGGGGTTCGAGATATCCCTTAGCATCCACTAGCTGTTGCAGTTTCATTAGGTCTAATTTTCGACTATCAGCTACATGATTGAGAAATTTATCCCAAAGATCTGAGAGCAAAACTTTTGTTTGTTCCTTGTTGGCAGGACTAATATCTGAGCGAATATAGGGTTCTACGGCTGATTTATAATCTCCCACCCGAATTACCTGAACTCCTACGCCATATTTTTCTAATGCACCTTTAAAAAACATTTGCTTGGAACTCAAACCATTAAGTTCCATCGTTCCCATCGGATTAACAATCACTTCATCTGCTAAAGAAGCAAGATAATACTCTTGCTCACTCAAAGTTACGTCATAAGCAATAATTTTTTTGCCCGCTGCTTTAAACTTTTCCAAAGCAGTTCTAACCTCTTCAATCGTGGCATAACCGTTAGGAGTAGAAACTTTTCTTCCGTCAAGCAGCATTGCCACAATGCGATCGTCTTTAGTTGCTTCATTAATGGACTCTAGAACTCTGCGCAGGGGAATGCTTTCTTGTTTTTCAGCCGAAAATGCCTGTGCCAGATTTGCAGGAGACTTGGAGTCTTTAACTTGAGTAGACAAATCAAAAACTAAAACTGATTTATCCTGAACACCTTGACTTTTTTTACTGTCTGAGACGGTAATTAGTAAAATCAAAACTAAACCGCCGACACTTAAGCCCAAAAAAAGGCATAAGCCAATCATACTACCGATGGTGCTAGCAAAAGTCTGTTTTAAAAATTGACGCATTATGGTGATTTATTATGAGATAAGTGATGTGAGATAGAATTTGGAGCGACTTACAATCAGCCTATTTTTATACTTCCCCTAAACTTCCCCATCAGTATCATTGTTATTGCTAATCTACAGCTAAATATGTGCTTTTCCCCAACTTTTAATTGTCTTAAAGCTTATACTTTAAGGCTTAAAGCTGACCGAGAAGCGGTTTAATGCCGTCATCAAAAATTCATTAGTTTGTCACATGAAAGCCACAGGCAAACTATATGTTATATATTGTCAGCTCTAGACATGATTTCACTCATAAGCTCCTTCAGGCTTTTTTAGGGCTGACTTTATTATTTTAGATACACTTCACCCTGACGAGGATAAGAGCTTGTCACGCTTTATAATCCTTCCTCTTCTAGAATCTCTTCCATTTGTGATTGAGAAAATTGCGCCCACTCTTGTTCAAATTCAAATTCACTAGTCGCCTGAGAACGGTTTTGATAGAAGTTTCTCAATTGTTCTTCAATTTGTTGTTTGCGCCACAAACGTAAGCCTTGCTCCACCGCAGCAGAACGGTTTTTAGTCATTTGGTCTACTTCTTCAAGCAAACGGGCATCAACAGTAATGGAAATTCGTTGTTTTTGGGAATTATTAATCATAGAAGCCTCCTAGCGTGTTCCTTAGCGGATTTTTAATCCGCAGGGTCGCTCGTTTATCTAAATATATTAAACTAAACATTTATAGAAACGTGGAACGAATCAACATCAGTAGCAACACTCCCTGGGAAGATTTAGTAGGTTATTCCAGAGCAGTCAAAATTGGCAATTATATTCATATTTCAGGAACTACCGCTATCAATGAACAGAGAAAAATTGTCGGTCTTGAAAATCCTTATATTCAGACCAAGCAAATTATCAAAAATATTGAAACTGCTTTAAATCTTACTGGGGCAAGTCTAGAAAATGTAATACGTACCAGGATTTATGTAACTAATATTGATCACTGGCAGCTAGTCGGCAAAGCCCATAATGAGTTTTTTGCTAGTATACGTCCCGCTACTAGCATGGTAGAAGTGCGTCGCCTAATTACCCCAGAAATTCTAGTAGAAATCGAAGCAGATGCCGTGATTACCGATTACCTCGACCTCGCCTAACAATAGCAAGAACTAGTTGCTCACTAATTATTGCTCATTGCATAAACTTACCCACCAAATAATGCACCGATCGCCTTACCCATATTTTCGGGCTGCATTGCCGCGTTAGCTGCGGTGGGTTCGTAGCCACAATGTACCATACAGTCTTGACATTGAGGATTACCGCTATTTTTGCCGTAGTTGCTCCACTCGGTCTGATTGAGCAGTTCTTGATAGCTTGAATAATGTCCTTCATCCAAAAGATAGCAGGGTTTTTGCCAGCCTAAAACGCTATAGCTAGGACTTCCCCAAGGAGTACAGTCAAAATCTTGATCTCCCATCAGGAATTCAAGAAATAAGGGATTATGATTAAAATTCCATTTCTTTTGACCAGATTTCCAAGGAGATAAAATTTCTCTAAATAAAGCTTTAGTTTGTTCTCGCTGTAAAAAGTTTTCTTGATCGGGAGCTTTTTCGTATCCATAGCCAGGGGAAACCATCATGCCATCAAGGTTAAGAGTATCCAAGAAATCAAAGAATTCTTGCATTTTTTGCGGATTTGCTCCTTCAAATACCGTGGTGTTGGTCGTAACTCTAAATCCTTGCTGTTTAGATGCTTTGATCGCGGCGATCGCCTTATCAAAAACTCCTGGGCGATCGACACATTTGTCATGCTGTTTCTTGAGTCCATCAAGATGAACGCTAAAAGTTAGATAGGGAGATGGTTTAAACTTACTGAGACTTTTCTCCAGCAAGATCCCATTGGTGCAGAGATAGACAAACTTTTTGCGCTGTACCAACCCCTCGACAATCTGCTCGATTTGAGGATGTAGCAGAGGTTCTCCTCCAGGAATAGAGACTACTGGCGCACCACATTCTTCCACCGCCGCAAAACATTGCTCTGGGGTTAAGTTTTGTTGCAAAATTTTCGTTGGATGCTGAATTTTACCACAGCCAGAACAAGCTAAATTACAGCGAAACAAAGGTTCTAGCATTAAAACCAAAGGAAACCGCTTATGCCCCATTAAACGCTGTTTAACCAGGTATTTGCCGACTGTAACTGCTTGTTGAAGTTGAACTGCCATAAAATGATCTCCTCAGACACACCAAATTTTTGAGTCTAGTCTATTGCAAGTAATTGTAATATGCTTCGCTAAAATAATCCGTCAGGAGATGCTTTAGTTTAAAGGCGATCGCTGATGGCTCGATGCAATTGCTCTTAATAAGCAGCGAAAATTATGAGCAATATATCAATATAAAGATACGGTACAAATAAATTGGCTCTTTTTCTGAAACTGTTTGAATAAAGTTAACTTAGTATGCTAGAGTAGTTACTCGATCTGATATGTATTACCTGCGGATGTCGTATAGTGGTAATACCTTAGCCTTCCAAGCTAAAGCTAGGGGTTCGATTCCCCTCATCCGCTTACAGTACATACACTAGGGCTTTTAGCTCTTAGAGTATCGGGTCAAAAATGGGGTATTTAACTATTCTGACCCAATCTTGACTCAACATTTCAATCTTCATGATAACTTCACGCTCCTGAAGTCCATATTTTGCATCTGTTTATCTCACCTATAGTTGAGTGGCTGACGTTATACTTAGAGGCGATTTCACTATTAAAGAGCAATTATCTTTCTCAATTATTTTGGCTGCATAGTTTAAATTTTCTGTCAATGCGAAACTCCTAATCAGGTTAATCTAAAAGAGATGGTTCTTCAGCTAATTGATTTTAGTCAGGTAATATTTACGATCGCCTGTTAAATAATTATCCTAATTAATTAATAGGCGATCGCTATGTTATGAACGTACAAAACGAGAACGAAAGCAGCTACATTTACATTTCTTTGCAGATTGATTTTGTCCTGACGCGACGGCAATTCTTTCACAAAAGTACCCTACCTCACAAATTTGTGTCTGCTTGTAAGCATAATTAATCGCTGATTATGATTGCGTTCAAGATTAATCACAGGGAATTAAAGCAAATTATGAGTTTACAAGATAAAGTCGTGTTGATTACTGGTGGTGGTAGTGGTATCGGTGCAAATACAGCCCACGCTTTTGTTGTAGCAGGGGCAAAAGTAGTCCTAAATGGTCGTCGTTCAGAGGTACTGGCAAGCACCGCAGCACAAGTCGATCCGACAGGAAAACATATTGCTTGGATTGCAGGAGATATTGGTCAACCACAAACCCAACAAAAGCTAGTTTCCTCTGCTGTTGAACGTTTCGGTGGTGTAGATATTTTATTTAATAATGCAGGTGTTTTTGAACCTAAACCATTTCTAGCTCACACAGAAGAAGATTTAGAAAGCTATCTCAATTTACTACGAGGATACTTCTTACTTTCACAAATTGCGATCGCCGAAATGCAGAAAAGAGGTGGAGGTGCAATTATTAATACTGGTTCGATGTGGGCATTACACGCCATAGCAGCTACTCCCTGTAGCGGTTCTTCAACTGCCAAAGGTGCTGTTCATGCGCTCACTAAAAATTTAGCCATTGAATTTGCACCAGACAAAATTAGAGTAAATGCGATCGCTCCTGCTGTGGTGGAAACTCCCTTATTTGATTCTCTATTAACAAGCGAACAATTAGCCTCATTTAATAGTTTTCATCCTCTTGGTCGCAATGGACAAGCCCAAGATATTACTGAAGCAGTTTTGTTTCTAGCTGATGGCGATCGCTCTGGTTGGATTACTGGGGTAGTTTTGCCTGTAGATGGAGGAGTAACCGCAGGACGTAATTAAATATACAATAACTTAAAGCGATCGCTTTTTTTTGCCGATTTCTAAGATCACAGTTTTGTATAGCCACGAGCGCAGATTTAAAGATATAATTTCTTACATATTTCTTACTTTCCCCGTGTCATTAATCTGATGAAAATCACAAAAATGTCAAGTAAAGGTCAAGTCATTATCCCCAAAGCTTTACGAGAAATGCATCACTGGGAAGAAGGACAAGAATTAATCGCGATCGATATGGGAGATGGAATTCTTTTAAAACCCAAAAAACCTTTTGCAGAAACAACATTAGATCAAGTAGCAGGATGCTTAAAATATCAAGGAACTCCTAAAAGTCTTGAAGATATGGAAGATGCCATTCGTCAGGGATTAGAGGAATTGGTCAATGGTAACAATTGACACTAATATTATTGTTCGACTATTGACTCAAGATGATCAATGGCAATATCAACAAAGTTTGGCAATTTTACAGTCACAAGATGTATTTATAAGCAATACAGTAATTCTCGAAACCGAATGGGTTTTGCGATTTGCCTATAAATTCAACCCAACAGAAATTTGTCTGGCTTTAAGAAAATTATTTGGTTTACCTAATATTCATCTTGCTAATGCTAATTTAATTGCTCAAATACTTCAATGGCATGAGAATGGTTTAGATTTTGCAGATGCTTTTCATTTAGCACAAGGTCAACATTGTTCTAAACTATTCACTTTTGATGAGAAGTTTATCAAAAAGACTAATAATCTCACAGACTGTAAAGTCATAAAACCAAACTTTTCTTAAAGTTTACTACCATTAGGTTTGGTTTGTTAGCAGAGTTTTTTGGCATTATGGCGATCGCTAGTTAAATTATTATCCTAACTAACTACCAACTATAGTTACGATCGTTATATCTTACTAATAATCTGCGTTTGGCCTTGGGATTCAATTAATTTTTGTACTGTTTGTTTAAATATGGCTACTTGTTCATCATTAGGTTGAGTTTGCTGCCATACTTGTCTTTGCATCAGCGATCGCGCCACTTCTCAATTTGCTCAATTTGATTAAGATCGTAGCCTAATTTACCAACTAGAATCACAGCATTTCCTAATACGATATCGCCTAAAGATAGACTTTCTCCACCAAAATAAGCATCATCAGCTAATAATTCAGCTAAAAAATTCAATATTCTAGTAATTTTGCGTTTTGCTCGTTTTAATTTCGGTGATTCTGCTGTTTCGCTGATTAACGGAATCACTAAAGCAGATAATTCATTATTGGCTACCATTTGCGCCATTTTAACTTTAGCTAGCTGGTATGGATCTTTTGGCAGCAATTGATTTCGAGGACACTTGCATTCTAAATAATCTAAAATTGCCAGAGATTCTAAAACTCGCAAACCATCATCAACAATTACTGGGACATGATGAAAGGGATTAATCGCCAAAAAGTCTCGCTTAAACTGTTCTCCTTCTTTGAGATTGACAATTATCGGTGTAAACGGAATTTCTTTTTCTAACAAAGCAATCCAAACACGACGGGATAAGGGAGATAGGGGATTGTAATAAAATTGCAACATGATTTTAATTAATGATTTCTGATTACTGTAGGGGCGAATCGCGATATGCGAAGCTAGTCCTTTAGGGCGAATCGCCCCTACTTTCTACTTTGGTCTATGTTCTCGATACATACGCATAACTAATTCACCCGCTGGTGTTTCCCGTAACTCATTAATTACCACAACCATTTCTGCTGGTAGTTTTGATAGTTGAGAGTTATAAACAGGATGATATTCAGGACGGATTACAAAAGAAGCTAAAGCAGCAAAGGTAATGTCTGCCGAGGATAAATTATTTCCCACCAAATATTGTTGACCTGAATTTAGTCTTTGGTTAACTACAGTGAAAACTTCTCTAATATCTTGTACAGCCACTTCTTTACCGTCGGGAGTTAAGTTGTATTTTTGTTTGATTATCTTAGTTGCTACAGGAAAAGCGATCGCACATTTAATTTTCTCCATCCAGCTTATTCCCTTACTCCAAGCAGCTAGAATTGTCCAAGGTTGTTGGATAGCATAGTAATAAGCCCAATTGCGCGTTGCTACTCCTAATTTGTCATCAAATAATTTTTCTAAGGTTTCTGCTTGACGGCGTAATTCTGGATCTTGGGGATAAAGCTGTCGATCAAAAGCAATAGTATCTAGGTAATGCAAAATATCTTGAGAATCAGTGAATGCCTTGTCATTGACTACTAAAACAGGTACGCTTGTGCCTCCATAACGGGATGTATATTGTCTATGAAACGGAGGTGCGTGGTTTTCTTCGACATAATCTACCCCTAAGCTGTCTAATGCCCAGCGAACTTTTTCGCAGTAGTGACTGGTAGCAATTGTTATTAGTAAAGGTGTATTTTTGTTTGCTGTATTCATTTTTGTATATCCTCAGTTTTACGCCATTCTTGAGCAATCAATAGTGACCAAGTTATAAATGCGACTACCGATAAACCAGCAATTACATCAGTCCAAATTAGAACGTGCATTTTCAGAGAAAACCGAGACAGTTCACCATAAAAATAATGGGCTGGACTAGATAAACCCGTACCAGCATAAAGACCTAATAGGAAATAACTTAACCAATATACTTGTTTGCTATAAAGCCAGTAACTTATAAATGCGATCGCGATCTTTTACAGAAACATATAGTGAGTTTATTTTCATAGTTAAATCCTCCATCCTAATTATTTAGTTACGCTAAAAACTCTCTGCCTTTATCTAAACCATGTTGATAAACAGCAGCTAATCCTTCGGGCGTAGCTTGGAAAACATCTACACCCATATCCTTGGGATTTATATCTGGCTGAATTATGCGTATTGGAACTTGTTGGTACTGTGTAGGAATAACTTGCGACTGGAATAAATCTCGATAAAAGTTACCCGCTTCAGTGGCGATCGCAATTACTGTTTGATATCCTTGTTCCACCATTTCCAATGCAGGACAAACGCAGGTATAAGAAGCATCTATATAAGGCTGGTTATTAATCCATGCTGGCATATCATAGTTATGCAGCATTCTACTAGAAGCATAAGCAACCTCGTGAAAATTGTTTTGATTAAGAACTAAATGATCATTTCTGCCACGACTAAAAAGAGCAAGTTTTAAATGTTCGTCTACCCAACTGCGATCTTTGTGTGCAGACGATACTAAAAGTTTTTTACCTAATCTTCTGGCTTGTTTGCCTTGAGTTTGTTCAGCAGCCTCTTTACTAGTTACCGCACTGGTAGCAATATAGAAATCTGGCTGATTTGGTTCAAAAAGTTGTTGACCACCTCCAGTATTAAAGTAAGAGATTCCGCCCTGGCATACCTGTCTCATACTTTTAGTCTGGTGATAAATCTTTAAACCTTCCAACCAATATTTCATCCCCGACTCTCTCGCTTTACTAATAGCTGCCCAAGCACTAGGAATTACCGAACCTGAAGCGGAAGCATAGGCATCTGCCTTGATATTCGCCTCTTCCAAAGCACTCAATACACCATGAATAAATATTGTCTTAAAACCACCTGATGCACAGGCGATCGCTACTGGATTGTTAATGTTCAACATATATACATCCTGATTATTAATTAACTTCAAAGATTGGGACACATAAACCCCGTAGGGGCGATTCGCATTGTAAGGGCGAACGGCCGTTCGCCCCTACTTAACTAACAACATTCATCGACTGTAAACAGCCAAAGATCAGTGCCAAAGTGCTAACTAACGATCCAGTAGCACCTACCATGTTTCCCAGGTAAACAATTTTATTTTCAATGGTTTTTCCAATAGAAAGCCCACGATGTCCAACCCAAGCACCATAAGGTAAAGCAAGACAAAATCCATAGCCAGAAATAACAGAAGACCAAACTAAAATTGATAAGACGATCGCATTTATATCTAATTGATTAATCGCAGCAGCAAAAGCAATCATTGTCGTGCCACCCATTGATAGTCCTGAATGAGCTACGCGCCATGCCCGTATTACTTCTTCATCTTTTTTATTGGTAATAGCTGAACCATAGGGAATACCAGATAACGAACCGATTAGCAAGACAATTGCACCATGAAATAACAGTTGTAGAGATAAATTCATGTTTTCCTCTTTAAATAATCAATATTTTGCAAGCAATACTTGCTTTCTATCCTCAAAATAACAACTATCTCTAAAAATTGCAAGCAGCACTTGCAATCAATTATATTCGGCGTAAATATCTTTAATTTCTTCGGGCATAGCCATTGGGCGCATAGTTTCTAAACTCATAAAAAATCCCACTTGAGTAGCGATCGCAGCTATTTCTTGTCCCAGATAAATTTCGGCTTGTACAGTACAGCGTAAACGTCCCAATTGAGACATCCACATCTTACCTACAGGGCGATCGCCTAACCGTAAAGCTTTCTGGTATTTAATTTGGGTGGAGTTAACAGTTGGACAATATCCCTTTGACATTAACTTTTCGATCAGGAGATTAGACTCGAACATTTTTAGTCGTAAGTCTTCTAACCAGCGAATATAGACAATATTGCTGACAATTCCCGCAAAATCAATGTCATAAGTTTTTATTGGTAATTCTAGGCTTATTTGTAATGGTTTTACTTTCATTGGCAATTAATAGTTATGTTTACAGACCGATTGGTCTTTTTTAAGACAAAAAAATTTAATTTTATGTAGGGGCGAACGGCGACGCGATTGCGTAGCAAGTCGTTAGACTCAGCTAATTCTTTAGGGCATTCGCCCCTACTAATTCATCATCATTGTTTCTACGCCAGACTATTCTGAATATACTTTTGCAGATGAGCGATCGCTCTTTCTAAATGAACAGGATTTTTTTCTAGCTGACTCATCATAATTGCTCCTTCAATATTACAGATAATAATCGTGGCGACGGTATCGGGTTCTATGGTTGCGGGTATTTCTCCCTTTTTAATCCCCTTATTGATAATCCGCACAATTAAATTACGCCAATTATTAATAGCTGCGATCGCGCGATCGCGTAATGGTGAATCAGTATCATCAGCTTCAATTGCTGTATTCAAAATCGGGCATCCACCGACAATTGGTGGCGTTTCAATGTAGGCTAAATAGCTGGATACTAATGCCTGTAGTCTTTCAATCGCATTACGTTTAGTTTTCACGGCACTCCACACTTTTTGACTCATTAGACTGACTGCATAGTCAAACGCAGCTACAGCCAGTTCATCCTTACTTTTGAAATGGTTGTAAATCCCTCCTTTCTTTAATCCAGTAGCCTGCATAATATCGGCAACAGAAGAGCCTGCATATCCTTTCTGGTTAAACACTTCTGCTGCTTGTTGAACTATACGCGCTTTAGTTTGCTGTGCTTTGGACATCTAAGTTTAAATATAAAGACCGATTGGTCTTTTATTTACCATAACATTATTTATTATGAAAAACTTTAAATATTTGGTCATTTGTTGACTATTACATCAATCAGTACTATATTACTAACTAGGTTGACAATTGCGATTAACGACTTGTGTTGGGGGAATGGGCTGATTCCCCTTTTTATTTTTTTACTCGCACAATTATTCCCCTTCACTAATTAGCTCAAAATCTGCAAAATCAAAGCCTGGAACAACCACACAGGCGACTAAAGCATATCCTGCATCGCCTCCTATCGGTTGTGCCTTCTGCCACCAGTGCGGGGGGACTACTGCCTGAAAACAGCGATCGCGACCTAAATAGATTGATGGCGATTCTGGCTCAATTGATGCTGCGATAGTTAACGCTAAAGGATCTCCAGCTTGATGAAACCAAAGTTCAGCGGATTTAACTCGGTGCCAGCGTGAACTATGACCAGTAGGTAGCAAAAACAAAATGGCGGTGCCAGCCGTGCGATCGCCTGTATAGCCATGAGGTAGAGTAGATTGTGGCAAGATCAGATTTGAGCGCCATGTCTCTCGATAAAAACCCCCTTCTGGATGCATTTGTAGATTCAAGGATTGAATGAGATCTTGAACCGCGGGGGAGGGCGAAGGGAACTCTTGATTCATAAATATATCTATATATAATCGAGGTTTTTTGCTATTTTAGAGTTATCTTTTGGTATAACTGTTTTTTCCAAAGATAAAAATACGCTCTTAATTTACTCTAAAGCAAGCAAAAATCACCATGAATAATTATCAAGCAACAACTAAAAAAGTAATTGCTCTGTTTCTTTCTTTAGGCATGATGTCCTCTTTAGTAGGATGTGATGCGGGAGATACTGAAAGCGAAGATGGAGACGATACATCAATTGAGCAACCCGCTCCTACTCAAGATGAAGGAGGCGAGGGAGGCGAGGAAGGCGAGGAAGGTGAAGAAGGCGAAGATGACTAACCTGTGACCTAACTTAAATTTATCAACTTGTAGCTTTTTTCGACATTTACTTAGGTAGCTAGGGGGAATTACATATAAAACCAAAAACAAGATAGATTTTAGGGGTAATTTAGTTATCTCTCCCTAAATCCCTAAATCCTTACTTCCCTACTAGACCATCTTCTAATTAAATTGACTTACCTACTTATCTACATATACGACTTAGAAAAAAAGTGTAATATTTATTCTAATTTTTTAAGCAGAAAAATTTTGGGCTATTCTAACTCAGAATTAAAGTCGATGAAACGTTCATTGAGTAGGATATTTCATCCAGATATGGTGAGCAAAAACTCGAATCAATTACTGTTTCTATCGGCGTAAGCTGTTTCCCTGACGATGGCATTAATAGCGAACAGTTAATTCAGGCAGCAGATAAAGCTTTATATCAAGCAAAAGAACAGGGACGCGATCGCTTTTAAACGATGTTGATCAACGTGATAAAGATCCAGGTATGATAGCTACAATGATCGCTTTGACTCAGAGGTTTTAAAATTTATAGCTCATAGCTTATAGCTTATAGCTTATAAAAAAAATACATGAACAATTATTTTGCTACGGTGTCTCGTGGCTTGGAAGAAGTAGCTGCGGATGAACTAAGACGAATTGGGGCAGAAGACGTACGCCCAGAATTTACAGGGGTGCATTTTCGCGGCGATCAAAAATTACTCTATAAGGCAAATCTTTGGACGAGGACTACTTTTCGGATCTTAAAACCGATCGCCAGAGTCAAAAGTTTCAATGGTGATGAGCTATATCGCAGTATCCAGAAGATTGACTGGTCAGAGTATCTTGATCCTGATATGACTTTAGCTGTTACTTGTACAGGCAAGAATAAGCTCCTCAATCATACTCATTTCACAGCGCTACAGATCAAAAATTCGATTACCGACTGGCAAAAAGTGAGAGGGGGAAAACGCTCTAGCGTAGATACGGAAAAACCCGATCTGCAAATTAATGCTCATATTGACGAAAAGCACTGCATCATTAGCCTAGACAGTTCAGGCTCTAGCCTCCATCGTCGTGGATACCGCCCTGCTATTGGTGCTGCACCGATGAAAGAGACTCTAGCAGCAGCTTTGTTAGATATGGCAGAATGGACACCAGATTTAGCCTTTCTCGATCCCATGTGTGGTAGTGGCACTTTACCCATTGAAGCCACTTTAAAAGCATTGAATGTTGCCCCTGGACTTTATCGTGATTTTGGCTTTCAAACTTGGTTAGACTACGATCGCAATTTATGGCAAAGTTTGTTAAAAGAAGCTGAAGCACAGCAAAAACACGATCTAGAAATACCGATTATTGGGAGCGATCGCGATCTCCAAGTCATTAGACAAGCCTTTGTTAATGCGGAAAGTTCGGGCTTAGAAGACTATGTGCAGTTTGCTAGACGAGAGCTTGAGGATGTACAAGCACCAGCCGATCGCGGGGTTTTAATCTGCAATCCGCCTTATGGTGTCAGACTTGGTACAGAAGCCGAATTGGGTGAATTATATAAGCTGTTGGGAGATATCTTTAAACAGCGATTCAAAGGTTGGACAGCCTATATTCTCACTGGTAGCATGAAGCTTTCTAAACAGGTGGGTTTGAGGACTTCTCAGCGAATTAAACTCTATAACGGCGCAATTCCTTGTACCTTATTGAAGTATGAAATGTATTAAATATCTAATATCTGAGCGAATCAATTATCTACTATTAGTTGTTAGTTGTTAGTTGTTAGTTGTTAGTTGTTATTTGTTATTTACGCCTTGTGTGAATTAAATATTTTAAAAATGCTTAGTTTTAGATGTTTAATCAGATATTATGATTATTTTGAGAAATTGATATCTTGATTCAATTAAACTGCCAGCTTTTTCTCAAAAGCTAAGAGCTAAGAGCTAATAGCTAAAAACTAGTAAATTTCAACGAAGCTAATTCACACGAGACGTTATTTATGTCAGAGCGAAAAGTACGTAAGGCGATAATACCTGCTGCGGGTTTTGGAACGCGGATGTATCCTGCTACTAAAGCCCTAAAAAAGAGTTGTTACCAATCATTGATCGAGATGGACGCGCCAAGCCGATTATTCTGGCAATTGTGGAAGAAGCCATTAGCGCAGGGATCGAAGAAGTGGGAATTGTCGTGCAACCAGGCGATCGCGATTTATTTCATAATCTCTTCAAGTCTCCTCCTCAGCCTGAATTATGGTCAAAGCTGTCAGCCGAAAATAAGCAATACAGTGAATATTTAGCAGCTTTAGGCGATCGCATCACAATCCTGACTCAGACTGAACAACAAGGCTTTGGTCATGCGGTTTACTGCACCCTCGATTGGGTAGACAATCAGCCTTTTCTACTTTTGCTTGGGGATCATGTTTATACTTCGGCGATTGACTCTAGCTGTGCTGCACAGATGGTAGATATTTATCAACAACATAGCACTAGCGTGATTGGGATCACCATCATGCAGGATAAAATCATTCATAAGGCGGGGTGCGTTAGCGGGAAATGGAAAACTGAACAAGCTATCTTAGAAATTGCTCAAATCTACGAAAAACCTACCCTAGAATATGCCAGAGAACACTTACAAGTACCTGGAATGGCTGATGATGAATTCTTGGGGGTGTTTGGCATGTATATCCTCGAACCAGTAATTTTTGAACTTTTAGCTTCAGAGATAGATAATCATGAACGTTTCCAAGGCGAGTTTCAACTTACAACCTGCTTAGATAAATTAAGACAGCAACATGATGCGATCGCTTATCTTGTCCAGGGACAATATTACGATACAGGAATGCCCCTTTTCTATCGCCAAGCCGTAATCGACTATTACAACAATCAGCGGAATAATCTAGCTCCTTAAGGTCTGAGCTTCATATCATGAAAATACTGGTTTACTCCGTGATATTCCATTACAACTGGTATTTTAGGATTTGATAAGCGATTATCTAAAAAATAAATGATTTTTTGACAAGTATCATGACAGCCGATAGTGGCAATCAGCGTACTATTAATAAAAATCCCCCACCGTCCATTTTCTAGTTGTTCGCAATGATATGCCATCAGTTTCTTGATTTTACTCCCTATGTTCTATTGGTTAAATAATCTAAAGTTTACTAGAATAAAATTTTAAGCTCGATCAAAGCTAATGTCTTCTTAATTATATAAATATAATTAAATAAAAGCTTAAATAAATCTGTAATCTAAACAACAAAGCTATTTTTTATGCTTTGATTTGCCTTTTAAAACAAAAAATGTATTGTAAAATACAAATTAAACGAACTTTGTTTGCTATAAGGAAACTTGTTTTACTTCTTATTAAGTAAAGACAATCCAATGTTTCTCTACGATAGGATCTTAAACGATGTTTTGGTTGAATTGCGAGTTAACAAATGAATTATCTAGTTGCTGTATTACCCGATCGCATTCAGGCGGAAGAAGCCTACACAGCGTTAGAAAAAGCTGGTATTCCCCTAAGTAAAATGACGATCGCTGGACGGGGATATAAAAGCGCTGATGAAGTTGGTTTATATGATGATAAAGAGCAGGCGCGCAAAAAAGCAATTTTTATGGCGTACTGGCTGATTCCCTTCGGTTTTGTGGGCGGATATATCTTTAATTCAATTACAGGACTCCATAACCTTGATTGGGCAGGAGATCCTGGTAATCATATCGTAGGGGGGTTCTTGGGCGCAATTGGTGGTGCAATGGGCAGCGTTTTTGTCGGTGGTGGTGCTGGTTGGGCTACTAGTACAGCAGGAGATACTTTTTCCTATCGAGCATATCTGGATGCCAATAAGTATTTATTACTGGTGGACAATGTGGGTGGATTTGGCGATCGCGCTATTCCGATCTTGCGTAAGCTAACACCTGAAATAATTCAAAGCTATAATTCCTAGGATGATGTTTACTCCTGGTTAATAACTTACGCTATCTAATCCAGATCAGACATAGGTTAATAATGACTTCCTGACTTACGATGCTGAATCGCGGTAATTCCATCTGTTGCCGATACTTCGCCTTGCTCAACTACTGCATAAATTAAAGTGCGATCGCCAGATTTTAAATAACTCTGGACTGTACATTCAACATGAGCCAAGGCATCTTCAATAATTAAGCAACCATTACTAGCAGGTTTGGTAGTTACATTATCAAAAGAATTAGTACTTTGAGCCGAGAAATTCCTCCTGACAGTTCTACCTTCATTGAGGATATTTAGCACAAACTTATTCCCTGGGTTACTAATTAAATCCACATTTTGTTCTTTACCCACCGCAATCATCACTCCAGGAGGATTAAAGGTTGCTTGAGATACCCAAGAAGTCAACACACCGCTATGATGATTATCTTGATTGGTAGTCAAAACGCAAAGCGAACCAACAATTCTACCGACTGCTTGTTCGGTGCGATCAATCTGAGTTTCGGTTACTGCTTGTCGAGGACTACGGAGTTTCTTAGATTTTTTTAGTTTTTGAGTGAATTCTTGACCTGCTTTAATACATTCTTTTAACATCGCAGTGGTAGGAGAAAAGCGCACACGGATTGGTTCAAAGCCCAAATTGTAGTGGGCATCTTTTAGTTTATTGGCTAACATATCGATCGCTTCTCCACTCCAACCATAAGAACCAAACACACCTGCTAATTTGGTTTTCGCTGCGGTAGCTAAGACGATGCCTAAGGCGGTTTGAATTTGAGTAGGGGCATGACCACCTAATGTCGGCGAACCAATGATAAAACCATCACATTCTTGAATTGCGGTGGTAATTTCTGCGATTGATGCCAGTTCACAGTTAATCGATTCTACTGCTACTCCCGACTGTACTAAGCCATGAGCGATCGCGCTGGCAATGGTGGCGGTGTTGCCATAAGCAGAAGCGTACATTAAAACTACTTGAAGTTTTTTGCTGGTTTGTTGTTGACACCACTGATGATAATCATAGCTAAAACGACTCAGGCTATATTTAATTAACGAACCGTGAGCAGGAGCATAGATTTTGCTGGGCAAAGGGGCAAATTTAGCCAAAGCAGCTTCTAACTGTTTAGTTTGGGTTGCGTGGAGACAGTCAAAATAGAAACGGCGGTCTAAATCTAATTGTTTCCAGTGATCATCAAAGATGGATTCATCGCAAACATGCGCCCCAAAAAACTTATCGGTATAAAGAATTTTGTTTTGAGGATCGTAGGTACATAAGCCATCTACCCAACGAGGAGTAGTAGCACTGAGAAACTTTAACTGATGTCCTTGTCCTAAGTCTAAAGTATCATTATCTCTGACTACTTTAATTTGCGATCGCCATTGGGGAAAAATCAAAGCCCCCTTGAGGGCATTAACTGCTGGTTTAGTACAGATTATTTGTGCTTGGGGTGCTTGTCCTACTAGTAATTGTACCGTTGCTAAACGATTGGGATTTACATGCTGTAAGATGATGTAGTCTAATGTTTGTAGGTCAAAATGCTGTGCTAAGGTTTCTAAATAAATTTGCGTAAAAGACTGTCCTGGCGGATCGATCAATGCCGTTTTATCTGCTTGAATCAAATAGGAATTAGAAGTCGTACCTTTTTGACGAGAATATTCCACTTCAAACTTTAATCGATCCCAAGTGCGCGATCGCAATACTTGGGTATTTGTGCCAATATTTGCTATTTGAACGTCTCTTTTTTTGGCTGTTGGTTGAATAGTTGTTTGTTTCATGGTTTTTGATGTTTGTGATTGTTTGTCCCCTAAAGGATTCCCTAAAGGGCTTGCGCCGCTTAGTTGGGTGTACCGCTTCGCATAAGCTGCGCGTCGCACCAGATGAACGCGGATGATTTATCGGTTGTGGTTTGTAATTTTTTGGTCATCGAGTGAATGATTGTTGAACGAACGGCTATTTCCCTCTATTTTTTGTTTGTATCGTTGGGATATTTTTTGCTCAGGATCTACTCCTTCAAAGGTAGGGGGTAGCCAAACTCGTACTACTAATAAGACTGATAAGACTAATAAAAAAGCCCCTGTGGCTAATACCTGACTCCAGGGAATATCTAAAATTCCCTTGACAATGATTTCTCGTAAAACGGAAACAATGGAAACTTCCACCGCAACACCAATAGAAACTCGGCGTTCTTGCAGATAATGATCAGTAAGCGGAATAATTCCACTAAAATCAATAAAAACAAGATATCAGCCGTGACTTCCGTAAAATTTAGAGGTGGTAGCAGCGACACAAACATCTCTCGCAACTGAAGCGTCATGAAGCCAAATAGACCAATACAAAGGGAAATAACAATAAAGTCTTGGATAAATTCCAAAATTTTGATCACTCCACCATGATTTAGCCATTTGTACCAAGGAGTCGAAGGATTATCTAGAGGTTGATGCATGATATTTTGTTATTAGTTATTAGTCATTAGTCATTAGTTATTAGTTATTAGTTATTAGTTATTAGTCATTAGTCGTTAGTCGTTAGTCGTTAGTTTTTGCTACTTGCTACTTGCTACTTGCTACTTAATAATGATTTCCCACCTTACGATGGTGAACGGCAGTCAAAACATCTAGCTTGGCTACTCTGCCAGTCTGCACAGTGCTATAAACAATCCAGTGATCGCTACATTCCAAGCGGTTGCTAACTTCGCATTCAAGGTAAGCTAGAGATTCAGCAAGAATTGGTGATCCATTGGTTGCTGGTACAGTTTTGATTTCCTCAAATCTATCTGCACCAGGGGGGAAGCGCTTAAGAAAATGTCTAATGAGATTCTGGTAGTTTCCTTCTGCTAAAACATTTAACACAAAGCGATCGCCAATCTGCATAAAAGACTCTATTGCTCGATCTTTGGCTACAGCGATCGCAATTCCCAAGGGTGTTAAACTAGCTTGGGTTACCCACGATGCCACCATGGCACTCTTGATCTCACCTTTAGTGGCAGTGATAATATATAAACCATTGCTAATTCTGCCCAAGGCTTTTTCCAAGCTGTTATCTATGGCTTTGATTTGTTTGGCGGTGCGATCGCGGGTTAACCACTGTCCTAAATCTATCCCTGCTTCATCGCAAAGTTGTTTCGTAGCTTGATTGGGGGATTTTTTGATGATAATTGGCTCAAAAGCTTCGATTAGACCAGTTTCCTGAAATTTAGTCCGCAAAGGATAGATTGGCTCATCTTCTCCGCCACCAGCTTCAAATAAACCAATGGATTGTTTACTATGGGCGGCTGCCAGGATCGTACTGAGAATAGTATGAGCTTCTCGATCCGATTGAGGTGGCATCCCTATAACTAATCCTGCTGCTTGGGTGACTAATTCTCTTACTTCTTGGGGTTCGGTATTATTCCAGTCAATTAATTCGACGGCTACTCCTGTTTTAATGATTCCCTGAGCGATCGCTCTTGCTAATTCTTCACTGTAGCCATAGTCTTCAGAGTAAAACAGTCCTACCAAAGTTTCAGTTTTGGTTTGTGCTTGACTCCATTGCTGATAGCGATCGACTAATTCGGCACGATGATATTTTAGTAAAGGGCCATGTCCTGTGGCGATCGTTTCAAATGCTAGTTTGTCCATGCGCTTGATCGCTGCTAATACCGAACGAGCATTGGGTTTCATCAGACAGTCATAGTAATATTCAAAGTCTGCCTCAATTAATTCTAGATCTTCATCAAAAGTCGGCTCATCGCAATAGTGCAGCCCAAAGGCATCGCAAGTATAAAGAATTTGAGTTTTGTAATCGTAGGTAAAAATCGTATCAGGCCAATGTAAATTGGGCGCAGACACAAATTCTAGTTCATGTCCATTGCCTAAATCCAGGCGATCGCCATTTTTAACAATTATGTGTTCAAAAGGTTGATGCACCATGTCAGTTAAGAACTTAATCGCCACCTTTGCCCCAACTACCGTAGCTTGGGGTGCTAATGCCAAAATATCTTTAACTAAGCCACTATGATCGGGTTCGGTATGGCTAATGATTAAATAATCCAGGCTGGCTGGATCGATTAGACCTGTTAATAATTCTAGATAAAGCTGACGAAACTTAGCATGAGCAGTATCTACTAAAGCGAGTTTTTCACCCTGAATGATAAAAGAATTGTAGGTTGTGCCGTTTTGTAAACCAAATTCAATATCAAAGCGATCGCGATCCCAATCAAGACAGCGAATGGCAGTAGTTTCTGCTGCTAGCTCAGTAGTTTGTAACGTTAGTCTAGTGGTATTAGTGGTTTGGTTTGTATTAATGATTGCAACCATAACTTAAATAGTCCTCTTGATATTAGATTACTTAAATGTATTTTCTAATTAATGCCATCTTAGCATAGTCAAAAAGTTATGTATTTTTCAAAATCATAGTTTTTTATCTATATCAAGATTAGCAAAAAAGAACTGCAATCGCTAATGATAGTGTTTTCATAGCTCGCATTTATTTTCCAAAACTCGCCGTTTGAATAAACCTTCAAGACATCAAAACTTAATTTTCTGTTTTGAAGATGTAGCGCCTACAAATCAAATAAAGTTAGCAAATTACTTTGTTGGTTCTTCTTTTATAATTACGTGTAATCTACTAATTTGTAAAATATTTATTTTTTACATTATTGATTAGCTAGACTTATAATTTTATTTATGAAGCTTTCAATCATTAGTATCAGCCAAGCGATCGCACCTTTAAAAAAACCGATGATGCTATAATTTCGTCATACATATTGGTGTCGCAACCTAGTACAACATGAGCAACATCATGTGCCAATAAGTAGTAATTCTCAATTCGCTCAAATTTATTGGACAAAATATCTACAGCCACGACGAGAAGCATTTGCTAAGGTAATTGAACGAGCAAAAATGAGAAATGAAATTCAGGTTGATGTCGATCCTGGTCTGATATTTGATTCTATGAGTGGAATTATGCTTTATGCTCTTATTTTTCCGCCTGAAACCGAATCTTGGACAAAATATGTTCGCCGAGCATTACACTTGTTGTTTTAATAAAGTAAAGTACAGTAGAATAGTTTAGAGGATGTCTGAAAAGTCAAAATAAATGCGATCGCTGGCAAAAATTAGAAAAACTCTCGTTAAATTAAATCTGTCAGTAGTCATAGTCATAGTCAAGAGTGAAGAGAAGTAAACCGATAATGTCATCTTATTCAGATATCCAATTAACTTTGCCGTTGCCTTAACCTATTGATATATTGTTTTTAGTTCATGCCCTGATTCAAACCACCAAACTTGGTTGAACAATTGCTGGAACAATAAGCCTCTCAGCCATTTTACCGCCGCCGATATTTCTAGCTACAGGCTCAATTTGTAAAGCAGCAAATAAATCTTGAAATTAAAAGATTGACAATTTTGCTACCAGTTCAGTTCTTGAAGAAACCCCTAGTTTCTGAAACATTCTTTTTAAAGCTTGCTTGACTGTATTAGGACTAATCCATAATTCCTTGCCAATCTCTGCATTAGTCAATCCACAAGCGACTAACTTAGCAATTTGAATTTCTCGCTGAGTTAACAGCATTATTAGTAAATTTGGTTCAAAAAAGGGACGAGAACGCAGGTTAGCTAAACAAGCAGACACATGAAGACAGACAGCACTCAAATTACTCAAATCTTGGTTATTAAAAGCAGTAGTATTGCCCACACGAGCAAAATTAATCGTCCCAATTAAATTTCCCTTACCGACGATTGGACCAGTCATAATATGTTTGTGTCTGCCTTCAACACAACATCTTTGATAGAGTTGGCTTTTTCCCATGTTCCTGGGGGTAAAACTAATTCTTCATGGGCTGGAGCATGATATTCTCGAACATATTTAAGAACAGGATCTATAGCTTGACCAATTTGTTGGTAAGTTTCGATGAAACTATCACTAACTCCAAAAGTATCACTGATAATTAAGTTATTTTCCTCATCTACTAAATAAATTCCCCAGCGTTGTACGTCAAAGTACTGATTGAGATTATCCATTAAGCTAAATCTCAATTCTGCTTCTGATGAAGCAGTTGCCAGTTTATGAAAGAGAGAATGTAAAGTCATTAATGCTTATTAATAAATAAACTACCCACTTGGGTACTATCGCAGCAGCTAATTGCTCTTTAATATCGTTTCAGATTCCACCATTCTTAGCAATACAAAAATATGACTTCAGTGAATATTGGTTTTTTAGTTTATCCTCATGTAGTGCAATTAGATGTTATGTGTGCTTATCAAGTACTATCATTTCCTCCCAATGCTAAAACACATTTAATTGCCAAAACTCTAAATCCGATCACCAGCAACGAAGGTTTAACAATAGTACCAACTACAACCTTAGATAATTGTCCGTCACTTGATGTAATTTGTGTTCCTGGCGGAGGAATCGGACAAGTGGAAGTGATGAAGGATCGAGATATTCTCAATTTCCTCCAGCAGCAAAGTAGTCATGCCAAATACACTACAAGCGTTTGTACTGGTTCGTTAATTTTGGCAGCAGCTAATTTGCTACAAGGCTGTAAAGCTACTTGTCATTGGGCATTTAAAGAACAATTAGCGATGTTAGGAGTTGAGGTTATTCCTGAAAGAGTCGTTATTGATCGCAATTTTATTACAGGGGCGGGGGTTACTTCTGGAATTGATTTGGGCTTGACTTTACTCAGTTTGCTTTGGGGAGAAGAGATGGCAAAAATGGCTCAGTTGATGCTGGAATACGATCCGCAACCTCCTTTTCAAGGAGGTACACCAGAAACGGCAGAAACAGAAATTAAGAATTTATTGCTTCAACTAGGAAATCCTTTGATTGAAGCATTTTTAAGACAAACTCAGGCAATAATTTCAAATTAAAAACTTTTATTTGGCGATCGCCAAACTAGGTTTAACAATTGCTGGTACGATACGTTGACAAGCCATTTTCCCACCACCGATATTTCTCGCTACAGGGCCAATTTGCAAAGCAGCCAAACCACCCATAATAAACAAGTTAGATTTAGGCAGACGTAAATGTTCGTCTAGTATGGGTAAACCGTTAACTATTTCTGTGGGATAAGTCTTTAGTACGTCTTGTAATAAGGGATGTTCGGTAACATTAAATCTCGTGCCAGTAGCTAACCAGATACGGTTAAACTGATGTTTGCTTCCATCGTGACAACCAACCTTCCAGAGATTATCTTGCCAATGTGCGTCCCTAACTTGACAGCATTCATCGATCCTTAATTTACCTTCATAAGATGCTCGATTTAATTGCAGCATCATATCTGGAGTCAATGAACCACCATTACGGGCTTGCTGTATTTGCTGGTAACGCTCAGACCAATCGGTTTGGGCATGAAAGTCTTTGAGATATTTTGGTCCTAACCAACCAGGATCGGCATCAAAAATCTTTTCTTGTAACTGTTTTCTCGTCATTAGAGTCACAGTCGCACCCAAAGCGATCGCACCTTTAGCTAAATGTCCGCTAGTTAAGCCACCACCAACGATTAAAATATGCTCTCCCGTTAAATTGAGTCGGTTTAAGTTTACCTGTTGCGAATGACACAATCTATCTGCGGGGTAATTTGAGGTAATGGTTTCTACCCAATTAGGAAACTGCACTTTACCACTTCCCGTAGCTAATACCACCCTACGAGCAACGATCGTTTCTCCTGTATCTAAAACTAATTGAAATCGAGAACGAGAAGCACATTTAATCGGTAAAACCTGAACTACTTTAGCTGGATAAACCTTATCTGCTAACTTCCAGCGTTGAATTACCTCATCGCAGAAATCATTAAATAACTTTGTTCCTGGTCTATCATAGGGCGGAAATAACTCGTTATGTCTATGTTCAGCAAAGGTTCTCAGTTGATGGGGATTGGGATCGGGATGATGGACGGCGGCGATCGCAAATAGGGAATTTGTTGTGCTGCAAATTGTTGCTGCCATTGACTCAGCCAAGTCTGACTGGGATCGAAAACTAAGAATTTATGATAGTGCTTCGCGCTTTTTTGTAACAGGTGGGTAGTTAAAGTCAGAGCCTGAACTCCTGCACCAATAATCGCTATGTCTATATAATTGGGTAATTTCACAAAATAAAGCTAAATAGTAATTAACAAAATTTAATTTATTGTCTTTTTAAACATATATCGTGCTAGAACGATAATCATTATCATTTTAACTAAGAGTTATGTTATTAGCAAAAAAATAGTTACTCTATCCGTAAGTCTGCCTACTGTTGTTGCTATATCTCAACTGAATATTGCTCCTGTCCGAGCCAGCAGTTTAACCACAGAAGAGTTTCATCATTTTATGGTTGCAATTGATGGGGGAGAAACTTTAAGTTACGGAGACTATGAAGGTTTAGCAAATCCTAACTTAAATCGATTGACGATGCTATATCCTCATTTTGCCCATGATGGAGAA
>JAAUOU010000041.1 GCA_012034765.1 Pleurocapsaceae cyanobacterium CSU_1_1 | reverse complement strand
GCTATGGCATTTTTGATGTCGATCGCCTTTTTCAACGACTTACGCTCGATATTCATGGCTATGAAAGATTTAGTCTTTCTTAACCCACACCATATCTAGTGTCTACCACGGGAATTCCAGAAGAGCCACAATTCCTACAGTAGCAATTACCACTAACCAAGGTGAAATCGGCGTTATGGTACTAGGCGATCGCGCTCAAGCCCAATTTAAACCTGTTAGGGTTGGTTTTAATGAAAATGGTCAAACCCAGATTATTCAAGGCTTATCAGCAGGCGATCGCGTTTTCATCGATTTCCCCCCTGGACAAGCTCCTATAAGAACAGGATTACCGTAGTTATCATCTATAACAACCAAGTCAAAAGTCAAAAGTTGTTACCCATTACCTACTACCCACTACCCACTACCCACTACCCACTACCCACTACCCACTACCCACTACTAATGAGCGCGTATTTTTTTGAAAATATCAATATGGCAACCAAAACCCTCTATAGTAATAAACTGCGGAGTGGTTTGACGATGCTAGGTGTAATTATTGGTAATGCTTCAGTAATTGCGATGGTTGCAGTGGGACAAGGGGGACAGAAATATATCAATCAGCAATTCGAGTCATTAGGAACAAATCTTTTATTCGTAACCCCAGGTATAGACCAAAGAGGACCACAAGCTGGGGCAGTACAAGCTAATACTTTAGTGCTAGAAGATGCAGAAGCGATCGCTAAAGAAGTCCTTGCCATAACTGCCGTTGCCCCAGAAAAAAGCGAACGTTTGCGAGTTACTTATAGAAGCCAAGAAACCCAGGTAACTATTACTGGTACAACCCCAGAATATCCTCTCGTTAGAAATGCTCAAGTTGCTCGGGGAGAATTTTTTAATATTTTAGATGTTCAAACAAGCGATAAGCCTAACGGCTTCGCTTCGCAACGCGTAGCTGTATTAGGCAGCGATACCGCCCATACTCTCTTTGGCAAGCAAAATCCCGTTGGTCAAAAAATTAAGGTTCGTAATCTTAGCTTTGAGGTAATTGGCGTGATGGCGGAAAAAGGCGTATCTATGGGACAAAACCAAGATGAAGCGGTTTTTATCCCGATTATGGTCATGGCAAATCAAATTACAGGACAAGAAGCCAATACTAATAGTCCTACTCTCCAGTCAATTGCTGTAATGACTAGAAACTCTGAAGGTTCTAGTGCAGCACAATATCAAATTACGAATCTTTTACGTCTACGCCACAACATTCTCAAAGGTGAAGATGACTTTACTGTCCGTAGTCAACAAGATGTAATGGAAACTGCCAATCGCGTCACTGATATTTTAGTTTTAATCTTGGGAGCAACTGCAAGTATCTCTTTGCTTGTTGGCGGTATCGGCATTATGAATATTATGTTGGTATCGGTAGTCGAACGTACCCAAGAAATTGGCTTACGCAAAGCACTAGGGGCAACTGGTAGCGATATTTTAATTCAGTTCACCATTGAGGCAATTATTTTATCTACCGTTGGTGGTGTAATTGGAATTGGTTTGGGCGTAGGAGGAACAATAGTTGTAGCTACTCTCTCTCCTTTAGAAGCCATAGTGAGTTTTCAATCAATCCTCCTCGCCCTGACTGCCTCTGGAGGAATTGGTCTGTTTTTTGGCGTTTTCCCTGCTCGTAATGCAGCCCAGCTAGATCCGATTATTGCTTTGAGAAGTTAATCCCGTATTGTTAACGAGAGTATTTTTGCCTCTTCTACCCATTGTTTTACTAGTGATACTGGTGGGGTTAAATCTTGGCGACCTATAGTTGTGACCTGTAGGCGAACAATCTGGGGATGTAATCGATGGAAAGGAGTTTGAGCTAGTTGCCCTACGGAAGCTATCCCTGCATGTAGTAATAGTCCACAATATTGACTGCCGACGCTAGGAATACGGGCTAGATCTGCCAGCGCAATCCACTTATTGAGGTGTTTTTGGTGCAACTTGAGTTTACCTGCTAAATCTATTTTTGACTTTAAAGTTGGCGTTTGTTTAAGTAGATCTAGAGTATTTTCTATTCCCTGAGCTTTCAACAGTTTTTGTTCGGATAACATCAACCCTGGTAAAAGATCGATCACCCAATATTGAGGTTGCATGGCTTTAATTGATACTTTGATTAGTTTACAAAGAAGAATTATCTATACTAATGGATATTGATTAGTCCAAGAAAGAAAATGGTTGTGTTGACTGCCGTGAGCGATCGCTCTTTAATTGAAGGTTTAAAACAAAGAAGAGTAAAACTAGCGCAGCTAATTAAACATCCAGTTATTTTGTGGTCTGGTAATTTTGTGGGACGTAATTTTCCCGCGAACAAGCTTCCCTTCCGCGCAAGTAGCCATTTTCTTTATTTTGCTGGTATTCCCTTACACAACGCAGCTATCCGCCTATTAGCAGGGGAATTAGAATTATTTATGGATAATCCACCACCAGAAAACACTCTCTGGCATGGTGCAGCACCAGATAGAGATGAAATAGGTGCAATGATTGGCGCAGAGCGGACATATCCTTGGGCTGATTTAGCCAGTAAAACCGCAGGTGCAGCTACGATCGCTCTTCAGGATTTGGCTACTTATCAACAACAGTGTCAATTACTAAATCGCCCTGTGGCTTTGGCTAATCAAGCAGCCAATCTGGATTTAGAACTTGCTCAAGCATTAGTAAAATTGCGATCGCGCCACGATAATTTGGCATTAGCAGAATTACGTTCTTCCGCTAAGGTATCCGTCAAAGCACACCAAGCAGGAATGAGGGCAACTAAAAATGCCACCACTGAAGCAAAAATACGCGGAGCAATGGAAGGAATAATTATCGCTCATAATATGTCCTGTGCCTACAACAGTATTGTCACCGTACAGGGAGAAGTTTTACATAACGAGTCTTATCACCATCAGCTACAGCCAGGCGATCTCTTACTCGCCGATGTGGGGGCAGAAACTGCTAACGGCTGGGCAGCAGATATCACCCGCACCTGGGCAGTTTCAGGTAAGTTTTCCCCTACTCAAAAAGATATCTACGAAATTGTTTTACAAGCTCATGATGATTGCATTGCCCAACTACAGTCTGGAGTAGAGTATCAAGACATTCATTTACTCGCAGCGTTAGTAATTGCCACAGGTTTAGTAGACTTAGGCATTCTCAAGGGTAAGCCTGAAGATTTAGTAGCAATAGACGCTCACGCCTTATTTTTTCCTCATGGTGTTGGACATCTGCTGGGTTTAGATGTGCATGATATGGAAGACTTAGGAGATGTGGCAGGATACGAACCAGGACGAACCAGGAGCGATCGCTTCGGCTTAGGTTATCTCAGATTAAACCGCCCTCTCCAATCAGGAATGCTTGTCACCATTGAACCAGGTTTCTATCAAGTACCTGCAATTTTAAATGATGCTAATTTTCGCGCTAAGTATCAGGATGTAGTTAATTGGGAACGCTTAGAACAGTTTAGCGATGTTAGAGGTATTCGTATTGAAGACGATGTTTTGATTACTGAATCTGGTGCAGAAGTCTTAACCGCGGAATTACCAACCAAGATAGAAGAAATCGAGAGTTTAGTATCAAATGTATAAATATATCTCTAACGAGAGATTATACTAGATAGCGATCACTTTAAAGTTGTAATAATATTGTGTCGTGGATTAAAGCAGTAACTTAATTATTTTGATGAATAAAATACAACAGTTAAATAAGCTCCGCCAAATTCGTAAGATCGCCAGGTTATTAGATACAGCAATCGGTATTCCTGGAACTAAGTTTCGGATTGGTTTAGACCCTATTTTAGGATTGATTCCAGGAGGAGGAGACTTAGTTGGAGCAGCAATTTCTGCTTACATGATTTATTTAGCTAGTAGCTTTGGGCTAGAAAAGTCTCAAATCAGCAAAATGATTCAGAATATTGCCTTAGAGACTACAGTTGGTTTTGTACCGATAGTGGGAGATTTTTTTGATGCGTATTTTAAAGCAAATATCCGCAATCTTGATATTAACGCCAAATTATCGAATATAGGGTCAATGTTTTGACTAAATATCAGTAATTATTCTAATTTACAAAATTGAATTTGCTTGATATGGCATATTTAAAAATCTAACTATTTGGGATTTAAAAGCTAATTTTTAGCTTAAATCTATTTTTAAAATAAATATTTAAATATCTTGAAATTTAAAACCATTTATCTATCTACACTTGAGCTTATTTATCTATTATTAGTATTTTTACGTATAAAAAGAACTATTTTTCTAAATAATCAGAAGAAAATAGCAATCTTCCTATTAGCATTTAAAAATAGATAAGTTTATATATCTTGTCACTGGACATAAAAAAAATATGAATTATGATAGTTTGTAGCAATAGGTTTAATACCTAAAGTTTTTCGAGGAGATATTTTAGTCAAAATCAAACTATAAATAGTAGGAATATATTAATTATGTCAAGTATTGTCTTAGATTTAGGAAACGGTGCAACCATTGTTGGTGAAAATTTAGAATACATAGGTTTGCAGGGAGAAGCAAATCTAATTGAGGTTAAGCCCAATGGAGAAGAATCTGGCTCACCTCTTACTATTGTGGGTGGCGGTAAGAATGATAATATTCTCCTGACGGCAGCAGGTGGTTCTACTGCGCTGGGGTTAGATGGGGATGATTTGTTGGCAGGTGGTGCTTTCGCTGATCTTCTTGATGGTGGTGAAGGTAACGACACCCTCAAAGGAGGTCTTGGTGCTGACGTGCTTAAAGGTGGTGCTGGTGAAGATCTGTTTGAATTTGCCAACGACGAATTAGTTGGCAAAATCGATCAAATTATCGATTTTGAAAACGAAGGTACTGATCTGATCAGAATTTTGGGGGTAGGTGATGAGGTTGTGAGCTACGATGCTAATACAGGGATAATATCTGTTGGGGAACAAGAAGCTATTAACATTGGCAAAGGTCTGGAAGATCTTCAGATCAGTAAACAAGAAGGCAGTGATAATTGGGAAATTTCGTAAGAGAAATCAATCTAAGGCAAGACTACATACTATATTGAGTCGCTAAAATAGAAGTAAAAGAAGTAGACCCATGACGAAAAGTTGTGGGTCTAATAGTATGTATGAATATTCAACTTAAAATTATTGGTCATAGATTGCTCGGTCATTGTCAACATTTCGGTTGAGAAATTACTTTAGAGCGATCGCTATAGCTTTATTTTTGAATTAATCGAGTTATCCTATCACTCTATCTCTATCTATATCTGTAATTTGAGTCAGGGTCATTCCCGCTAGCGTCAATGATAAGAGGCGAATCCTCATTCAAAAAGATTAAATCTCACTTAGGGCGAGGAGAATGGGAGCAGGTTATTGATATCTGTAAACAGGAGATCGCCACTGATCCCAATGGGGTTGATTTCTATCCCTATCTTGCTAGAGCTTATGCTCAACAGGGTCAAATTGCTTTAGCTATTAGTGCTTACCGCAAAACTCTTGGTACTAGAATTAATCAGGCAGAAATTTATGCAGAATTAGGTTTACTCCACAGTAAGCAGCAAGATTCCCGACAGGCAGTATGGCACTATAAACAGGCTTTGAAGTTAAACCCTGATTGGGCAGAATTGCAGTACAACTTAGCGGTAGTGCTGCATCAAATGGGCAATTGGCAAGAAGCGATCGTGCCTATAATCAAACGATTAAAATCAAGCCCGACTATGAATCAGCATATTTCAATTTGGGCGTACTTTACGATCAAAAAGGAGAACTGGAAAAGGCGATCGCTGCCTATCAGCAGGCAATTATCATCCAGCCTGATTTAATTCGCGCCTATAGTAATTTGGGGAGTGCCTACGCCCGTCAACAAGAGTATACTAAAGCAATCTCTACCCTGAGAAAAGGTATTGCTTTTGATCCAACTTGGGCTACTTTACACAATAACCTGGGTCAGGTGTATTGGTTTAATTCTCAACCAGAACTTGCACTGACTAGTTTTGAAACAGCAATTATTTTAGACCCAACCATGGTTTGGCACATCAAAATCTTGGTCGTCTTTGGCAGCAACAGGGTAACTATGTTCAAGCCACCCAATGTTTTCATCATGTGCTTCAGCTCGATCCCAAGAATGTTTTGGCTCACGGTAATTACGCCGAAGTGCGGCAAAAAATGGGCGATCTAGCATCGACTTTAAAATCCTGGCAAAAAATAATTGAGCTAGAACCAGAGTTTGTTGATGCTTATTGTCAGGGAAAACTAGCCAGCAGTCCCGAAGATCGCTTGGAAATAGCCAAATTAGCCTGCGCTCGCTTGCTTCAGGCATTAAAGCTAGGACAACAAGAGGAAGCTTATCATCATCTCTGGCGAACCTATGGTTATATGGGAGATGTTTTATTTGAGTTTGGCGGAATCAAGCAGGCGGAAACTTATTATCAACGTGCTTTACAGCTTCAACCGCAAGATCTGGATCTATATCTTAAGTTAGGAAACTGTCTAGCTCGCCAGCAAAGATTAGATGCTGCCGTGACTATCTACCATCAAGGTTTGGCGGTTCAACCGAATCAACCTCAGATTTGTTTTCAGCTTGGTAAGCTATTGGAAAAAACTCAGCAGGCAGAACAAGCGATTGATTACTATGAAAAGGTTTTAAACGATCACAACCAAGAAACTGACTGGAAACAGCTACCCAAATTATTTCCCACAGAAGACAATCTAGCATCATTACCGACTCAAATTTATCACCACACTCAAGACTGGGTGCGAGACAGTAATTTACAGGATTTTGACTATGTGCAGGTGTTGTGGTCACAATCAGCAGACAGCCTCAAAAAAACCAAAATAGTCAGACAACCTGAATCCATTCAAATCACCCCTGGTCATACATCCTACCCAGATTGTGGGGGAGTCAACTGCAACAATTGTATGACCAAGCTGATCGCTCAGTTTAAACCACTTCAGATCGGTCAAAATGCCTATAAATGTTCCCTCAAGCAAGCTCCTACAATTGAGACGGAATTACCTTTTGTGGTGACGATTCCCAATGGTAGAGCTTGGGTAGCACCACAGAAAAACTCTTGGGTAATTTGTTCTGCCATGGCAGTTATGACACCAGATAACTATCTGTTGGGAGATTTATCGAGAGACTATCCCTGGTTTTTGCCTGGATGCCCTTATCAAGAAAGAGTCGAACATAAAATTTATGAGCAGGACAACATTGCACCAATCGAAACAATTACAGGTAAAGTGGCTTTATTATCTGGTTTAGCAGGTCATGTTTACTACCATTGGATGTTTGATATTTTGCCGAGATTAGAACTATTAAGACGCAGTGAGATCAAATTTAAAGAGATTGATTGGTTTGTGGTCAATAGTTTGAGCAAATCTTATCAGCAAGAAACTTTAAAACTGCTGGGGATTGCCCAAGATAAAATTATTGAAAGCGATCGCCACAGTCATATTCAAGCTAGCGAGCTAATTGTACCTTCTTTCCCTGGTTATTTAGACTGGGTTCCCGAAGGAACAATTAGATTTCTCAGACAAACCTTTTTGCCTCAAATTAATCACAGCCAGAATGATCGTTCTAAAATCTATGTTAGTCGAGCTAAGGCTAAAAATAGGCAGTTGGTTAACGAGGTAGAGATTAGCCAGTTACTGGTTAAATCAGGTTTTGTGACGGTGTTTCTGGAGGAAATGTCTTTTTTAGAGCAGGTAGAGATATTTGCTAATGCCAAGATGATTGTCTCTCCCCATGGTTCGGGGCTAACTAACCTAGTTTTTTGTTCTCCTAATACTCAAGTGGTTGAGCTTTTTTCTCCTAACTACATCAGAACAGACTACTGGATGATTAGCCAACAGCTAGACTTACAGCACTATTACATAGTGGGAAAAAACTTTAGCTGTTCATCTCTACGTAATTTAATGTACCAAAACGCGCTAACTGAAGATATTTTTGTTAGTATTGATGCGCTCAAATTGGTTTTACAGCATTGTCAGCAACAAAACTAAAAACTAAAATTAGTTTTTGATTTGATCATTCATTCATCAATTTTTATCAATTAAATTCGTGAATTCTACCTATTTAGCTCAGGCTATTACTCAGTGCGAACAGGCTATTACAACTAGCGCCGATAATCCTGAACAGTGGCAGGCTGCTTTTAATAATTTAGGTAATCTACTTCAAGGAAGAGCCGAATTTGACCGAGCTATTATCTGGCATTCTCTAGCATTAGATCACACTCTTAATTTGGCAGAAACATATTCTCAACTGGGAGAACTACATTTATTGGAAAACGATTTAATCGCTGCCCTAAGTTCATTTGAACATGCACTAGAGTACTTTCCTAATTGCGCGCGAATCTACTCTGCTTTGGCTCAGATCAATGGTCAACTCCAGCGTAGAGATGCAGAAATGGAATGCTGGTATCAAGCAATTCAGATTAACCCCAACTTAGTTAACCAACAAGGATATTATAAATTAGCCAAAGCCTTAGAAAAGAAAGGCAAAATCACGGAAGCGATCGCCTGTTATGAACAGGCAACGATGGGGAGTCAGGGCATCGTAGCTGCATTTTTCGATCTAGGAGAAATTTACCAACGGCAGGGCAAATTAGAGCTAGCACAGGCTGTCTATCGGCGACTGTTAGAGGTTGAACCAACAGCAGCTAAGGCACAGTATAAATTAGGTACGATTTATCTTCAGCAAGGTGTATTTGCACAAGCGATCGCCTGTTTGCGTCTAACGATTAAATACGATCCTGATTTTCCCTGGGCATATCGCGACTTGGTTAAAATCTTTTTGCTGACTGAGAAGTGGGATGAAGCAATTTCTACCTGCTATGCCATTATTAATCTGGTGGAGGAATATCCGTGGGTATATAGTCAATTAGGTAATGCTCTGCGGGCAAAAGGCAAATTAGCTGACGCTGCTGCCAACTTTCAAAAAGCCTGTGAACAACGCGGTTGGGATCAATGTGTCTCCCATGACTATTTTTTTTCGACAGATATTTTTAGTCATCGTATTCCTGTATGGTCAGAACTGCTTAAATCTTTTTCAGAACAACCGATCAATGCTCTAGAAGTAGGCTGTTATCAGGGAATGTCTAGCTGTTGGCTGGTAGATCAGTTGTTAACTCACCAAGCAAGCCATCTTACCTGTATTGATAGCCAGTTTGCAGGCAAATTTAAAGAAAACATCATTAAAACTGGTGCAGAATCCAAAGTAAGCTTGTGCCTGGGTGATACTCACCAGCAAATGGCAGAATGTACCCCTAATAGGTTTGATTTAATTCATCTTCAGGATCGATGTAAATTGATTGAACACAGCGAAATTAATGCTCAACTAGCTTGGAAACTGCTTAAATCAGGAGGATTTCTGATATTTGGTTACTATGGTTGGCGTAATCCTCAAGATCCCCAACAAGATCCCCAAACAGGTACCGATCGCTTTTTGGCTTCTGTTAAAGATCAGTGGCAAGTAGTTCATTTATCTCCTGCTACTTTCCAATTAATTATTCGCAAGCAATGAGCAATGAGCAATGAACAATGAACAGTGAACAGTGAGCAGTGAGCAGTAATTAGTAATTAATATAATTAATCAGTGAAAAGTTCTTTGTCTAGATTAGATCCAGTTGCCATTGACCAGGCGATCGCCGAGTGTATTCAACAAATAGCGGTTAATCCCCAATCTGCCCAATTACAAGCGGATTTGGGAGATTTATATGCTCAACAACAACGATGGCAATTAGCAATTAAGCATTACCGACAGGCAATTGCGCTTCAGCCTGATTTTGAGTCGGTATATAAAACTTTGGCAGATCTGCTGTTGCAAGAGGGTAAAGATGAGCAGGCGATTAAAGTCTATCGTCAGGGAGTTAAAAATAATCCCCAAAACTCTAACTATCTTTTTGCTCTCGCATCGGCTTTAGCCGCTCAAAAGAAATGGTTGCGAGCCAGCAATAATTTTCAACAGGCAGCAGAACTAGAGCAAAGTGCTAGAGTCTACTATCATTGGGGATTGACTAATTTTGCCCTTAAAGAATATGTTGCAGCGGAATCCTGTTGGCAACAGGCGATCGCTCTCAAGGAAAACTATGCTCTCCCCTACTATCAGCTAGGAAAGCTTCGGCAAAATCAACGGCAATGGCAACAGGCAATTTCAGCCTATCAGCAAGCAATTTCAATTAATCCTGAGTTTGTTCTTGCTTTGGTCAAGATGGGAGCGATTTATCGACACCTTCAGCAATTTGATTTAGCGATCGCTTGTTTGCGTCAGGCAATCAATTACCTGGGTAAAGAAGATCTTTTAGCAGCATTTGCTGTTAGTGGTGAGGAATCGACTTTAGCTGAAGATCTCCCTGCTACTGTTGAGTTGTATTTTCAGCTTGGTAAACTTTTGCGCGCTCAAGGTTCTTTCCCAGAGGCGATTACAGCTTATCTTGAATCAATTCAACTCGATCCTTTTTTCAAGAGTACCTATATAGATCTGCAATATACTCCCATCGCTGAGGAACAATTTTCTGAGGTAATTAAGGTTTATCGCCAGATAGTTAGCAAGCATCCAGAAATTAGTGTTGCCTGGGGAAATCTAGGGGATGCTTTGACTCAACAAGATCGAGTGGAGGAAGCGGTAGACTGTTACCGTACTGGCAGTTATCAACAGGCAATTCAAGCCTATCCCGATCTGGCAAAATTGGACTGGCCAAGTCAAAAAAAATCTGGACCCGACTTTATTATTGCAGGAGCAGCTAAATGCGGAACTTCCTCAATTTACCATTACCTTAGTCGCCATCCTCAAGTATTACTTTCTCACAAGAAAGAGCTTGATTTCTATTGGCAACATTATGAACGAGGTATTGATTGGTATTTAGCTCATTTCCCGACTATTAGCGATCGCCCTGATTTTCGGACAGGAGAAGCCACCCCTAATTATCTCCGCTTTCCTGAAGTGGCACAAAGAATTAAGGATACTTTTCCCCAGATCAAAATTATTATATTACTCAGAAATCCCGTAGATCGAGCAATATCTTGGCATTATCATAAGCTGAATACAGGCTTGACTAAGCTAGATTTGGCAACGGCGATCGCGACTGAAATTGATCGATTAGCTACCGTCTCTGAAGCAGAGATTACCAACACAGGCTACTATAATCCAGACAATATTATGAGTAGTCTTTATATCTATAAACTCAAACCCTGGATGGAAATTTTAGGACGCGAACAATTCTTAATTCTCAAAAGTGAAGATTTTTATCTGAATCCTGGGGCAAATATGGAACAGGTATTTAAGTTTCTCGATCTACCTGGCTGTCTATTAAATAATTATCCTAAAGTTAATTCTGGTTCTTATCAAGACGCAGATCCGGCTCTTAGAGAGATTTTAGTCAAATACTTTGCTCCTTATAATAGACAGTTGGAAAAATATTTAGGTATGGAGTTCGGTTGGGAGTAAAAATTAGTAATACATTACTATATCCTAAACTCAAACGGCGATCGCTGAGAGGAGAAATCTTGTTTTTATGCGATTAATAACAAAGCTTGCTCCTTAATTTCTTCGGGCTTTATTTTTAAAAGCAACTCTTTTTCTGTATATTGACCTTCAAAAGCTTCAATAGCTGCTTTTTTTATGGCAGTGTCAAAAGCATCATTTAAAATTTCTTGTAATTCATCTTCATTGGCATAATATCCTCCTGATTTACGTCTTTTATTAGTTCGTTTAATTTCTTTAGTTGAATTATAGATTGAAAATTCCCAAGACCTAGTAATGCGCTCTTCTGCTGCTTGTTTAATAAGATGTAAAAGTAAAATTACGGCATAACTATAAATTTTATTTAGTTTATCTTCTTTAGACATTGCTTCGAGTTCGCCAACTAATTCCAAAGCCTGGTCATATTTTTGCTCTTCGATAAATTGACGTAGCATTAATAATTCTTCCATATCACTTTAAAATCAAAGTTGTACTTTTCAATAATTCAATTCGCCACCATCTCTCCCATGCCGTTTTGCTATCGGTAGGTGCATTCATATATTCTATTTCAGGTTGAGATAGGTTTTTTGGTCAATACTAATGATGCCCTCTCATGAGAAACTGCGATCGCGCAGCGTGGACGGAGTCCAATCGCCTGAAAACAGAAATCTTGTTCTGGTGTGATCGAGATTTGACAGAGTAGAATTGCGATCGATAACTTGACAAACTCTCTCATATTGAGAGATAATTTTTGTCCGATGGATGATTGGAAAACGCAATCTCCAACTGAAATGTTGCAATATCTAATGGAATCAAGCGGCAAAAAACAGTCCGATCTAGTTGGAATTATTGGTTCAAGCGGAATCGTTTCGGAAGTAGTTAATGGTAAACGATCAATTAGTAAGTCCCAAGCTAAAAAGCTCGGTGAAATGTTTAAGGTTTCGTCTAGCTTATTCATTTAGCTAGTAGAATTGCGTTCAATTGATTCAATCCAAACTATATCAGATTAAAATTGCGATCGCGAAGCGCGAAGCGGAGCTAGTCCTTTAGGATACCCGAAGGGCTTGCCCTAAAGGACTCGCTGTGCATCGCACTCGAATGGATGCGATCGCCTTGGCAAAAAAATCTTGTTCTGGTGCGATCGCAATTCTAACTGCATATTCGTTTGCTTGACCCACAGTCCTATATCTAAACCTTGATTTTTTCTAACATCAATTTAGAGCGCTTGACATCTTCGGGGATATTAACGGGATAGTCGCCAGTAAAACAAGCTGAACAGAAATTATGGGTGTTTTCCTGAGTTGCTTCAAGCATCCCCTCCCAAGATAAATATGCCAAGGTATCAACCCCAATTCTTGCTTCAATCTCTTTTACAGATTTGGTCGCAGCGATTAGCTGATCTTGGTTATCGGTATCGATACCATAAAAACAGGGATGAGTTACGGGGGGAGAAGAAATGCGCATGTGTACTTCCGTTGCCCCAGCATCTCTTAAGGTTTGAACAATTTTTTTGCTGGTTGTGCCACGCACGATCGAATCATCAACAATGATAATTCTTTTACCCTGCAAAGCATCTTTGAGGGTATTAAGCTTCATGCGAATCCCCGCTTCTCGCATACTTTGGGTAGGTTGAATAAAGGTACGCCCGACATAGCGATTTTTTATCAACCCTTCACCATAAGCAAGCCCTGATTCACGAGAAAAACCGATCGCCGCAGGAATACCCGAATCGGGAACTCCAATTACTAAATCGGCATCTACAAAGGATTCTCTAGCTAGTTGTCTACCAAGACGAATACGGTAGCTATACAAAGTCTCATCGTGCATCACACTGTCAGGACGAGCAAAGTAGATCATTTCAAAGATACAGAGCTTTTTATCTGCTTCTTTTGTCCAAATTACCGATGCAACCCCTGAATCAGTGATCCAAACTAATTCGCCTGGCTGTACGTCACGGACATATTCTGCCCCAATGATATCTAAACCACAGGTTTCTGAGGATAAGACATAGCGCTGGTTTCCATCTTCTGTTGACAGTACACCAATTACCAAAGGACGAATACCGTTGCGATCGCGCGCACCCATTAAGCCATCAGGAGTTGCGATCGCTAAACTATAAGCCCCTTCACACATTTTAAAGGCACTTACTGCTCCTTGAATCCAGTTTTTACCCTGATTAACTTCATCGGCGATCGTTAAAGCAATCATTTCGGAATCGGTGGAGCTAATAAAATTAGCTTCTCGCTGAATTAAATGCTGACGCAGTTCTACAGCATTGACTAAATTACCATTATGGGCTAAAGCTAGTTTCCCTAGTCTAGTATCTAATACTACAGGTTGAGCATTTTCTTTTAAACTAGAGCCAGTAGTAGAATAGCGTGTATGACCAACCGCAATTTCTCCAGGTAGCTGTCCTAATATTTCTTCATTAAATACTTGAGAAACCAATCCCATGTCTTTGTGACAATAAAGATCGCCTTTATTTAAAGTAGCGATTCCTGCTGATTCTTGTCCTCGGTGTTGTAGAGCATAAAGACCAAAATAGGTGAGCTTGGCTACATCAAAAGTTGTTTCAGGGGCATATACCCCAAATACACCACAGGCTTCTTCTGGCTTATCAGCCCGCTGAACATCCATTAAAGAATCAGAATCTTCTATCCAATCGAAAGATTGTTGTGGCATCATGCTATTGGCTGGCTCCTACTTTTGGGTAATAAGTATTTACAGATATATGTATTTACTAGGGAAATGTTTTTAACATCTTCCAGACTAAATGCTGGCTCAAACTAAAGCTGAGGTCTTTTCTCGCTCGTGTAAAAATTTCCTTGTCTCATCACTGATTCAATCAGCATCAAGAATTTAGTCTTTTTTCTATAGCCTGTGACCAAGCGATCGTTACCTCTGCGATCTTAACATTAATTAACGATAGATTATCATTTGTTAAAATCTTTAGTGCCGATTGAGGTGAACCCACTACACCTATTTTCCTCCAACAGTCAGCTAAATTGTTATTTAGATAAGTTTCCCAAGTATCCATTAAATCTGGACTCGCTGATACCACGATCTGACTAGCTGTTTCACCAAACAAAATTTCATCTAGACGTTGAAACTCAGATACAGGGATATTTACTGTTGCCCCCCAACTATTACCAATACAGGCTTCGGCTAAAGTAACCGCTAATCCCCCCTCTGCTAAGTCATGAGCCGACTGAATCCATCCCTGACGAATACCATAGCGACAAGCAGCCTGAACACTTTTTTCGAGATCAAAATCAACTATGGGCGGTTTTCCTGCCACCGTACCGTGAACTGCTGCTAAATATTCAGATCCACCGAGAACGTAATTAGAGTTACCCAAGAGATAAATAACATCCCCTTCTTTAGTCCAAGACTGTCCGCAGATTTTAGTGATGTCAGGAATTAAACCCACCATGCCAATTACGGGAGTGGGGTAAATCGGTTGAGGATTACCCGCTGAATCTAAAGTTTCGTTATATAGAGAAACATTTCCTCCCGTTACAGGGGTGGATAGTTCCCGACAAGCATCGGCTATCCCCTTACAAGCGTTAGCTAGTTGCCAGTAGCCTACGGGTTTTTCAGGACTACCAAAGTTGAGATTATCCGTAACTGCCAAGGGTTCTGCCCCAACACAGCTAAGATTACGTGCTGCTTCGGCGACGGCTGCTTTTGCACCCTCATAAGGATCGAGGTAGACATAGCGGGGGTTACAGTCGGTAGTTGATGCTACACCAATATTACAGTCTTCGGGTTTGGCATCGATAGGACGAACTCTAATTACCGCTGCATCTGCCCCACCAGGCAGGAGAATTGTATTATTTTGTACTTGATGGTCATATTGACGATATACCCATTGCTTCGAGGCAATAGTGGGGGTATCTAATAGCTGAAGCAAAATCTCATTCCAGGTTTTGTAAGTTCCCTGAACGTCTATCCCTTGATAATCGCAGCCAGGTAAATTATCTGCCGTCCATTGAGCAGCTTCTTTCGCATAAGCGGGGGGTTCGGTTAACAATTCCCTGTGATAAATAGGAGTATCATCCGCTAAGGCAGTAGCGGTAACTTCTGCTGCTATTTCTCCCTGATATAAAATTCTAACCACTGGTTCTTCAATTACCGAACCCGCAACCACTGCCTGAAGTTCCCACTTGTGGAAAATATCAATTAATTCTTGTTCTCTACCCTTAGTTGCCACAAACAGCATTCTTTCTTGGGACTCTGAGAGAAGATACTCATAGGGAGTCATCCCTGGTTCTCTGGCGGGGATTAAGTCCAAATCTAGTTCAATACCCACGCCACCCTTGTCCGCCATCTCGGAGGTAGAACAGGTTAATCCCGCTGCCCCCATATCCTGTGCTGCGACTACTGCACCAGTCTTAAAAGCTTCTAAACAAGCCTCTACTAAAGATTTTTCCAAAAAGGGATCTCCTACCTGCACCGCAGGGCGATCATCCATGGAATCATCGGTTAACTCTGAACTAGCAAAACTTGCGCCCCCCATACCGTCTCTGCCAGTGGTTGAACCGACATACAGTACGGGGTTGCCGATACCCGCTGCCCCAGATTTAACAATCTCATCGGTTTCCATGAGTCCCAATGCCATTGCGTTGACTAGGGGATTACCAGAATAAGCGCGATCAAAGTAAATTTCTCCTGCTACCGTTGGTACGCCAATGCAATTATGAGTAACAATACCTGAAGTAGTAGCGAATAAGTGAGTATTATCCACTTCTACGTCATATACTGAAGTGTCGGTAACAGCTTCTAGTTCTATATTCTTAATTTTGACGAAAGCTAGTTTATCAGTAATAAAATATCGCGGAAAAGAATGTTTATTGCCGTTATATTTAGCTAAAGCGATCGCTAACTGTTGATTACGTTCCTGACTAAAAACATCCGCAAGTATTGTTAAACTATCATAGTTATTAATTTCTAGTTGCCAAAGAGGTGAACTAATATAGTCGCGTCCTTCAATTGTTCCTTTTTTAGATGGTTGACAATAAATATAGGGAACGATCGCTTGATTTTGAAGTAGTACTAAAGTCTGCTCGAATAGTTTTTTACTAGTGGTAGCAAAGGTGATTTTAGCGTGATTACCATTGGTTTTAGTGGTTAACGAGCCATCCCCTCGGAATAAACCTTTTAGTACTTCCTTTTGTAATTGACTGGATAATTGAAAGACAAAAGCTGGCATTGATTTATTAGTAGCCAAATAACCACATTGCCAAACTTCTTTTAACAGATATCCCCATAACCAGGAAGTAGCATAAACAATTATAGTGGAGGTTCTTTTTTCTATGCAGGGGCGTAGTCCCAGACTTTTTAATCCTGCTATGACATCATTGACATATTCTGATTCGTGATGAGCAAAAGTAAAGATAATTTTGTAGGTATTGGCATTTTGAGATATACAACCTTCTGAGAGATAGTACCCAATTAAACGGGCAAATAAATCGTTGACCGAGATAACTGCACGAGGATAATTAGCTTTACCACTGCGCCTATATAGTCTGAGGTCTTGACGAGAAATATCTAGCAGTGATTCTAGTTTAAAGAAATGAGCCAGAGGCAGATATCCTTTTTGCCAATAACGATGACGTTTAAGAGTAGAAGGTTCAATTTGCCTCAATGCAGCTTTAATTTCAGGATTCGGCTGCCAGTTTGAGGGTAGATCGACATAAACATCCTGATGTGCTTCTCCTAATATAGCTAACAAGTCTATGTTTACTATTGACTGCTCGTTGTCTGGAAAATCCAAAAGTAGAGGTAGATAATCACCTTCTTCTAGTTTAGCTGCTGGTTTAATAATGCGATCGCCATGTTCTAGAGTTAATACAGGATGATCGGGTGTTACTGTTAAAGTACGTCCTAAAGAAGTACGAATTTTAATTAATTGTTGGGTAGTGCGTTTAAAAATTCTTTTGACAGGTTGCCAACAACTTTTTTGAGTTTCAGAATTATAAGAAAGAGTTTCTACCTGTTGAAATTTAGATAACTCATAGGTATCCTGATTTTTGGGCATGAGAGATTCCACAAAGTTGCCAATAGTATCAAAGTGAATACCTTGGTTATCCCTCCAGATGAAAGTTTCACTGGCAATTAAGCAATTACCATAGTGTGAGATGCCTTCAACTACTCCTTGAAATATACGCCTAGTTCTGGCATCTTCTAAATTACCGAACCGCAAAGAATTAAGAATGGCAATGGGACGCGCACCCATCGTAAAAATATCCCGCAGAATGCCCCCCACTCCTGTAGCTGCCCCCTGAAACGGTTCAACTGCCGAAGGATGGTTATGGGATTCAATTTTAAATGCTAGTTGTAGACCGTTACCTAAATCTACGACCCCAGCATTTTCTCCTGGCCCGACTAAGACTCTTTCTCCTGTAGTGGGAAACTGGCTTAAAAGAGGTCGAGAGTTCTTATAACAGCAGTGTTCTGACCACATGACCCCAAACATACCTAACTCGGCTTTATTAGGATGGCGACCCAAACGATTGACAATTTCTTGATATTCCTCTGGCTTGATACCTTCTGAGGCGATTTCTTCAGCACTAAAGGGGGCAGACCCAATCTCAGACATGGCAGACATAGATAACCTTTTCACTCTTGGCACAAGCCTTATTTTATCTATTCTTGGTCAAATACAATCATGATTTTTTTAATTACTTATGATTACAAAAATTTAATTTTGGCGATCGCCATTTTATAAATCAATTTGAGAGCTAAATTATCTCCAATTTAATCGTAATAATTGGCTGTGACCATTTAATTGATTAATGTTTTAAATATTTACTTAAGCTGTTAAGCGTTTAAATTTAATTATGTCAAGAGCAAGGTAACTTTCAAATAATCATTGCTTACGATTATTACGATGAGATAATGATTGAAAATATTGAAATTTTTTTTATTTCTTACACTTAAGTAAATTATTTCATTAATTTAAAATTGACTTTTAGTTTTTAATGGTTTAAGCATTTGTCAATATACAAGCAAAAATTAATTTTAGATCTCATATTAACTGATTTAAAATAATACCTATATGTTTGATATTTGTTTGGGGAACAATAAATTATTAGTTCTTAAAAAAATAATATTTATCATGAAATATAATAAGATAAATAAACTACGGACAAATAATACCTATCTAGACTTTGATTTGCAAACCAGACCAGTACATTATGACTTTTCTTATAAAAAACCTTTTCCTTCACAAAAAACTATTGAACAATTACTAAACGAAGGTTACGTTGGTATCGATTACAAGTTAGTTTACGATCATGCTTTTGCTGCTGTAGCATACAAATTTAGAAACGAAATTAAGTGGATAATTAGTAATCGCCTAGAGCCAGAAATTTGGCTCATGACCAAAGATAAACAGGCTTTACAGAAACTAGCGGACTTTATGCTGAGTAAATTTAGCTGGTCACCAGTAATTTATCAAGAAATCCCAGAAGAAGCGTTTATTTTTACTCCTAAAAACAATACTGAAAGAGCGGCGATCGAGGCAACAATTTCGGGAGAATATGGGTGGCAAGGTTCTTTGTATGCTCTTGAATTATATGAATATCAGGATAATGAGGCGGGATTTATTTTTGCTACCAAACCATTAGATTCTCCTGACCAAGAATGGCTTTTAGTTAGGCTGAATTTTATTGATTACACGGGTTCTTGGAGTCACCATGATGGGACAATTGAGCAAGTTTATTATATTTGGAAAGAGAATATTGAACTAGTCGAACCCAACTACAAACCAACTACTGATGAAATCCTGGATGCGATTAAAGATTGATTTCTTTCACCAACCAGAGGTTTACTTGGTAAACTAGGTAAAATAAATTATTCTCCCAAAAGCGATCGCATTTAAGCAAATGATTATTTTACCTGGTGCAACGGTTAAAGTTACCAATTCTGACGATATCTACTTTAATTACCAAGGATTGGTACAGCGGATCGATGATGGGAAAGTAGCCGTACTATTTGAAGGTGGCAACTGGGATAAATTAGTGACTTTCAATCTAGGGGAATTGGCAGCAGTAGATTTAACCAAGAAGAAAAAATAAGGTTAGTCTACTCAAGATCAAGATCGGGATAGTCAAGAGAATAAAAGTATTATCTTATTATCCTTATACTGTTTATCCCTTCCAGTCTTCAACAATGCGTCTTCCCCTGCCTCAATTTACAGTCGATGGTCGCAATCCTCAGCATATTGGAGAGGTAATCGAAACTTCAACCACCCAATATCTAGCTCAATGTCTTGAACCCGAAGATCTGAAGTTTCCTGTAATGCCTCCTTTTGGTAGCTGGATCAAGTCTTTTGATGAAGAATCGGGGAATAAAATCTTTGCCGTCGTCACTTATGTCACTACTAGTCCAATTGATTCAGTTCACCGCGCAAGAGCGTTAGGCTTGTCTTTAGAAGAATTGCGGGAACAGCAGCCTCAAATTTTTGCCATGCTGAAAACTGAGTTTAAAGCAGCGATTGTTGGGTTTGAAACGCCTAATAATTTGAACGGTAATAATTTAGGTCAAATATATCAATACCTGCCTCCTCGCCCACCTCAAATTCATCAGTCGGTTTATCATTGCGACGAGGTGGAAGTAGTTCACTTTACCGAAAAATTAGACTTTCTGAGAACTTTATTATCAGTCAAAGATATTCCTGTCGAATCTTTGGTAGCAGCTTCAGTCAGAGATGTTTATCGTCAGCGTCAGGCAAATCGAGATTGGCTGGTGAATGTAGGACGCACTCTCAGTACTCTGCTCAAGGATGATTATGATCGCCTGCGCTATATTTTGAGCCAAATTCACTGGTAGCAACTAATCGACGATTACGATGTCAACCTGTATTACGATCGCCAAACAGATGAGTTAAGCGAGTTATTTTATCAAGGCGATCGCTCGATGCGAGAGTCAGGATTTGATATCACTAACCGTTTTGGCCCTTTTAGTATGCGCCTGTCTGCCTCAACGTTTTGCTAGTGCAAATGGAGAAAGATACCGCTAAAATCAATGAAATTCTCGGTTATGAGCAAATAGCAGCTCAATGGCGCGATCGCGCTTCTTTACGCCAAGAAAGAATTAATCAGTTTTTATGGGATGAAGAAGCAGGGCTTTATTTTGACTACAATTTCCGAACTGGCGATCGCAGACAATACGAGTATGCTACCACCTTTTATCCTCTGTGGGCGGGGATTGCTTCAGATGAACAAGCTAAACGTGTATGGCAAAATTTAGCTAAGTTTGAACAACCAGGAGGTATACTGACCAGTACTCACGTTAGTGGAAATCAATGGGATGCTCCTTTTGGCTGGGCTCCTTTAAATTTAATCGCCGTCGAAGGATTGCTGCGCTACGGCTACGAAGAAGATGCTAAAAGGATTGCAGGTAAGTTTTTAACTATGGCGGTTCAAGAATTTAATCAAACTGGGACGCTAGTGGAGAAATATGATGTGTGTACTTGTTCGGCTAACGTTTCTGACGAAATCTTTTTTGGCTATAGTTCTAACGAAATTGGCTTCGGCTGGACGAATGGGGTGGTTTTAGAGTTGTTAAAGATTTTGGAATTGTAGAAATCGCCTACTAACTAATTATTTTTTTGTGCCTAGTTTTGGGCTGGGATACATCAAAAAAATAGGCTAAAGTAAACTCAATTATTGAGGGTAGTCAAATTTTGCATGTCTGTACTAGAGCAAGTTTTTAAATATCATAAAGAGCGTCGTTTCGCCGTAGCCTTAGCGCTATTAGGTACTGTATCCCCTGTTATAGGACTGCATAAACTATATTTAGGTCAGCCAGTATGGGGCATCATGTATCTTTTATTGTGGTCTACGCCCATTCCTCATATTGCTTCGGCAATTGATGCTGTGTGGTATTTGGTGCAAGATTTAGAACAGTTTGAGCGTCAATTTAATGGATATCAAGATAACTTTAATTTGAGTACCGCTCCCCAGGTAAAAGCGATCGCCGAAGCCTTGCGGGAACTTGATCGGCTACGAGAAGATGGTTTGGTTACAGAATATGAGTTTGAACAAAAACGCCGTCAGCTTTTAGAGCAAATCAGTTGAACATTGAACAGTGAACAGTGAGCAATCAGTAATCAGTCCTAAAGGATAAGCTTCGCGACGCGATATGCGGAGCGGTATCCTTTAGGACGTAAGAAGCTAGTCCTTTAGGGCAAATAATCAGTAATCATTTCTATGTTTAAGCTATCTCAGATTGGAATCAGAAAGAAAATAGCCAACGATCCTTACTATCGTTTTCAGTCTTTAAGTGAAATTGCGATCGCTGCTGAATTAGGGATTAAGATTGACGTTAATTTAGCCACGGTGGATGATTGGCTGCGACTACCAGGAGTTTCTATTCGTCAGGCGCGATCGCTGGTAGAATTGGTCAGAATGGGAGTAGAGTTAGTTTGTCTAGAGGATATTGCTGCGACGATCGGTGTTTCTGTGCAACATTTGCAGCCCTATGAACCAGTTTTGGCTTTTGCCTATTACGATCGCCTTAGTCCTCTGAGTCCTGTAAAAACTAATCTTAATAGCGCCTCGATTGAAGAACTTGCTGCCATTCCTGAAATGTCTTTTGACTTAGCTCAAGAAATTGTATTCCAACGGCAACAACATGGTAAATATCGCAACCTGGTTGATTTATCAACTCGCCTCAACCTTGATAGCAATCTAATCTCGCAAATAATGCACTATGTGAGATTTTAATTACTGCTATCGCTCAATCATTAGTTTTCGTTCTACTGTTTCTAATAACTCGTCAATAATTCGGTTATGAAAATAGTGAGGGGGATTCCATTTAACCCATTCAGAAGAACTATGTTCGGTCATGACAATTTCTAATTCTTCACTTACCCAGCCAAAAAAGATAACTAAAGATTTCTCGACTTTTTCTCCCCCAAAACGTCGATAACGAGGATAATAAATTGTGCGAAAGCGAAAATCCAATTCCAAGCAGACTTGCTTTCTAGTAATTCCCGTCTCTTCAAATAATTCTCGTAGGGCGCACTGTAACTCTGTCTCTCCTGGTTCAATATGACCTTTGGGCAAATCATAACGATAGGATCGCTTCATCAACAAAAATGATGGTTTTTTAGTTTTTGTGAAGCAGATTACACCGCAAGATTTTACTTTTTCCATGGAAAGCGATCGCATGAGCGAGACGATCTTCGTCAAGATAAATAATTCAAGTCATAATTCAAATGTTTAATTCGACTGGTAAGTCGAAGCTACCATCAGCATTACAAGGAAAGGCGATCGCATCAATCACAGCATCAATCGGCAATACGCCATAAAAGTGAGGATATAACTCAATACCCCCCTCCAGATTTTCCTCAATTAGACCATCCTTTATTCTAGATGAATCGATCATTAATATAACAAGTCCGTTTTGCGCTCCATAAAAACGATTAGCTACGGTTAAGAGTTGATGACTATAGGAAAGGTGAATAAACTGCTCCTGGGCAAATCCTTTTGGTTTGTATTCACCAGTGGTTTTCGCTGACTGCCATTCGGTGACAGAAGTTATGTGATAGGTATTTGGACTTAAAATGACTACTCACCACTAATATGAACAATTATTTCTCGATAGTTACCCCGTTGACGATGCTCCCAAAGATATACTCCCTGCCAAGTACCCAAAACCAACCTGCTGCTAGAAATTGGAATCTGTTCTGAGGTATGAGTTAGAGCCGAGCGAATATGAGCGGGCATATCATCCACACCTTCTGCACCGTGGATATAGCGATTAGCATCTTCAGGTACTAGTTGGGCAAAAAAGTTTTCTAAATCAATTAGAACATCAGGATCGGCATTTTCTTGAATTAACAAAGAAGCAGAAGTATGACGGACAAAAATTGTACAAAGTCCTGTCACTACATTAGATTTAGCCACAGCCTGTTCGACTTGGCTGGTAATCTTATGGAGAGATTTACCTGTAGTTTTGATTTTTAAAGCTATTTGATGTTGTTTCATTGGCGATCGCTGTTCATTTTAATGATAGTAGCGCTCAGAGGATTTTTCGTAGCTCTAAGCTTTAGACTTTAATTTTGATTAGATTTAGGCGGTTTGCTGATGTTGGGCTGGTTCTTGCTATTAAAATTATTATGATCAGGGTTTTGAGCCGTGTCCCCAGAATTGTCTTTTGCTTCTGCTTCCAACTCTGCGGTTGTGGGATTAAAATTACAGCGGGCAAATAAAGATTTAATTACCTTTTGTTCTTCATCTGGAAGGGAAAACCACCAGGGTAGCTGTCCTGGGGGTGCTTTTGACGGCTCAAATTCAAGCTGATCGTATAGTAAATAACCGCTACCATTAATAGTATCCCCTTTTTTCCAACCTACCTCAGTAGCGAAACGCCGCCAAGTTTGAGTGGAAAAGTCTCCATCCTGATTGACGCTCTGCCATACTTCCTGTTGTGGGCTAAAGCCAAATTGATCGTTACTATATTTCTTCCAGAGAGAGTCTACGGTTCTAATATCAGGACAAGAATATTTGGCAATAGTTTTTAATTCTATAAAGACATGCTTGTTGTCATTTTTAGCGGACTTGATAATCTGCTCGACTAATTGATAGGTATGCAGATCTGCTTCTGACCATTTGCCCTGCTCAAGTAGATCGCGTAACCTAGTGTAATCAATCCCAGTTCTTGGAGAGATCAAGGCAATTTTTCTGCCATTTGTCACAGAAATTTGTTCCACTTCTGGCTGTTTGGGTTCGGTTTCGGTTTCGACAATTACTTCGGGTTTCTTGGTTAGTTCTGGCGGTTTGGGTTCGGTTTCGGTTTCGACAATTACTTCTGGTTTAGTTGCTGGTTTTTGGGCGGGTTTGCCTCCAGAAGAAAAGGTGGGGACGGAAGAAACGTTAGGGGAATTAGGTGATGACTGTTGGCTAGTGGATGCTGGTGTTTTGACTGGGGGCTTTTGAGCTGCTACTTCAGGTTTTGGGTTGGTGGTTGCTGGGGGGGTTTGAGCGGTGGGTTGAGTCTTTAATTTAGCGATCGCCTGTTGATAGTTGACAATTGGTATTGCATAGTTGGAAGTGCCTCCTGAAATTGCATTAATATTGGCTTCTCCATGAATGCCAATCACTACCCCATCTCGATTAAGCACAGGTCCTCCGCTCATACCAGGAAAGGCTTCTCCGCTATAAATAAGGGAATAGCCATTTTCGCTTGAGTTGGGCAGAATGCCAACTATATTAGCCGTAAAAAAGCGATAGTAACGATTATCTTCACGCCGTAATTCTCCTGGATAGCCCGCAAAATAGATGATTTGCCCTTCACTCAGACTACTGGAATCCCCTAATTCGGCAGTTTGATAATTTTGGTCAGCGTTAAATTGCAAAATAGCAAGATCTACTCCTGGCAATTGTTTAATGCTGGTAGGTGTCACCTGATGCTTGCGACCATCAATCGTCTGTACAGTATAACTTCCCTGGTTTTTCATCACGTGCCAGTTAGTTAGCACAGTATATGTACTATTCTTACTTTCGAGAATAAAACCAGAGCCAACGTTAGCCCCGTCTATGCGCACCACAATTTGTTTGGCACGAAGATTCACTTCTTCAGGAGCAAGAGCCTGGGCTACAGAAGTGACTTCAGCTTGAGTCGGTTGAATGGCGATCGCGCCAAATAGGAAACCTGATGCCAAGACACTACTCGCTGCTTTAGCGATGGTTAATTGAGTGATTTTATACTTAAATTTCATATATTGGTATTGGCTAAATAACTACTAGTATTAATAATTGAATTAACTAATTTTTTGGCTAGATTATTTTTTTTAACTCAGCAAAAAGTTCGACTTGATTAGACCTCGACCATTATTAGCTATTCTAGTAATTGTTGCAAAATAATAGCTGTAAGTTTTTGCTCACCAGACAGCAAATGAACTGGAACTTTTTGCTTATAAAAATTTAAGCTGCTTGAACTTGCTACATTATTGCTTATCATTCTTGTTTTGTGTAACGGGGGCAAATACCTTCAGACTTTGGGGCAGACATTCAATTTCTAGAGGCGTATTGCCGATCATTTCTCCATCCAGCACAACTTTTTGTTTTGGGGCAGCGGAAATTTTGACTTTTGGCGATCGCAAATGAACGACATTATCTAATTCCGCGTTAGTTCTAATTAGGGCAGCCCCCAACATGCCTAAGAGCGTAGTCACCGCCTGGAGCTTATTATCCACCGTAGCAATTGTAATATCTAATAAACCGTCATCGGCAACCACTTCGCCTATGCCTTGAGCTAAGACTGAAGTGGGGGGTGCAGCGTTGGCAATAGTAATTGCTCCTGCTTGAAAAGTTCTGATTTCTCCCGCAATTTCAATTTCTGCTTCAAACAATTGCTGTTCGTCCAACTGTCTCCAGCCTGCCATAATATAAGCCAGAGAACCCCAACGGTTTTTCGCCTCGCGATCGGCTTTTTCGATGGTTTCGGCTTCGTAACCAATTCCCGCCAAAAGAATTAAAGGCAAATCATTACATAAAGCAGTATCGATGATCCTAATTTTTCCTGCCAAAATTATTTCACAAGCTCTTCTAAGCTGGTTGATTTGCTGAGTAATACCCAACGCCATACCAAAGGCATTTGCCGTCCCTCTAGGAATAACTCCCAAAGGAATCTCCGTACCGATAACTGCTCCTGCCACTGCCGAAATCGTGCCGTCACCTCCCGAAGCAATAATTAAGTCTGCACCTTGAGCGATCGCCTGTTCGGCTAATTCCCGCGGATCGATATCAGGACTAGTTAAATGCACCTCCAGGTGTAAATGAGGCTCTAGAGTTTGTTTAATAAATTCCAGATCTTGTTTACCGTTACCATTGCCCGACACAGGATTAAAAATCAAATGAGCTACCAGACTCTGAGCAAAACTACTGGCGATCGCTTCTGCTGTCGCTAAGTTAGTCGCCAAAGGAACTAAATGTAAATTACAAATCCGCAATAGTGTTTGAATATCTGGCTCATGGGATTGAGCATTTAAAGAATCGATTAGAAAAATTACGGCAATCACTTCCCCCGCTACGACTTTAGCAGCAATTTGCACATCTCCTCCCAATGAACCTGATGCCATAATTTCTATTTCGAGCTTAGTTGCGTCCTTGATTCTTTTCCCTGTAGTCCCCGTAGCAATCAGATGATAGCGAGACAACAGAGGCTGGTGGTTGAGCGCAAAATTTACTATTTCGTCTTTCTTCCCGTCGTGGGCAATTAGAGCAATTGTTCTAGCCATAGTTAAATGGAGCAGCTTATAGCTGGAAAACACCAATAGTTCGGTTAGTACGGTTGAAGTTCGGTTTTAAAGGTTAAAACAAGGTAAATCCTGGTAGATAGATGCGTTAAAATCATTTGTACGAACTCTGACATCAAAGCAATAATTTGAGCTTAGATATTGTTTCTCCCGTCAATTTGTCGCGTAGATAACAATATAACGTAAGAGGTAAATTTACTAATAAAACTATGGATTCACTAATTCAGGCAGTACAAGCTCCCTATAGAGGAGGCGGTGGCAACTATCGCACTCCACCCCCAGATTTACCTTCTCTACTATTAAAAGAGCGCATTATCTATTTAGGTCTTCCCTTAGTTTCTCCCGATGAGTATAAAGACCAAATGGGAATTGACGTTACGGAGTTGATCGTAGCTCAATTACTTTTTCTCCAATTTGATGATCCAGATAAACCAATCACCATGTACATCAACTCTACTGGTACTTCTTGGTATGGTGGAGACTCGATCGGTTTTGAAACAGAAGCTTTTGCTATCTGTGACACTATGGATTATATTAAGCCCCAAGTACACACTATCTGCATTGGTCAGGCGATGGGAACGGCAGCGATGATTCTCTCTTCTGGAGCTAAAGGCTATCGCGCCAGCTTGCCCAACGGCACAATTATTCTTCATCAGCCTCGCCAGGGAGCTAGAGGACAGGCGACAGATATTCAAATTCGCGCCAAAGAAGTTATTGAAAACAAGCGTGCTGTCTTAGAAATCTTTAGCCGTAATACTGGTCAATCAGTAGAGAAGCTAGAAAAAGATACAGACAGAATGCTTTATATGACTCCTCAAGATGCCAAGGAGTATGGCTTAATCGATAAAGTTTTAGAAAGCACTCGCGATTTGCCTACTCCCGTAGCTGCTCTTAGTTAAATTAAGCTATCATCTGTCCGCTAAATCAAGAGCTAATAACCCAAAGCTTTAAATAAAAAAAAGAACACAAGAAACCCTTATCAAGGTAAAAAAGTCTATGCCCATTGGTATTCCCAAAGTTCCCTATCAAATGCCTGGTCAGCAGTATAGCGACTGGATTAGCATTTATGACCGTCTCTATCGTGAGCGTATTATTTTTCTTGGTCGAGGGGTTAACGATAGTCTCGCTAACCAGATCATTGCGATCATGCTGTACCTAGATTCTGAAGATCCTGGTAAACCAATCTACCTTTATATAAATTCCCCTGGCGGTTCTGTAACTGCTGGGTTGGCAATCTATGACACGATGCGCCACATCAAGTCTGAGGTAGTAACTATTTGTGTTGGTTTAGCCGCTTCGATGGGGGCATTCTTGCTCTGCGGTGGCACTAAAGGTAAGCGTTTGGCGCTGCCTCATTCGCGGATTATGATTCATCAGCCTTTAGGCGGTGTTCAAGGACGCAGACAGGCGACAGATATTGACATTGAAGCCAAAGAAATTCTGCGTATTCGTGACCAATTGAATCAAATGATGGCAGATAATACAGGACAATCTATCGAAAAAATCAAAAAAGATACCGATCGCGATTATTTTATGTCAGCTTATGAAGCGATGGAATATGGTCTAATCGATCAGGTAATTGAAGATAAGCAGTAGTCTTAGATATTAATTAATAATTTCAATATGCTGGTGGGTTAATTAAACTTGCCAGTTTTTTGTTTAATTATTTTTGCGATTACTTGTGTAACTTTTAAAGTTGCAAAAACTAAGACAAGATTTTTGCACAATCTTATTGTAAACATTGGTAAACATTTGCATGACAGTATTTAAACTCTTAAGCTATTCGCAAATTATGCTTAAGAAATATAAATATACATTAGATTTGCTAATAATTAACTATTAGTATTTATACTGTTGACAAATTGGTAAATAACTGAGTATCGAGTCTAAAACAATGAATATGCACACTTTAAGAAGCAACATCAGAAAAAGTAGAAATGCTTTTATCGGTAGAGTGCTAAATACCCAAAAAAATCTTAATTATCTCAAAGATTTGGAATCTTGGGGCAGCCTGGAGATTGTTAATTCTAGTGAGGCTTATATCGAATATAGATTGATTTAAGTTTTAAGATTTAGATTGACAGAGCTGCTTCAAATTGTGGAGCAGCTTTTTTGTGGCAATAAACTTGTAGTACAACTTGTGATCAACTAAATTTGGAAATTATCCGTTTTCGCGTGACAATCTTGATAGGGATAAAAGAAGAGTGAGGAAAAAAGACATCTTGAAATTTGAACTAAAAAAGTTGTTAAATCACTTCTGACTACTTACGGGCAAGCCCTTTGTAACTTCTGACTTTATAAATTTGCACAACACGATGTCCTCAAGTAAAACTAAAAATTACAGTCTGCCTCTAGACAAAATTCGCTACAACGAACAAGGGTTAGTACCTGCGATCGCTCAAGACTATCTTGACGGTACAGTATTAATGATGGCGTGGATGAATCAAGAATCGTTACAGAAAACTTTGGCTACGGGGGAAACTTGGTACTGGAGTCGATCCCGTCAGGAATTATGGCACAAGGGGGCAACTTCAGGACATATCCAAAAAGTGCGATCGCTGCGTTACGATTGTGATAGTGATGCTCTATTAATTACCATTGAACAGGTTGGGGATATTGCCTGTCACACAGGGGAGCGTAGCTGTTTCCATCAGATCGATGAGCGCAAGCTTGCACCTCCTGCCGACACATTATCAGAAGTCTATCGCGTGATTTGCGATCGCCTGGCTAACCCGACAGAATCTTCCTATACCTGCCAGCTAATTGCGGGAGGAGACAACAAAATCCTTAAAAAAATCGGTGAAGAATCAGCCGAAGTAGTCATGGCTTGCAAAGACGATCAACCAGCACAAATCGCCTCGGAAGTGGCAGACTTGCTCTATCACACCCTAGTTGCCCTGGCTTATCACAAGGTGGATATCCGCGATGTTTATCGTCAACTACAATCTAGAAGATAAATTGATTACTGATTACTTCTTACGAAGTTTGCTTATCCGAAGGTGTATCCGTGATAGACAACGGGGGAAACCCCCGCAACGCACGGCGGCTTTTGAGTAAGAGTATTCTTTCTCAAAACGCGCCTTAACTTCGCGCTGATTACTGATTACTGACATCGTATCCTTGTGATATTACTGTTCACTGCTCATTGTTCATTGTTCATTGCTCACTGCTCACTGCTTTGCGAATTTCTGAGTAAAACGAGGTTTGCTTAGTACCATCGCTATATTTAACTACTGTGGTACGCATTTTAAAGTTGTCGCTGGCAAACCACTGTCGTTCCTCGGCAGACATTTCGTCATTTTCAATCGTCAGAGTTAGTGCCTCATCTTGACCTAATACATACTGTCCAACAACTTGGGGATCTTGGGGACGAATAAGTTTTCCTGTAGTCTCACTATCTGGATTACTTACTAAAACAATAGTTGCTGAACCCACCTGTTTATCTTTGCCCCAGTCTACGGAGTTATCCCAGCTTTGAACTGCGCCACCAACAGCTAAATTTGAGTCTAAATTGTGCTGTCGACAAAGTTCCAATACTCGCGAGTCATCAGCAGCTAGCAATTCAATGGTAATATCAGCCTTGCTGCTGGCGGATTGATTCTGGTCTAAAAAGTAGTTGGTACGCTGACTAAACCATCTACCTGCACTTAAGCTTAGGAATTTTTCTAGATTCATGATTATATGATTTTACCGACTCGATAGAGATTGTTTTAATTAGTGCCTTTAATTAATGGAACATATCTTGGTTTTCTTAGCAACATCCCCATTCTGCCTAAACGTTATGTATAGCCAACAAAACTACCCTACTTCCGTTACCAAGCTACCTTCTTTAGAATTGACTCTAAATATCTTGCTCAACCGTCAGGAAAAAGACTGGGGATATTTTCAGGTGATTAAAGAAAAAGAATTTTATTCCCTTTATATTCCCACATTGGATAGTTTCAAGCTCTATAAGAATCCCAAGAGTGAAAATTTTAAAGGATACTGGCGCAATTATCGTTCAGATATTTTGCCTGATGTTAAAAGTCGTGATGAAAAACCTGATATCTTTCTGCGTAACCGCAGCAAACAGGTAGAAGAAAAAAAGAAAAGTAAAACCCTGCTGAAAAAACAGCGAATTATCGATGTTAAATACCGTTTTAATTCTTGCCCAGAAATGTATCGGATTAATCAAATGATTGCCAAATTGATTCGCGATCGCCTTGTCAGCAACCTCACCTTTGATCCTGGGACAGAAGTTATGCCTTTGGTATTAGCCTCTGAAGTTGAAGATTAAGACGATCTGCCAGGGTTACTAAAGAATCTCAGTCAAATCAAGGGTAAAAGTAGGCATGAGAGGATGGCAGTCGATCGCGGTGGGGGAATCCAATATTTCTGTCTCCTGATGAAGTCGATAAACCTCAACCTGCCGATCTTGAGGGTTAATTAGAAGTCCTAACTTTACGCCCAATCTTTGATACTCCTGCATTTTGGCTTGTAGAGTATTTAGTCTATATATTAGGATCGTTAAAATAACCGAGCGTAATTACAATCAGAATTTGACAGACTTATGATCGAGGCAAAAATTGGCATAATTGGTGGCAGTGGTCTATACAAAATGGATGCTCTCAAGGATGTTCAGGAAGTCAAGTTAACTACTCCTTTTGGCAATCCCTCGGATGCAATCATCATTGGTCAACTAGAAGGCGCAACCGTGGCTTTTCTGGCTCGTCATGGGCGTAATCACCATCTGCTGCCTACAGAATTGCCTTTTCGTGCCAATATTCATGCGATGAAGCAATTAGGGGTTGAATATATTATTTCTGCTTCTGCCGTTGGCTCACTCACCGAAGCTGCTAAACCTCTAGATATGGTAATTCCCGATCAGTTTATTGACCGCACCAAAAATCGTGTTTCTACCTTTTTTGGCGATGGGTTAGTTGCCCACATTGCCTTTGGTGACCCTATTTGCCCCAATCTTGCTGATGTTTTGGCTGATGCTGTAGATTCATTAAATTTGTCAGACGTAAATTTACATCGCGGTGGTACTTATGTTTGTATGGAAGGACCTGCATTTTCGACCAAGGCGGAATCTAATCTCTACCGCAGTTGGAATGCAACAGTTATTGGCATGACTAATTTGACTGAGGCGAAGTTAGCCAGAGAGGCAGAAATAGCCTATGCTACTTTGGCACTAGTAACCGATTATGATTGCTGGCATCCCGATCATGACAGCGTTACGGTGGAAATGATTATTGGGAATTTGCAGAAAAATGCCATCAATGCTCAATTGGTAATTAAAGCAACAGTCCAACAACTACAGACCAATCCGCCAGAATCAATGGCTCATTCAGCTTTGAAATACGCTATTTTGACCCCTCCAGACAAGATTCCCCCAGCAACTAAAGCAAAGCTGTCTTTATTAACTAAAAAGTATTTTTAAGGTTGCCAATTTGATTACCAATTAATTACCGACTGACGAATGCTCTGAAGCCATTGCTCGATCTAATGTTAAGCGATCGCGCAATGGCTCTTTTTTTGTTTAAATTAATCCCGACTAAAATTATCGGGTATGTTTGACTAGTGGTTTTTACTCGTGATAGCATTCAATAACTGTTGACGAAATAAATGTTAAATCATGACCCAGACACCCATCAAAACGGCTAAAGGACGCACTTTTACCCATTTAGTATCAAAAGAAGGTGGCGTTAAGTACCCATTAGAAGCACTGAACGTGTGCGAAGAAACGTTTTCGCCTTTAGAAGTTGCTTACGATTATGACGAAATTCGTCGCCAGGTTAGCCGTGAAACTATTGCCGCTGGCCCTAATTCAATTTGGCGCTACAAAGCATTTTTACCCGTAGAGAGTGAAAATCCCATTGATGTTGGCACAGGCATGACTCCTTTGGTTAAGTCCAACCGTTTAGCTCGCCGTCTGGGTCTAAAAAATCTGTATATTAAAAACGATGCGGTCAACATGCCTACTCTTAGCTTTAAAGACAGGGTGGTGTCTGTAGCTTTGACTCGTGCTAGAGAACTAGGCTTTTCTACGGTTTCTTGCGCAAGTACTGGTAACTTAGCCAATTCTACAGCAGCGATCGCTGCTCATGCAGGGATGGACTGCTGCGTATTTATTCCTGCGGACTTAGAAGCAGGAAAAATCATGGGTACTCTAATTTACAACCCTACAGTGATGGCGGTTAAAGGTAACTATGACCAGGTGAACCGTCTATGTTCTGAAGTAGGCAACAGCTACGGTTGGGGTTTTGTCAATATTAACCTGCGTCCTTACTATTCTGAGGGTTCTAAAACTTTAGGTTATGAAGTAGCAGAACAATTAGGCTGGGAATTACCCGATCATATCGTTGCACCTTTAGCCTCTGGTTCTCTATTTACCAAAATCTATAAAGGTTTTAACGAATTTGTTAAAGTCGGTTTAATCGAAGACAAGCAAGTTCGCTTTAGTGGCGCACAGGCAGAAGGTTGTTCCCCCATTGCTCAAGCATTTAAAGAAGGCAGAGACTTTGTTACTCCTGTTAAGCCTAACACCATCGCTAAATCGATTGCGATCGGTAATCCTGCTGATGGATACTATGCCCTAGATATCGCGCGTAAAACCAACGGTAATATCGAAAGCGTCACGGATGCAGAAATTATCGAAGGTATGAAGTTATTAGCAGAAACAGAAGGTATCTTTACTGAAACTGCTGGTGGTACAACTATTGCCGTCCTGAAGAAACTAGTAGAAGCTGGTAAAATTAACCCTGATGAGAAAACAGTTGTTTATATCACTGGTAATGGTTTAAAAACCCAAGAAGCAGTGCAAGGATACATCGGTGAGCCTTTAACCATCGAACCAAAACTAGACAGCTTTGAGCGTGCGCTAGAACGTTCACGTACTCTAGAGCGTCTGGAGTGGCAGCAAGCTAGTATCTAGTCGTTGTTTGTTAATTGTTCTGTTAGAAGTAAGTGGGATTTAATTGTTAACCTGTTTTTAAGCTGCCTCATAATAAATCCAGTGAAAGCTTAAAATATTACCTTCAAATCCATCAAGTCTTGTTACATCGTTCATTTATTTTTCAATCGATCATGACCGTTAAAGTATTAGTTCCAACTCCGCTGCAAAAGTTCACTAACAATCAGGCAACTATCGAGTGTGATGGTAGCAATATTGACCAACTTATCGATGCTTTGGAAAGCAACTGTCCAGGTATCAAAGCTCGTCTTTGTGATGAGAGTGGTCAACCCCGTCGTTTCTTAAATCTTTATGTCAACAGCGAAGATATTCGGTTTCTTGATGGTACAAATACAGCCCTCAGTGATGGTGATGAAGTGAGCATAGTTCCTGCTGTTGCGGGGGGTTAATCCGACAGATTTATAGATTTCGTAACAGTAAGTATATTGGAGATTAGCTTAGTTGCTAGTCTCTTTTTTTCTAGAGTGGCAAAATAGATTAGAGTTAGTTACGACCAGATAATTTTATTAATTAACTAATTAATACATAATACAGCGATCGCCAACACAACTTAATTAAAGTTCTACTCGATGAGTTGTGCCAGTAACGGTAACGCGATCGCCTGTAACTAGTTTGCGTCCTCGTCTCAACTCTGTTTCTCCGTTTACCGTAACTATTCCCTGTTTAATGATAATTTTAGCTTCTCCGCCAGTTTGGGCAAGTCCTTGCCATTTAAGAAACTGGTCGAGCTTGATATGTGGTGTTAACATTAAATCCTTCATGACTTGATGCGATAAAAATACTGATAGGCTTCAGTAAATCCTAGCTTATTGTAGAAGTTTATCCCTGGTTGATTGGCAGTTTCTACCTGAAGATAAACTTTGGTTGCTCCTCGATTGCGTCCCCAGTCTGTCATGGCTGCCATTAATTGAGTTGCGTAACCTCGACGACGCTGGTTTTTAGGTAACAAAGGCTAAAAAATTAAACAAAATTCCACAAACCAAATAGTCATTACTCATTGCTCATTGTACTAAGGTGCTTGTAGCTGAATAAACTTGTTTTCGGGAACAAAACTCTGAAATTTACCATGATCGGCAAATATCGCGAGTATTTCTAGAGGGTAATCTGGTTCTATGTGTAAATCAGCCCAAGGAACTGCAATTTCTAAACACTGCTCGAAAGCCACTTCGGCACGACAAGCGCGAATGTGCCATTGACCATGGCTATGAGACTCTTGTAGCCAGACTGATTCAGTAACTAAGTTAACACCTAAATGATGGTGGAAATGATAGTTTAGCGGTGGTTCATCTGGCAAAAGTGCGATTGGCGCAGGACTATTATGATTTGTGACCCCTGGATAGTACCAAAGTAAATGTAATTCTCCTGGAATATCTTTACCGGGCTTGACTCCTGCTTTAAAGTCTAAACGCAGATAAAAATTGCGGTGATCCAAGCCATAAAACAGCCGTTGGACGGCACTGCTACGGTGCATTGTTCCCCTAGCGCCACCAACTTCGACTCTACCTGCATGATCCCAGTCTTGTTCATCACCAACACCGTTAATAATGGGATGAATAAAGCTTTGGGGAGAGCGATCGCCTTTTACTTCATGTTTATCTACCGCCTGATAAATTTCTTGGGGTACAGGTTCATTGAGGGCATGATAGATAGCAGCGATATGTTCGCGGAATAGCTGGTCAAACATTTCATCTTGGTTAGAAGAATGCCCTTCCCCAAACCACCAAAACCAGTCTGAACCCTCAGCAGCATATAAAGCTTCCCACACTTCAGGGTTCGCCTCTTCTGTTGCTTCTGGGTGTCGAGCTAGGGTTTCTCTAGCTGCGGTTAATAGATCCCAGGCGCGGTTTTTGACAGGATCGCCGATCCAGGTTGTAAAGCTACCGTCTACCCATGAGCCACTGTGTAGTTGTTGGGAAGGTATAGTTTCCGTCGGTGGGAACTGTTGAATAAATTCTTTGACCGTTACTAACTTGATATCTTCATCACGACTCAATCTTTCATATAAAGCCTCTAAAAAGGGAATTCCGTCACGGGGATAGTATTCCCAGCAGTTTTCGCCATCTAGGGCAATAGTTACTAACCAAGGCTTTTGTAATGCCGTATCGGGTTGATCTTGATGAGATTTCAAGGAACGGGCGATCGCTTCTAAATGCCCGATCAGATCCGCAGCAGCATGACGAGGATTCATCCCACTATAAGTAAAGCCGATTAAATCAGACAGTCGGTGATCGCGAAAGACGATCGCCAGATCTCCATGTTCAGTTTCTAGGCGATAGGGACGATATAGTAATTCAGGTTCAGAAACGTTACCCGCCTCGTCACGATGGAAAAAATGCTTAATACTATGACCTAATACTGCTTCATCGGAACAAATCCACTTAAAACCTTGCTGACTAATATAGGGCAAAATTATCGGGCTAACAGACTGCTCAGACGGCCATAAACCAAGGGGTTCTTGTTCAAAGCGATCGATGTACATTTCCCAGGCAATACTTAAATGACGAGGAATATCTTCTGTCCACTGAAAACGCTGCTGGGGTAAAGACAAATTAGGAACAGCGACTCTTCCTGCATTGGTATCAGCCAGTAAAGGTAAAATCGGGTGGGTGTAGGGAGTGGTCATAATCTCCAACTGTCCCCGATCTTGCATTTTTTTATGCTGGGGAATAATTCGCTGAATAATTTCTCGCTGTTTGGAGTAGATTCTTTGGCGATCGCTTAAGGTGAAATTCTTGCCCTGTTTAAGCCAGGTGGCAATTTCTGGATCATCCCAAAAGAGAGGATCGATCCAAGCCAAGTTATGCCAAGCTAGTAAATCACTATAGTCCTGTGCTGTCCAATACTCCAGACACCAAGCAAATCCTTTTTCCTGACGCTGATGATACAGTTGCGCATAACGGGGATGGGGTTCTACGAGGGTATGAAAATAACCATCAAAGAAATGTTTGATGATATTGTGGAGAGTATGAAGGCTTTGGGAATTGAACCAAACAGGTTTCTTGCCCTTTTCTATTTATTTATTTATCATCTTGTCCCACCCCGTCTCTTCTACACAAGCGAATCTTGTCCCCATCCATTTTGTTTTTTTGGACGGGCCTGACCTGTATTGCATGTCCGCCGAGCAGGCCCTTTACAATGCGGTTCGCGACGCGCGACATGTTCCGCGTGATGACGCTCGGGATCTGGAGGCCGCCGCCCACGTCCTGCTGGATGGTGCCGTTGCGCAGAACAAGCCCCATCTTGAAGCCACGGCGCGCCGTTGGCTTTCCGACAAGACGCCAGAATGAAAAGGTCTCGCCCGGCTTGATGATCAGCCCATCGATGCATGAAGCTGCAACGGCCAGTGAGGCCATCTTGTTCCGCTGCAGTTCCATGTCGACGCCCGAGAGTTCGCGCAACATCGGCGTGCCGTGGTGCATGTGGAGGTGGGCAAGATTCTCATCCCTTCGCTCGCTTGCAAAGCGCGCTTTTGAAAATGCCAGGTCAGCCGGCGCTTGTTTATGAACCACGCCTTGCCCAGAGCCAGGCGCAGTGGCGAACGGTGGATCGGCTTGGGGATGCTTGCAGGCACGTCGAAACTCCGTGAAGTGCCGCATCGCGAATGGAGTTAGCTCGCCAGCGCCAGCGT
>JAAUOU010000161.1 GCA_012034765.1 Pleurocapsaceae cyanobacterium CSU_1_1 | reverse complement strand
TCAAAACAAGGTGGCATCGCCGACAAGGTTGTTTCTTTCATTATGGCAATCTCAACTACTATTCAAGTATAAACATTACTCTATCAGGATTCTGGCTCATTCTTTTTACTTTTTTACGAAAGTCCAGCTCAGCAATTTTTGTAATTTTTATTACGGCAATTTGGCCAATTATTATCAATACTACGGTAGGAGTGCAACAAATCCCCCAAGATTATAAAAACGTTGCCAAAGTACTACACTTGTCTGGAACTAAATACTTTTGGGAAATTATGTTCCCAGCGGCTGTTCCTTATATATTCTCTGGGTTAAGAATTGGCATTGGTCTTTCTTGGCTAGCGATCGTGGCAGCAGAAATGCTTGTTGGTGGTGTGGGTATTGGGTTCTTTATTTGGGACTCCTATAACAGTTCACAATTGAGCGAAATTATCGTGGCTTTAATTTATGTTGGGATTGTCGGTTTAATCCTCGATCGCCTGGTTGCCTGGATTGCTTCAGTAGTAGTTCCCTCAGAACAACAACAATAACGAAGTCAAAAGTCAGAAGTCAGAAGTCAAAAGTCAAAAGTCAAAAGTCAAAAGTCAAAAGTCAAAAGTCAGAAAGGCTCATAGTTTGTCGCAGAAGCGTCAAAAAAGGCTTGCTCGCAAGTAGTCAGAGAATAATTACCCATTACCCATTACCCATTACCTAAAAAACAATGACTGCATTTCTTGAAGTAGACCATGTTGATAAGGTGTTTCCTCTGGCGAATGGAGGTAGATACATTGCTCTTAAAAATATACATTTAGAAATTAAACAGGGAGAGTTTGTTTGTTTACTCGGACATTCTGGCTGTGGTAAATCAACCCTGCTAAATATAGTGGCAGGATTAGACAAGCCAACTCAAGGCGGTATTATTCTTGAGAACAAACAAATCAAAGATCCAGGCCCCGATCGCATGGTAGTCTTTCAAAATTATTCGCTACTTCCCTGGAAGACGGTACGACAAAATATTGCTTTGGCGGTCAATCAAGTTTATAGCCATAAATCGGCAAAAGAGCGTCACGCTATTGTCGAAGAACATATTAATATGGTTAACCTGCGCCAGGCAGCAGACAAGCATCCTGCACAACTGTCAGGCGGAATGAAACAGCGAGTGGCGATCGCCCGCGCCCTGGCTATTCGTCCTAAGCTACTTTTGCTAGATGAACCTTTTGGAGCATTAGATGCCTTAACTAGAGGTAGTTTACAGGAACAGTTGATGAAAATGTGCCAGGAATATAAACTTACCTGTCTAATGGTTACTCATGATGCTGATGAAGCGCTGTTGTTGGCCGATCGCATTGTCATGTTAACTAATGGACCCGAATCCCATGTGGGACAGATTCTCAATGTTCCCATTCCTCGCCCTAGAGAACGTTTAGCAGTGGTCAATCATCCTAGTTACTATGCTTTGCGGGGAGATATTGTTTACTTTCTCAATCAGCAGAAAAAAGCCAAAAAACGTCAAGTTAAAGCCCCTGCAATTATTGCGGGGAACGGTTTAGAAAAAGTTAATTTAGAAATTGGTTTTATTCCCCTTACCGACTGCGCCCCTTTAGTAGTGGCTAAAGAAAAAGGCTTTTTGCCAAACATGGTTTAACTCAAGTCAATCTTAACCGAGAACCTAGTTGGAAGGCGATCGCTGAAGGTGTAACTAGCGGTAGATTAGATGCAGCCCAAATGGTAGCGGGAATGCCGTTATCTCTTTCTTTGGGCATGGGCAATAAACCACCCTCACCTACGGTTACAGCTTTAACCTTATCTCGCAATGGGAATGCGATTACTTTAAGCAAAAGGTTTTACGAACAGGGAGTGAGAACTCTAGCCGATTTTAAAGCGGCGATCGCTCAAGAAAGCGATCGCGTTCATACCTTGGGAATGGTGCATCCTTCTTCCATGCATAACTTAATGTTGCGCTATTGGTTAGCTTCTGGAGGAATCGACCCCGATTTGGATGTCAAGTTAACGGTCATTCCACCACCACAAATGGTAGCTAATCTCAAAGCAGGAAATATCGATGGCTATTGTGTAGGTGAACCGTGGAATTCTCGTGCTGTTTACGAAAATTTAGGTTTTGTAATTGCTACTGACTTAGATATTTGGCAAAGTCACCTAGAAAAGGTTTTAGGAGTAAAGGAAGAGTGGGCTAATAAATATCCCGAAGCTCACGTTGCTTTAGTCAAAGCCTTGATCGAAGCCTGTGAATATTGTGATGATCGCCGTAATCGCGAAGAGGTTTTGCAATTAATCTGTCAACCCCAATATGTAGGTTCAGCGCCAGAATATACTCGCCCTGGTTTTATCGATCCCTATGACCGAGGTACAAGCGAACCTGCCCAAATATTGCCCGAATTTAATGAATTTTATGTCAACAAAACTAACTGTCCTAGTCGCGTTGAAGGATTATGGATTTTGGTGCAGATGGCACGTTGGGGAATTGTTCCTTTTCCGCGCAACTGGATTGATGTTTTAGATCGAGTCAGAAGAAATGATGTTTATTCTGAAGCAGCCAGACAGCTTAATTTACCAGGCTTAGAACCAGAAAGAACTTCTTTTAAGCTGTCTGACGGTAGTGTTTTCAGTCCTGATAATCCGATTGAATATCTGCAAGGACTAAAAATTAAACGGGAACTAAAAGTTGCCGAAGTTGAAATTGATTCATTGGTTGTTACCTAAGTACCGCTACGCGAAAGTTAAAAGTTAAAAGTCAAAAGTCAAAAGTCAAAAGTCTTTCAACATTTTTAAACGGTTGCTTTACTTATGTCCACGTCTACTAGTAGTTAATCATTAGTTTTTCCCCTAATTCCCTACTCCCTACTCCCCTAATTCCCTAATTCCCTAATTCCCTAATTATTTATGCAAGTCTCTAACAGCACTTTACCCGCTCAGATTTCAACTACTAATTCGGCAACCTTCTTAGAATTTGATGGTGTGTCCAAGATTTATCCCACCGCTAAAGGTAGTTACACGGTTTTAGAAGATGTCAATTTGAATATTCAAGAAGGTGAATTTATCTGCTTAATTGGTCATTCTGGTTGCGGTAAATCTACTCTTTTGAGTATGGTATCAGGATTAAATAAACCTAGTAGCGGACAAATTCGCCTCAAGAATCAGCCGATTACCAAACCTGGACCCGATCGCATGGTAATCTTTCAGAACTATTCTTTGCTGCCTTGGAAAACTGCTTACGAAAATGTTTATCTAGCAGTAGAACAAGTTTATAAACATAAATCTGCTCAAGAGAAAAAAGATATTACCCTAGAACATTTGGAGTTAGTTGGTTTAACCGAAGCGATCCATAAAAAACCCGCTCAACTTTCGGGAGGAATGAAACAACGAGTGGCGATCGCTCGTGCTTTGGCAACTCGTCCTGAAGTTTTAATCATGGATGAACCGTTTGGGGCTTTAGATCCCATTACTAGAGAAGAAATGCAGGAAGAATTGCTCAAAATTTGGCAGGATCATCGAGCAACAGTGTTGATGATTACCCATGATATCGATGAAGCTTTGTTTCTGTGCGATCGCTTAGTCATGATGACTAATGGCCCTGCTGCTAATATTGGCGAAGTGTTAGATATTCCTTTTGCTCGTCCCCGCGATCGCCAAAAAATGATGGAAGATCCTCGCTATTTTGAATTACGTAATTATGCCCTTGATTTTCTCTTCCGCCGTTTTGCCCACGATGACGCTTTGGAGTAATTTTTTTTTCTACTCAGACTGATTAAGACTTTTAATTACTCATACTTTTTGTGAATCCACACTGTTCCTTTTTGTGTGATAATTTTGCTGTGTTGAAACCACTTCGGTTCATCAATCACAATATTTAATATTAATTTAACCTAACTTGAGATTCAGTCTGACTTAGATGGGAAGTGTCAGCGTAAAATTCTAAATTCCAATTGTCAGCATTTCCCACTACCTTAGTTAGGGAACACAAAGCAATCTTCGCCTCGGGAATATCTGCCACTAAACCTTGAGTTGCACCAAACACAGATGCGCCATGTCCCACGATAAGAATATCTTCATCGTATTGAGATAATAGCTGCTTGATGGTTGCTGCTGTGCGTCGATTAACATCAGCTTTTGTTTCAGGATATTGAGGATAGATCTGAGATTGATAACTCCAATCGATTGTAGGATATGCTGTTGCCAGAAATTCTTGAGGATGAATTTCAGGTGATTGAGTCATCCATTGGCTATTATGCCATTCACTTAATCCTGCTTCTAGCTTCATCTCTAGATTCATAATTTGAGCTACCTCATTAGCAGTTTGAATGGTGCGCAAAAAAGGAGAGACAAAAAGATGCTTAATATTCTCTGATTTAAGTCTTTGTCCCAACTCTGCCGCCTGGATCAAACCATCCTCTGATAAAGGAGGATCGTAACGCCTGGTAGCAGTATTGAACCATTCAGGATTAATAAAATCGAGACGATTGCCATGTCTGGCAATCCAAACTGTTTGAGGCATCATTGATTGCTAAAATGAACAATATTAAAGAGCTTTGAGGAAGACATATTAACTTAAAATAAAGAAAATCTCTCTTGATACGCTTAAATTTAATCAAATTACAATGTAGATAATAATATGTCCAAGAAAAGTTCACCAGGAGCGTTTTTCAGTGGTTTGATGATTGGTGGCGCGATCGGTACGGTAGTAGGATTATTGGTTGCACCACGTACGGGGAAGGAAACTAGAAAAGTAATCAAAAAATCGGCTAATGCTTTACCAGAATTGGCTGAAGATTTAACTACTAGCATTCAACTACAGGCAGATCGGCTTTCAGAGAGTACCTTGGAAAATTGGGAAGACACTTTAGCACGATTAAAATTGGCGATCGCCACAGGAATCGAAACCAGTCGAGCAACTACCAGAGCTACTAAATTAGATACAAATCGAGATTTAAACTCGACCATTACCGATCGCCTCTAAAATAAAAGGATGCTGACTGCTCAACTTTTATGATAGATCCTTTATTTTGGCTAGGACTTTCTTTGCTACTAGTCTCTTTTAGCCTATTTGCCGTTTTATTAGTAACTATCCCGACTCTCCAAGAAGTAGGTAGAGCTGCTCGTAGCGCCGAAAAACTTTTTGATACCCTCAATCGAGAATTTCCTCCCACCCTAGAAGCAATTCGGCTGACAGGAAAAGAAGTTGGTGAATTAACCGACGATCTTAATCAAGGTATCAGTAACGCTACAGGAGTAGTGCAGCAGGTGGATCGAGGACTGGTAATCGCGAAACAGCAAGCGCAGCAGGTACAGCAAAGCAGTTTCGGTTTGGTTGCTGGGGCAAAAGCTGCCTGGAAAGTTTGGCGCGCTCCCAGAGCGGATATTTTGAATTATTCTCCACCCAAAAGTTACTCCGCCGAAGAATTGAAGTCAAATCGCGATCGCTAAATTGACTAGCTTAGATAAAAGTTGAACAGGATTATTACTCTTGTTGATTTTGATTTGTTGACCACAAAACCTGACTACAATACTCTTCTCGACAGCGCTACAGATTTGAACGGTGTTAAAACAACCTCCAATTTAAAGTATTGTCTAGCATTTTTCAGTTCTATTGCGTCTCCCCCTACTAATAGCTGATAATCTTAAAGTAAGGTAAATAAATGTAACAAAAAATTAGAGCATTTTTATAAATACGGACTTGTATACTAATAATCTTTTTAATCAAACAATCATGCCCAATAAGTTTATACAGCGTTCCCTAATAGGTTTAGGAGCTTGTTTACTGGTTTTATTCACTTGCTTCACCCCCCCCGCTTTGGCAGTTAACAATCCAGAATTATTGCCTAGTGAAGTTACTCCAGTAGTTGATTTAGCTAACTTATTGCCAGAGTTGCAGGAGAAATCCTTAATTGAGAACCTCGATGAGTTTGAGGCACAAACAGGCTGGAAAATGCGTGTTCTAACTCAATACGATCGCTCTCCTGGTCGTGCAGTCAAGAAATTCTGGGGTTTAGATGACAAAAGTATTTTGCTAGTAGCTGATAGTAGAGGCGGAAACCTACTGGCTTTTAGCATTGGTGACGATGTGTATGAATTACTGCCGCGTAACTTCTGGATTGAGCTACAAACTCGCTTTGGCAATATGTATTATATTCGCGAACATGGCGAAAATAACGCCATCGTTGAGGCTTTAGAGTCGGTTAAAGGATGTTTGCTCAAAAACGGCTGCAATGCTGTCCCAGGGTTACCTCAAGAGCAATGGATTTTGACCTTAATTAGTTCGATTATCGGTGGGGTGATCTTGGGTGTAGCGGTGATTCCCCGTAACAAAGATCAGGTGATTGCTTGGCAGTGGGGTCTAATTATGTCTCCCTTGTGGGGAATCTTGTTTATTGCTTTTGGCATGGGCCCTGTGGTGATTCGTACTCCTGAATTCTTACCTTTATTCCGCAACATTATCGGCTTTATGCTGGGTGCAGTGGTTGCTTTCTTGTCTCCCTCCTTTATCGACACTTCTACCTCAGATTCAGAAACATAGTGAACTAACAAAAATTATCTTTTAAAAAACCAAGCTATAATTTCGGCGATCGCTAAACCATTCTTGGCGATCGCTAATCATTTTTCAACACTTTTACCTTAATCAAATGGGTAGCTTTTTTCCCTCTTTCTCAAAAATTGTCCGAACCACTGAACATATTATTCCCATTACGCACGTCTAAATGTAATACACAAAATTACAGAAGACTTGGCGATCGCTATGTCTCAGGGAAGCTTTAACTCAGATAAAATAACCAGGGTTATTTCATTCTAAAAAGGGACAAAATATGCTTAAGTCCAAATTGTGATTTTCTCTTTCCTAAAGGATACCGCTCCGCATATGCTTGAGCCATGTTATTGAAACCAGCATCTCGATATAAGT
>JAAUOU010000160.1 GCA_012034765.1 Pleurocapsaceae cyanobacterium CSU_1_1 | reverse complement strand
GGATTTTTTCTTTATGACTAAATTTTTAGGTTCTCTGGTCGAATTTTCTCACAATTTAGCCTAATTTTTTATCGTCACTATTTCAAATTTCTCTTATTAGAAAAAATCTTCAACTTTTAAGCTTAAAATCGGCTTTCAACTTAATTTGTGAGAAATGCGGGTAGTACGCTTAATAATCTACCCATTTCTGGAATACAAGCAGTTGGCGATCCTTGATAACCTATTGGTCTTCCTTGAGGCATTAAAGGAAATTCTAGTTCATTTGCCAGAGCGATCGCTTTCTGAACTATCTTCGGGATTTGCACTTCATATCGTTTAAACTTGTTTTCGACCATGATTACTATTGTTTGTTTTTAGTAAAGTGAAGAAGATTGTCTTCCGCCCAAACGTTGATTTTGAGCTTCAGGTAAAGTTTGAACCGAAATTGTGGCGTATGAACCGAGTTGTTGACCAAACATCAAGTAACGAATAAAGTCTGCTATTCCTTCTAGCTGACGAGCAAAGCGTAGTTCACCGCAATCGACTGGTACAAAACCAATATCTTTTGCTAAGTTCATTACAGTTTTTCTTGCTTCTGCATCATCACCTGCGACAAACACGGAAACTTGATGCTCTTTCAATGGTTGTGGCGACAGTTCAAAAACTTCCTGCGCCATAGTATTAAATGCTTTGACGACTCGTGCTTGGGGAACTTCAGAAGCTAGTTTCTCAGCTAAAGAAATCTCTATAGGTGGATAGGCAAAGTTTTCAGGAATATCATAATTGTTGCAATCGATGATAATTTTGTCATCTAAAATATCAACGCTAGTAAGTACTTCGGCAGGATTAACACCACGAATGGTATATAACAATACGTCACCGAAAGCTACTGCTTGATCATTTGTACCGCCTTGGGTATTATTTCCAGCAGATTCAGCGATCGCTTTACCTTTTTCTGCTGTCCGTGCGCCAAAGAATACTTCGTGTTTTTGTTCTGCCCAGAGAATACCTAAAGAGCGTCCCATATTTCCACTACCAAGAATACCAATTTTCATTTTTATTCCCCCGTTTTCAAAATGTAAGAAGTTTGAGAAGCTTTTTCGCGCATAACTTTGTCTGGTAAGAAATCACCATTAATAGACATCTGTTGATAAACTCGATGTTGTAAATACCAACTACCTTTTTGACGTATCCAGCGATCGCACACAACACCATGACCAATAGTACGAGGCAATAGCGAATCTAACTCTTCATTGGGAGATTCGTTACGGGATTTGGCAGGAAAAAGCTGAAGTACCAAGATATAACTAACTGATTCGGCTACATCTTGACTAACTCCACGAGTTATGGAGTTTAAACAATTATGTCGAATACCATCGAAACCAGCAGGAGTATTCTTAAACCATTCAATAAAGCTACTCGCGCTCTCATGTCGCCCAAATAAAGGATGCTCGTTGATATAATCATCTACTAAAATTTTTTTTAGTGCATCATAATCTCGACTGTCTTCACATAAATAGACGCGGTGCAGTAACTCTGTAATTTGAATGCGATCGCCAACTGATAATTCTTGCTCTAAAGCTGTTTTTGGCTCGCAGAATTCTTCTGGCAACTCAGTAATGTCATGAAATGGCATATCTTCACCTCTAAGCAATAATTACGTTACAGTGACAATGATCTTGCCGTTTTGCTGATTAGATTCCATGTAGCGATGGGCTTCGGCGATTTGTTCTAAGGGAAAACTGCGATCAATTATCGGTGCAAGTTTGCCAGATTCTAAACCATCATAGATATATTGTTTGGCTTTTTCTAGCTTGACTGGATCGCCAGCAACTTCAAACAGAGTATAGCCTTGCACTTTTAAACCTTTTTGTAATGCAGGAAATAGTGGAAAAGGTGTGGTTTCCATACTCAAAGCACCATACTCAAAAATCGTTGCACCTCTGGCTGCTGCCTTAGCAAGAGTTTCAATAAAAGAGCCAGCTACAGGAGCGAATATGATATTTGCTCCCTGTCCGTTGGTAATTTCCATCACTCTGGTAGGTAAATCCTCATCGTTGGTAACAATGACGTGATCTGCACCGTTATCTAGTAGCATTTGTTTTTTACTCGTACCTCTAGTCGTAGCGATCGCAGTTGCTCCTTGAGCTTTGGTAATTTGAATTGCTGCACTACCGACACTGCTACTAGCTGCTGTAATTAAGACAAAATCACCCGATTTTACCCGTCCATATTCAATTAACGCCCCGTAAGCTGTAATATACTGCATCCAGATCGCTGTTCCTTCTTGAGGTGATAACTTGGCAGGATATTTAGCAACCGCAAAGACGGGAACGATCGCACTCTCCCCATACACACCATAATTTTTCATTGAAAAACTAGGAATAGTAGAAACGCGATCGCCTGGTTTAAATTCCGTTACTCCTTCCCCCACAGCTTCAATAACACCTGCTGCTTCATATCCCAGAGTCGAAGGAAAACTATCTGGTTCTTCTAAATATGCTCCTTGGCGAAACATTATCTCGGCACGATTTAAACCAATTGCGTCAACTTTTAAGCGTACTTCTCCTTTACCTGGTTCGGCTAAGGGTAATTCATCTAGCTGAAGGACATCAGCATCGCCAAATTGATGAAAACGAACAATTTTTACCATGATTAAAATTCCTTATATTAATAGTTTGATGTTAGCTTTGAGCGAAAAGCGAAGCGTATCCTGTATAGGGTTTGAGTGGCAAAATTTCGCAAGCGAGAATACCTTCTTTGACCATTGGCAGCTTCTGTACTTCCTGAGTAACGGATTCAACGCTTTCCCCTTCCCAAAGCATGACAGCACCACTCATATCAGCAATGTAATACATTTGGCGAATTTGTTCGGAAGCATAAAATTCCCAAGCCTGAAATGCTTCTGGACTAACAAAAGGCAAAACCTGTTCCATTGGAATTCCTGGTTTGACACGAGCGATGACTAAAACTTGCATAATGTAATAATCTTTGAATTAGAGAAAATTATTGATGTTGTGACTAATGTGGTGTTAGATAATAAGCGTTTAACGTCAATGCATTTGGTTGTATTCTTTGGCTTTACCTTCAAAGCTGGCAGGATCGTAAAAGTAGCGTTCGTGGATAATTCTGCCATTTTTCCAGGTTTGTAAACCTACTTCCTCGATTGGAAAGAATATCTGTGGCAATTAATCCTGGACTGACGGCATTAATCCGAATGTTTTGTCCAGCAAATTCCATAGCTGCCGATCGCGTTAACCCGATCACGCCTCCTTTGGCTGCATTGTAGCTCGAAAGACCAGGAACACCAATTACTCCACCTCCCATTGATGACATATTGACAATTGCTCCCGATCCAGTTTTTAGCATTGCTGGAATCTGGTATTTCAGACACAACCAAACGGCTTTGAGATTGACATCTGTTTCTGTATCCCATTCCTCCTCTGTACGTTCAGTCAAAGGGATAGTTTTGCCAAACCCCGCATTATTGAAGACACAATCTAATTGACCAAAGGTTTCTAAAGTTATGTTTACTAAGGCTTCTATGTCAGCAGCTTTGGTTACATCTGTTTTGACAAATAGAGCCTCAACACCAGCATCTTTGACCAGACGAACAGTTTCTTCTCCTTCTTGAATACGCCGTGCAGCTACAACAACCTTCGCTCCTGCTTTGGCAAAAGTAATGGCAGTTGCTCGACCAATTCCAGAACTACCACCCGTGACGATCGCAACTTTTCCGTTTAAACCTAGTTCCATAATGAAATTTTCAAAATTACAGTTAATTAATTGGGCATCAGCCTACATCTTTAACACTACTTTTTATGTAATGTTAATGTTTAAATTGCTTTGATTTCTGGCTGGATGAGATTTAACACTGTCAAAGGATCGTGTCCCGAAAAGAGTAATTTAATGACAATGGCAGCAGCAGGTTCGAGCATTCGAGCATATTTTAGATCGCCAATGTCTTTAGCTTCACAACCAACATCTTCAATCAAAACGGCAATTTGCTGTTTAGCTTGTTCATTATCTCCGCAATACATGACCACTAAAGGGCGATCGTCAAACACTGGGGGATTCATCTGCCATACTGAGGCTTGGCACATATTAAAAGCCTTAACTACATGAGCGTGAGGAACAACTTTAGCAATTGCTTCGGATAAAGAAAGACCATCATAGCTTTTGGCTAAAAAATCAGATGTATCTACTGGATTGTTAATATCTAGTAAAACTTTGTCAGTTAAAGCATCACTACCACCAGCAGCATCAATCGCCTCAAAAACTGCTTCGTGTCGAGTTGCCAGAACTACAATCTCGCCAAAGGTTGCAGCTTCTTTTTCCGAACCAAATTCAACATCTTTTCCCAGTTTTTTAGCTAAATTCTCAGCTTTTTCAATATTACGTCCACCGATAAAAAGTGAGTGTTTGGCAACCCACTTTGAAGCTAATGCTTCAGCCATGCTTCCGTAACCAATAAATCCAATCTTCATATTTATCTTTTGATTAAAGTATTTAAAGCGATCGCATCTACCTGATAAGCTATTGAATTCAATTTAGGATTTAACTTCAACCATATCGGCAGGATTCCAGAAGCCGACTAAGTTGGCGATCTTTCCTCTGCGATCAAATTGAAAAAAATTAATTCCCTCGAACTTAACGATTCGACTATCTTTGGTGACACCTCGACCAGTCCATTTAGCTGCTGCCCTGAGATTATCTACCGAAACGTACTCTGAGTATAAACCTACAGTTTCAAAGTTTGCCATAAACTCTTTTCCTCTTTCTAAAATAGCATCAGTTCCCTGAATTTCTGGACTTCCTACGGGATCGTCAACAGTAGCATCAGTAGCGAAACACGCAGCCCAAATTGACGCATTATTGCTTTGAGTAGCTTCAAAATAACGATTAACAAGCGTGGTGGTATTTATATTTTCAGTCATTACTTTTGAACAAAATTTGATTAGTAACCGTTAGCGACATCAAAGTAAATTATTCGCATAACAGCAGAAGCAATTTGATAGCGATCGCCGATTCGTTTGGTTGTCGCTTGATCTTCTCCGACTACAGACAAATGATCGTTGAAAAATATAAAATGCTTAAAATTAAAACGAAGTGAATCTTGCTCAAATTTGACTGCCTCGACATTAGAGGCAATATTGTAACGATTCTTTTTTAGAGGATTAACGAAACTGTTGTAAAACTCATGTGCTTCAGGAGAATCCAATCCATTCAAGACAATTTTTTGGTCGCCAAAGTCAAAGGTTAATTGTACATCGTCCGCAAAAATTCCACTTTGACGCATGAGTTGAAGCTGCTCATCTCCTGTTTTTGCTTGAATAATGATGTTATTCCAAGTATTAACTAAATTTTGCGAGTTCCAATACATTAAAGCCTGCTCTGGTGTAGTAATCGCGCTATAGTGTTCGCCAGCATGAATTGCAGGAGATGCAGCCGTTAAAGTCGCAGCTTGAGCAGCTTGAAAACTACTGAAACAAATTAAAGAGAGAACGAGTCCGAGAAAGTAAAGCGATCGCCTCAGAAAAGTAATAGAACGACGTATTGTTTGCTTAAGACTGACTTTTGCCGAAGGTTTACCGAGATTTTCGCTAATATTTTCTAAAGCGATAATGCTCATTTTCATAATTTTATCTCTGCGTAAAATATTGTCGTCTTTTCAACGCATATTTACACCCTATACAAAAGTGATAATATTAGTCAAACAAATATCGTAGATAATAGCTATCGATACTATCGATTTGGTTGTTTAGAATTCGTGAATATTGACTATACCAATCTCCGTAAACTCGATCTCAATTTGCTCATCGCCTTGGATGTTCTAATTGCAGAAGTCAGCGTCACAAAAGCAGCAGAAAAGCTGAATATGAGTCAATCAGCAATGAGTCACGCTTTGAAAAGATTACGAATTATTTTGCATGATGATATTTTAATTCGTACCTCTAGAGAGATGGAAGTTACTCCCTATGCTCGACAAATAAGCGATCGCGTTCGTCAGATTTTGACCGAAATTGAATCAACTTTGCTCTCGAAAGAAACTTTTAACCCCGCTACTGCCCAGTCAACTTTTAGAATTGCAGCCAGCGATTATGTTGAAGCTACTATTGGGATTAATTTAGTACAACAACTTGCTACTCAAGCACCAGGTATTCGTATTCGGATTACTAATCTTGATAAAGAAACGGTAATGGATACCCTAGCTGAAAACCGCATCGATTTGATTATTAATGCCCGATTACCTCTCAAAAGCTGGCACGTCGAGCAGGATTTATATCAAGAAGAGTTTGTCTGCGTAGTTAGAAGTGATGAGGCTTTGACAGAATTATCTGTGGAGGATTATCTGTTGCGATCGCATCTTTTAGTTTCCATGCGCGATGATTTTCAAGGATTAGGAGATGAAATACTAAAAAGACAACAGCAATCTCGACAAGTTATCTGGTCTACACCTCACTTTATGGCAATTCCTTTTCTTCTGGCTAATTCAGATTGTGTGGCTTTGCTACCAAGGCGTATGGCGCAACAGTGTGCTAAGGCAATGGACTTAAAATTACTTCCCCCACCAATGACAATGGAAGGTTTTACCGTATCGATGATTTGGCATCAACGTAATACTAATCGTCCTCAACATCAATGGCTACGACAGCAGATAATTGATGCTGTAAGCCATATTTAACTTAAAGCGATATAGTCAAATTAAACTATGGATAGAAAAATCTGAAATTTCGTACCTTTCCCTAAAGAGCTTTCGACGGTAATTTGACCATTATGGGCTTGAATAATTTGCTTGGCGATCGCCAAACCCAAGCCAAAACCGCCTGTTTCTCTGGATCGTGCGATATCTACTCGATAAAAGCGATCAAAAATGCGGGGTAAATCGTCTGGAGGAATGCCAATACCATTATCCTCGATGCTAATAATTCCTTGACGAGATTTGAGCGAAAGTGTCAAGCCAACTTTTCCGCCAGCAGGTGTATATTTATAAGCATTATTACTCCCATCCCGCCCAAAGATTACCGAACTAAATCACAGATATGACGAATAGTATTCTTAATCTGTTGCGGTGTCTGAAGTTGATGAGATAAGAAATAATCCTTTAATTTCTGTTCGATTTGATCG
>JAAUOU010000007.1 GCA_012034765.1 Pleurocapsaceae cyanobacterium CSU_1_1 | reverse complement strand
TATTTGTTCCTGTAACAGGACTATGGATGGCAAGTATTGGGATTATCGGCATTGCTTTAAACTTACGTGCCTACGATTTCGTTTCACAAGAGTTGAGAGCAGCCGAAGATCCTGAATTTGAAACTTTCTACACCAAAAACATCTTGCTCAATGAAGGTCTAAGAGCATGGATGGCAACTCAAGACCAACCACATCAAAACTTTGAATTCCCAGAGGAGGTTCTACCACGTGGTAACGCTCTCTAATCCTACTGCCGCTGGTGGCATAGGTCGCGATCAACCTTCCACAGGCTTTGCCTGGTGGGCTGGTAATGCTCGTTTAATCAATCTTTCAGGTAAGCTACTGGGCGCACACGTTGCCCACGCTGGACTGATCGTATTCTGGACTGGTGCAATGACTATTTTTGAAGTTGCTCACTATGTCCCCGAAAAGCCCATGTATGAACAGGGCATGATCTTAATTCCTCACCTAGCAACCTTGGGTTGGGGTGTAGGACCTGGTGGTGAAGTAATCAATACTTACCCCTATTTTGTAGTTGGTGTTTTACACCTAATTTCATCTGCTGTTCTTGGTTTGGGTGGTATCTATCACGCACTCCGTGGGCCAGAGAAGCTAGAAGAATATTCCAACTTCTTCAGTCAAGACTGGAAAGACAAAAACCAAATGACTAACATCATTGGTTATCATCTTATCCTTCTTGGTTTGGGTGCATTGCTCCTAGTATTTAAAGCCATGTTCTATGGTGGCGTATACGATACCTGGGCTCCTGGTGGTGGTGATGTTCGTCTGATTACGAACCCTACTCTCAATCCTGCCACAATCTTTGGCTATCTAACTGCTGCTCCTTTTGGTGGCGAAGGTTGGATTATTGGGGTAGATAATATGGAAGACATTATCGGTGGTCATATTTGGATCGGTTTGATCTGTATCTCTGGCGGTATTTTCCATATTTTAACTAAGCCTTTCGGTTGGGCGAGACGCGCTTTGATTTGGAATGGTGAAGCTTACCTTTCCTACAGTATCGGTGCTGTGTCTTTAATGTCCTTCATCGCTGCTTGCTATATTTGGTTCAACAACACTGCTTACCCCAGTGAATTCTATGGTCCTACTAACGCTGAAGCTTCTCAAGCACAAGCCTTTACATTCTTAGCTCGTGACCAGCAAATGGGCGCGAACATTGGTTCATCTCAAGGTCCTACTGGTCTTGGTAAATACCTGATGCGTTCTCCTACTGGTGAGATTATTCTTGGTGGAGAAACTATGCGTTTTTGGGATTTCCGTGGTCCTTGGTTAGAACCAATGCGTGGACCTAACGGTATTGACCTTGATAAAGTCAGAAACGACATTCAGCCTTGGCAACTACGTCGTGCTGCTGAGTATATGACTCATGCTCCTAATGCCTCAATCAACTCTGTTGGTGGTATTATCACTGAGTCCAACTCCTTTAACTTCGTAAACATTCGTCAGTGGCTGGCTTCATTCCAGTTCATCATGGCTTTCTTCTTCCTCATTGGTCACTTATGGCATGCTGGACGTGCTAGAGCTGCTGCTGGTGGATTTGAAAAAGGTATTGAACGGGAAACTGAACCAACGCTGTTTATGCCTGATTTGGACTAATTAATGCTAATTGTTCGCTTATTAATTTAGTTTTCAAAAAGCCCCTACTAAATTGTAGGGGCTTTTTTTGGGTGGAAAAACAGATGAGAATTAATGACTATATAGCCGTACAAAGTTAAATTAGGACATATTTAAAGTAGTTTGCTTGATAAAGCATTCTCAACTTACCATTTACCATGTAGATTTAGTATTAGTATGATGTTGAACTGTGACAAATGCAGATTCTGGAAACTTCTCGACTAACATTACGGTATATTACTTCCCGTGACGCCGAAGCTTTAATGGCAATCTTAGGCGATGCAGAAGTGATGCAATTTTCGATTATTGGCATCCATAGTTCCAAACAAATTAAACAGTTTATTGAACAGAGATTAGTATCTTACTTAGAATATGGTTTTGGTTTATATGCCTTGGTACATAAACAAAATCAAGAACTAATCGGCTACTGTGGTTTTTTTATTCAATCTATTGAGCAGCAAAAAGAAGTTGAAGTGGGTTATCGTTTAGCTAAAAAATATTGGGGGCAGGGACTGGCAACCGAAGCAGCCAAAGCGGTTGTGGAGTATGGACAGCAGAGATTTAACTTTCGGCGTTTTGTTTGTTTGATTGAAATAAAAAATAATCGTTCAATTCGTGTTGCTCAAAAACTAGGTATGAAACTAGAGAAAAAGATCATTTATCATGGTTTAAATGTCGCAATGTATAGCTTGGATTGTTAATCAGAGCGATCGCCTTTAGTTTAAGCAACGTTCTGATGTTTATTGAACCATAAAGATTGAATTTTAGAGTCTTCAGCATTTTTATCAATTGCCTGTAACAAGAGATAATTTAAAATCGTCCGCAGAGCAATGATTGCCGCTAGTTGACCAAGCTCGTTCCAAGATGGTGTAATCGTCGTCTTCAAAATACTTCCTCCTAGTAAGAAACTTAAGCCCAGAGAAAAACCATAACCTAACTCTAGGCGACTTCCTTGAAAAGCGATCGCTGAACTATAACTAGTAAAAATATGTCTGCTATAAATAATTAAAGCTTTAGCTATGCCTATAACGATGACAAATAGTGCTAACAACTGACACAAACTAACTACCCAGTCATTAAGAGTGCTGACGATCTGGACAAACATTGATTTTACCTTGCTACAAATCTTACCAATCTAAACTAAATTGCGATCTGTGAGAATTTCGTACCCCTCTTTGGTAACTAAAACTGTATGTTCAAACTGTGCCGAGAGGTTATTGTCTAGCGTCACTACCGTCCAGCGATCGCGTAAAACTCTGGTATGCTTAGAACCTGCGTTGAGTATGGGTTCAATTGCTAGGGTCATCCCTTCTTGTAGTTTAACGTTAGGTATCCATTTGGTGCGGTGATTAAATACTGAAGGTGCTTCATGAAGATTCTTACCAACACCATGACCAGTATACTGTTCTACTACACTATAACCATGAGCTTTTACATAGTCTTCTATTGCTCCAGCGATATCTAATAGATGATTACCTGCTTTTACCTGTTCAATACCTTTATATAATGCTTCCTCAGCAACCTTGATTAATTTGGCAGCATCTGAGGCTACTTTATCGCCAACGGCAATAGTAATACAAGAATCGCCATGAAAGCCATCGCAATAAGCACCCGTGTCTACTTTTAATACATCCCCACGACGAAGTACTTTCTTAGGATTAGGAATACCATGTACTACCTCATTATTAACGCTAGCACAGATGGAAGCAGGAAAACCGTAATATCCTTTAAAACTTGGTGTTGCGCCCATTTCTCCTATCCGCCGCTCGGCATATTCGTCTAGATCTGCGGTGGTCATACCGGGCTTGGTTATTGCCTCAATCTCTTTTAATACTGTGGCGACAATCTTACCAGAGCGACGCATCTTCTCTATTTCAGGTGCAGATTTAGTGTTGATGTCGCGAGGATTACGATTTAGTGCAGGAAGTCCGTTAGCTGTATCGGAGTATGATTTATTTTTGGACTTGGGAAAGAGAAGATTGGTAATAATATTCATTAAATAAATTTAATATCACTGAGATTGTTATTTAATTTCTTACAGGATCAAAGGTTAAATGCCTTTATAATTGTAGCCTTGCGCTACCCTTTCATACATAATCTAACTTCTATGGCAGATTCAGATTGCGAATCTTTTGTTTAGACTGTGTTTCATCAACTATCTTGCTCTACTTCAAGACTTCGAGCGATCGCAATTCTTAAATCTCAAACTCTCTCTTCAAAAAGTGCAGGTACTCATGGCAGAGTCCGAGACAAGCACATAAAAAAGCAGATATTGAGTAGAATGGAATTACCTGATACACCTGAAGAAGATCAAATACCTGAAATAACAGAAATTGATGAGCTATTTGCGTAGCTTATCCTTTAGGACAGACGTTTGTTGGTAGCAAGAAAAATAAGGTCTCCTAAAGGATACTGCTTCGCATATGGATTTGGACTGTGGTGAACCATTGGCAACCAGGTATTCTATTATGGACAGTCGGCGATCGCAGTAGTAAAACATTTAAGCGTCTTTGGTTGACTATCAAAATAATTTTCTTAAACGCGATCGCTATAATCAATTTTAAATCATACCTAGCATATATATTCTATGCAGGATAGATCCTGAGACGGCGATTTGGCTCATCCCCAAAGCTATCAGACTGGAGACGGTAATGTTCGATCAGTTCATGCTGCATTTTACGTACTTTTGCTGATCTTGGCAGTAATTCTACGGGTTGACCTTGAGGAATGACTATTTGTTCTACCGCCAGTCTAGCTTCTTCTAGCGCCTCGATTTCGTCATCGCTACCTGCTTTGCTAAATAGACGTAAATCTGTTGGTTCAGGAATATTAGGATCGTCTAAGTTAAGGATCTGGCGAAAGATGCGCGTTACCTGGGAAATGGTGTTTGCTTTGACTGTATAAATGGGTAGATGACGATCTCTTGCTATACTACGCAATCGCGAATGATGCTTAATTTGCGATCGCAGTGCCACCACCGCATCTGCTTCATCTAAATCTTTAGTCAACATGATCGGTAGATCCAGTACGTCAATCACCTGGTCGATCTGAGAGCGACCAATACCATAGGCATAGATATATACGGGCCAATCTTCTCCATTCGGACCAGGAGTCCGTATCTTTTGACTATTTTGCTCTTTAGTCTGCCAAGAGCGCTCTAACATGTTTTCAAAGTCAGAATTGCCCCTTGAATTACTGGGGTTTAAAGCTAGAGGAGTCATTCTACCTGATGCTCTTAATCCTTGAGGGTGAAGGGGAGTGACCCCGTTAGTATTTCTTGAGGGCAGTGGTTTAAAGGGCGAAGAGGATTCTTCGTGAATAATGGTCACTTCGCCACTATCATCAACGGTTCTAACTTGAGCAGGAGGTTCAATTCCTCGCAAGAGGGTGTCAATAGTAGCCGATACATCATCGTGAACGACCCAACGCTGCCGTTCTAACATCTCTACGGCGATCGCAAAGGTGGGAGGTGCTTTCCGTTCTAAAACGGTCTTTTGGGTTCTTCTACGGCGGGCTTCATCGTCTCCCAAGGTGACACTCTGGATACCGCCAACGAGATCCGATAGGGTAGGATTTTTAATTAAGTTCTCGACACTATTGCCGTGAGCCGTCCCCACTAGCTGCACTCCTCGTTCGGCAATGGTTCTAGCCGCTAAGGCTTCTAATTCAGTCCCAATTTCATCAATGACAATCACTTCGGGCATATGATTTTCCACCGCTTCAATCATTACCTGATGCTGCAACTCAGGGCGTGCTACCTGCATCCGACGGGCGCGACCAATAGCAGGATGAGGCACATCACCATCTCCAGCAATCTCATTCGAGGTATCAATAATCACAACTCGTTTACCAAAGTCGTCGGCTAGCACTCTGGCAATTTCTCTTAAAGCCGTAGTTTTACCTACCCCAGGTCGACCCAGCAAGAGAATAGACTGTCCAGTTTCGACGAGATCGCGAATCATCACAATCGTACCGTAAATTGCTCGACCAATCCGACAGGTCAAACCAATAATATCTCCAGTACGGTTACGAATGGCGCTAATGCGGTGGAGGGTTCTTTCAATTCCCGCCCGATTGTCGCTACTAAACATTCCAACCCGTTCAATACAGTGTTGGATCTCTTCTTGTGTCACAGGTTCATCACGAATATAGACCGCGCGATCGCTAAAACGGGCTTCGGGCAATCTACCTAAATCTAAAACCACCTCAATTAAATTATCGCTATCGGATGCAATCTGTTGATCTAGCTGGGAACGAATTGAGTCAGGAAAAATAGAAAGCAATTTGTCTAGGTTGTCGGTAACTTGCATCCGATGGGAAGCTATATCTGACTGCATTATGAAAGTATATTTGTTAATAAAAAATGAATAAATTTAGAAAACCAGAGACTAACTATTAGCCGTTTTAATTTGACTAACCAGTTCTTTAGCAGTGTTTACTGCTTGCTCTAATAACTCTCTATTTTGTTCGAGCTTTAAATTAAGCTGATTCATTGGTTGATTTTTAATTGATTTAACTTGATTTAATTGCAGTGCAGTTTCTAACTGAGCGATAGTTGGAGTTAAAATCGCCCGCGCATAACTGCCATAAGCTAATCCTGACACTAGGTTTGGTTTTCTAGCACCATTAGGCTTGCCCAGCATATTTGCCTGTTTAAGTTTGCTGACAGTATAGTTGTTAGTCCCTCCCGCAAGCTGGATATATCCAGGTAGTTGCGCCTGTAAAACCTTTTGAGCAAAAGAAATAGCTGCATGGGTTGTGCCTCTGCCAATATCGCCGCTCATTGAGCGTCCGTCCGTCTGCCAAATGAGGGGACAGGATAGAGGACTAATTAACGCATAAAGCGATCGCAAATATTCAATCACATTAGGCGCATCAGTACAGCTAATTGCCAACAATTTCAGCTGACCAACAATAGGCGAAATATCTCGCCACACCTGCTTAAAATCATCATAATGCCCCACCTGAGTATGGATCTCGATCGCGTCTACGCCCAAAGATTTAATTAAGGGGATCACCTCTGATAAACAAGATATATAAGAATTAGTTGTAATTAAACCTTGAGGACAAATCGGCTCGCAACGCCCACAGCCATAACACAGGCTATCAAGTACTCCTCCGTGATTTAAGTCAATCGCCTCCGCAGGACATACCTTCACGCATGGTTGAGAACAATCCGTGGGGCATTGAGTTGCATCAAACTTTGCTTTGCGAAAATGAGGATCTTCTCCATCATTAACACTAACCATTAACCAAGGTGAGTTGTCGGGTAAGTTTTCACACCTCAACTGTGTTTTAGCTGCGGTAATTCCTTCCTGGGCAGCAGCAATTACCGCAGGATCGGCAGCCACATCAATACAGTCCGCCCCAGCCAAACTATAAGCTACAGCCAAACTGCGAACCACAGGCAGATGTTGGTAGCTAGCTCCACAAATTAACTTAAACCAGCTACCCTCTTTTAATGAATGTAAGGGATAGGATTGCATCACTCTTACATCGTAATGGTTTGTCCATCATTAGTGTTAAAAAGTGTTGAAAAATTAAGTAAACTGTCGAGGTTGCTCATTGATCATTGAACTTAATCTTTAATGGCATTCAACAAAACTTCTGCCAAAGTTAAGCCCTGCATATCGTCAATGGTAATGGTATCGACAATATCAAATTTAGCCCCCGCAGATTCTAACTGATCGTCTAGAGCCTTCAGAAACTGAGTTGCTTTACGATCTTTGCCCACCTGTATTAGCGAAATAGCTAACTCCTCATCATGCTCAATTTGACGGGAAGCATCAATAATTACCCGCATTACAGCTTTATAATCATCAGGTTCACCATCGGTCACAACCACAATTGTTTCCCCGTTAACCTTTGTTTGTCCCGCTACTTTACGGTCAAAATAGTTATTGACTGCATCTGCCAGGACGCTAGCTAAATCTGTTCGCCCCATCGGCTCGTTTTCCAAATATATCTTCGCCACCTTGTCAGCAGTAACATTGTCGTAGCGACGAAAACGACCAGAGAATAAATAAACCGTAATGCCGTCGGGGTCTATTTTTTCACATTCTTGAGCCAGAGCTAAAGTAGATTCTTGGGCAGATTCCCAGCGAGTTTTTCCTCCAGGGCGATCGTTAATCGACATACTGCCGCTTTTATCAATAATTAATGTATAGTCGCGATCTTCGACAATAGAACTATCCGCCATGATGTCACAATTTATTTTGTTCCAGTTTCAATCTACAGCCTATTACAAGCTTGAACCCAACTGTTAAAAATCAAAAATTTTCACAGATTTACTTAATACCCGCAACCGAAAATAAAATTAAGTATATATACTTAACAACATAAGTTAATTGTAAACAGATATTGCAAGCCTGGGAAAATTAGTTGAATATTCTACTTAATCTGAGAAACCTCCGCGATAATTGTAGGTAATTGAAAGCTCAACATATATACCTTTAGGAGATTTTTTGATGGATAATGCACTGCATAAATATAAAATGATCTGCACTTTGAAATTTGGTGATATCTACGGTCAGATAATTATTTGGCTAATTGTAATTTTTGTCAGCTTGGCAACCACTTTGGCTTTATGGAGCAGTACGAGACAGATTTATGCTCTGGCAACTGTGGGTATTGTCTTAGTTTTATCTTTGCCTTTCTTGCTGTTTGCCTTTGTGACAACCTTGCTCAATCGCATTGAGTTTGTGCCGATGGAAGAAGAATTATTTAGTCGCCGAACTGTAGTTGGTCCTAATTCTCAAGCAACCAACTCAGAAACTGCAAACGCCAGTTAGAGTAGAAAATGAAGGATAAATTAAGGAGATGGTAACAAGCAATTAGATCTACGATCTACATCTTCTTATCCTTCATCCCCCTTAAGCACCCATACCAGAGTATTGTTTTAATCCTTTACGCCACAGCCAGCGATTAACAATCAAAAAAGCGATCGCCCAACCTAGTATAATAAGAACACTTTTACCAAACTCTACTGGTAATCCCATCAGCAATATGGCAGGGAAGTGCATCATATAGGGAAAAGGAGTCCATTCTACAACTTGCCTCACGCTATCAGGGAAAACTTCCAAAGGCGCGATCGTGCCTGAAAGAAAGATATAAAACAAAAACCAAAATTGCTGGATAGCACTGGCTCTCTCTGTCCAGAAAGCAAGCATGGCAAAGGTATATTGAATCACAAAAGATAAAGTAAAAGATAGGGCGATCGCATGATGCCTAATAAAATATTAGACAATTTGGGAATCCAAGCAGCATCAGGATAGAGAACAAAAAACAACCCGCAGAACAAAGCAATTAGCGGAATACGAGTCATTTTCTCGGCTATGTGTCTGGCGACATGATGCCAGACAGGATCGATGGGTTGCAAAAGACGCAACGATAATTGCCCTTCAAGGATCTCCCGCTCAAATTCCCAAATTACCCAGACAGCCGTAAGCTGGCGCACGATAAAGACGCTGAAAAAATAGCGCGCAAATTCTTGAGGGGTAAAATCAAACTTACCCTGACTAGATGCTTGAATCCATACTCCCATTAAAATAATGGGCAAAGAGTTAGATAATGCCCAAAGAAATATTTCGGCTCGATACTCCAGCATATGAGCATAATGAGCTAGCAACAGGGTTCTGGCTTTTCTAACATTCAGCATTTTTTAAAATCAGCAAAATATATTTGAAGTATGAAGTTTGAAGTTTGAACTTAAGCTTACTTCATGCTTGATTTGACATGCTATTTAGGTTAGGCTCTGATTCAATTGAAACAATTGTAGCTAGATAAATAGCTAGATAAACCAGCGAAAAGGGGAAAATTGTGAAAAAAGTAATTAATTTGCTCTTGCTATTATTATTAACCACAGTTGGTAGTTATCTGGTTACACAACATCCAGTTTATTCTCAAGCTGAACCAAATATAGAGCAGCAAGCGGATTTTCAAAAACACTTTGAAAGCTTGGGCGTGAACGGTTCGATTCTCATTTACGATCTCAATCAAGATCTTTTTTATCAACATAATCGCGATCGCAATGAAACTCCTTTTCTTCCCGCTTCCACCTATAAAATTCCGAATTCTCTAATTTCTTTAGAGACAGGAGTAATCCAAAATGATGTTGATGTTTTAACTTGGGATGGGATTGAAAGAGGTCTAGCCGATGCTCCTATTGACGAATGGAATCAAGATTTGAACATGCGTCTGGCTTTTAAATATTCGGCTGTTTGGTTTTATCAAGTCTTGGCGCGTAAAATTGGTCATCAAAAAATGCAGGATTTTGTGACTAAAATTCAATACGGAAATCAAAATATCGGTGACAAAGAGGATATTGATAAGTTTTGGCTGGAAGGAGAATTACGCATTACACCTCGACAGCAAATTGATTTTCTCCGCCGTCTCCAGCAAAATGACTTGCCGTTTGCGCAAAAAAATATCGACTTAGTTAAAGATATTGCGATCGCCGAAGAAACTGACAACTACGTATTGCGAGGCAAAACAGGATGGGCTACTTCTGTTACACCCCAGATAGGTTGGTATGTGGGTTACTTGGAACAAAAGGATAATGTTTATTTTTTTGCGACCAGTGTTGATATGGTTACCGACAAAGATGTGCCAGCACGGTTAGAAGTTACTAAATTGTGTTTACAGGATTTAGGGCTACTTTAAAATTCAATTCTTCGGTATAGAAGTAGGGGCGATTTGCGAATCGCCCCTACAAGATCGTATGTTTTATATTTGGAATAACTACTAACGTATTTGCAGGAAAAAAAAATGCGACCTAGTAAAGATTTAGATCGCGGTTGTAAGTTGTTGGATAGATAATTACTAGTTACTATTTAGCCGTACTGCTCTTCTGTATCTAAATCAAACAGCATTTGCAAAGACCGTAAACAGTGACGACGAGCTTCAATATCCTGCTGCGCCCTCAACTGTACCATCGGCTCATGCAGAATCTTATTAACAATACCTCTGGTTAAAGCCTCAATCACTTCCTGGTGCTTTTCGCCAAACTCCGAACCTAAACGAGACAAAGCTTTTTCCATTTCCTGTTCACGGATGCTTTCGACTTTGTTACGTAAACAGCTAATAGTTGGGACGGTTTCTAGCGATCGCCACCAGAGAAGATAGTTAGCGACTTCCTGTTCAATAATCACTTCTGCTTCCTGTGCCATCTGGCGACGAGTTTCTTGATTGGCTGCCACTACAGCCTTGAGATCGTCTACGTTGTAAGCGCTGACACAGCCAACTTCTTTGACATTAGCATCTATGTTACGGGGGACGGAAATATCGACTAGCATTAAGTCTTTATCTAGAGTTAGATGCTCCTCTAACTTGGCGCGGTCTAAGATTGGCTGAGTTGCCCCTGTACTGGTAAATACTAAATCGGCAGTGGCGATCGCCTGCATCATTTCTCCTAAAGGATAGATCTGAATTTCCACCTGAGAAAACTGACTACATAGTTCTTGCGCTCGACGATGGGAACGATTAACCAGTGCAATCTTGGTTACACCTTTGGACAGCAAATGCTTAACCAGCAGGTGAGCCATCTTACCTGCACCGACAATAGTGACACTGTAGTCGGGTAAATTATTAACTTTTGTATAGACTAACTCAACTGCTGCCGAGCTAATGGAAACCGCTCCTGTACCGATGCTAGTTTCGCTGCGAACTCTTTTACCTGTGGAAATTGCCTGTTTAAATAAGCGATCTAACAACCGACCTAAACCTTTATATTTTTGCCCTAGTTTATAAGTTTTTTTGACCTGAGCGAGGATTTGTCCTTCCCCTAATACCAAACTCTCTAAGCCTGCCGAGACACGCATGAGGTGGCGCAAAGCATCTTCTCTAAGAAGTGTAAACAGATTAGGGCGCAATTCTCTGAGGGAAATTTTTGCTTTATCAGCTAAAAATTGGCTAATTTCTCGCACCCCTTGCTCTAGATCTAACGCTACACCGTAAATTTCTAGACGATTACAGGTACTGATGATCGCTATTTCCTGAATGTGGGGATAGCTTTTGAGTAAGGCGATCGCTTCTTCAATCTGTGCTTCGGGGATACTGAGTTTTTCCCGTACTTCTACTGAGGCAGTTTTATGACTTAAACCAACAACTACAATGTTCATTATATTTTTTGCAAATTTTGCTTTAATCAGTTCTCAAACGGGGAAAATCAAAGCAAAATATTGTTTAGATCTAACAATTTTTTTTTAATTTAGTTTTTTAGCCGAAATGCAGGTAATAAAAAGGCAACAGCAGAAGATATTTCTTTTACTAGTTGCCTTTTACCTGATTAATTTATACCCTGTTTACCATGCCAATTATTCGCTTACTTAATTAGGATTTACATATCTTTAACTATTAATTAAATAATTAAATTACCACTATTGAGATCCTAACTAAAATCAGGCAGCTTTTTATCTCAGTTGTAGAGATTTTGGCTGATTAAGCATATGCACGGTATCTACAAAACGGGCAGTTTTGGACTGAGATGAGATAACTAAGCTTTGAGTTCTCGCACCGTCTTTAAAGAAACGAACACCATTCATTAAAGTACCAGGAGTAATACCACAAGCAGCAAATAGCACTGTTTCGCCACTAGCAAGTTCTTCAGCACCATAAACTTTGTCTGGGTCGTTGATACCCATTGAACTTAGTCGCTCTAAGTTGCTTTCTTTGCTCTCACCAATTAAACCAGTTTTAACGATCGCTGGATCGTAGATTAACTGTCCTTGGAAATGTCCACCTAAACAGCGCATTGCCGCAGCCGAAATCACTCCTTCAGGTGCAGCACCAATACCCATCAAAGCATGGATGTTAGACCCAGAGAACGCGCAAGAAATAGCAGCAGAAACATCACCATCGGCAATTAATCTAACTCTTGCCCCAGCATCTCTAATTTCCTTGATCAAACCCTCATGGCGAGAACGATCCATCACCACTACCACTAAATCTTCAATTGAACGATTGAGGCAGTCTGAAAGAATCTTCAGGTTTTCTGTAGCCGATTTATTAATATCTACATGACCTCTAGCTAATGGAGGCGCAGCCAGCTTTCTCATGTAAAAATCAGGTGCAGCAAATAATCCGCCTTTTTCGGCAATTGCTAAAACTGCCATCGAACCATTTTGTCCGTAAGCAACCAGGTTAGTTCCCTCGCAAGGATCGACCGCAATGTCAATCTCAATCAACTCATCAGGATTACAGAAGTTCTTGGCATCAGGACGAGTACAGATACCTACTTCCTCACCGATATAAAGCATAGGAGCATCATCTCTCTCTCCTTCCCCAATGACAATCCGACCACGCATGTTAATTTTGTTCATGCGCTCACGCATTGCTTCTACTGCTACTTGATCGGCAGTATCTTTTTCTCCCTTACCCATCCACTTGGCAGAGGCAATGGCAGCTTGTTCTACTACCTCAATAATTTCTAAACCGAGGGTTGTTTCCAGCAAGATTTTCCTCCCTATTTGCTTGTTGTTAAATTTCTTTTAAAAGCGATGAAGTGTGATCTTGGTGGTTTCCACCATGAACAACTTCATCAAGAAGCGGTGAAGTGTGGTCTTGGGGGTTCCCCCCCACAAACAACTTCATCAAGAAGCGATGTCTCAAGTCCAAAGTCTACCAGAGAGCGGTATCTCTCTGATAATTATTAATTTTTAATAAGCTCTGAAATAGAGCTTCGGTATTTATCTAAATATCTTGTTAATTTGTAATCTACAGACCCAAAAATTCAGGATGACTTTTAAGAAATAATGACTTTTCGCTATCAAGTAGGTATTTTAGTATATTTTGTGACAAAAAATTAAGACAAATCACGGCTACTTGGTGAAGAGTGATGAAATAAAAACGCGATCGCAGTTTTTTAGCAATATAGCAATATTTTGGCTCTGCTAAATAGCTGCCAAATATTAATAAAATGTTTAGTTAGGCTACTAGATGAGAGATTGGTAGTTAATCTATGAGAGTACTCAAGTTAGTATTTTTATCCACTCAAGCAGAGACTAAATTATTACTTTTACATGACATCCCACGATTTTTTGACCTTAGTTTTATTGCTTAGTCCAGGCATGGCATTATCTGTTTTGCTGATGCTGACTTTTAGCAAAAGGTGGTTAATTTAACAAGGCAAAGCTGATATCAGCTTTTAAGTCTGACATTTAGGCGAAGCAAAAGACGATTTGCGTCAAGTTAAATCAACAAGAGCGTAGTTAGTTTAATTACTGAGCTTCATCACTCAAAGAATGGTTGGGCAGATTAGCCAAACTCTCTTCTAGATCCATTCTCTTCTCCATCTGACATAAAAAGTAGCCCGTCATCATTGCTGAAGCTAGCAAATGAGCTAAATTTTCGCGATCAGTGGTAATTTTGACGTTGAAGTCTCCCGATGGCAACATACCCACTAATCCTTGGACGTTTTGAGAAATAATCTGCTTAACGTCTGGACTGGCAGAAGCAGCAATTTGAGCGAGAACTTCGGGGTGTTGCTGACGCAAATACTGCATCAAGGTATTATAGTTATGTTCTTGTGATTCAGAATTAAGAAAATCAAAATTAAATATCATTCGTTACCCAGATATGGATGTACGTTATTTATACTTTGACACAGTACCAGGGGCATCCGCTAGTCAATAAGTAGCTTTAAACAGCTAAGAAATAGCCATATTGTTAATTTCAAAGTATTGGTGGAATTTATTAGTCACCTCAAGCCAATAAGAGCGACCATCAGCCTGTTCTCGTTTACGTACGAAACCTAACTGTACTAATTCAGCTATCTGTTGATAGGCACTACTACCCCGCAAGTCGATTAATTCAGTCTGCAAAATTGGGTTTCTCAATGCCACTGCTGCCAAAGTTCTTAAGGCTCCTTTCCCTAATTCGGCAGGAACTAATTCTCGCAGCAGATATTCGTAATCTTGTTTAAGCTGTAGACTATATCCAGCCTCAGTTTCGATGATTTCTAAAGCACTATCTCGATGGGCATAGTCATTCATTAGCTCAATGATGCCGTCTTCAATTAATTCGCGATCGCCTTCAGATATCTTAGCTGATTCAGTATCTTTTTCCTGAAGACAAGCATGTATTTCTTCAATAGAGAGGGGTCTGCCTTTGATGTAGATAATTGCTTCGATCTTGGTGGATAGTTTCATAATCTGCACTAGAGGTTAAAAACGTTTTGCTAAATCAGATTTTATTAACGGAAAAAAATGACCAACAGGACCATTACCCGCACCAATATCCAAAGAATTTTCTAAAGCATTGGTGACATAATTTTTGGCGTTAACTACGGATTGCCAGAGATCTTGACCCAAAGCCAAATTAGCACAAATTGCTGCGGATAGGGTACAGCCTGTACCATTGGTATTTTTAGTGGCTACAGTTTTGTTAAATAAAATTTTAATTTCTTGTCCGTCATACCAAATATCCACCCCCCGCTCATCTCCCGACAAACCACCACCTTTAGCCAAAACTACTGTTTTGTTAGCCTGATAAATAGCGATCGCTGCCTGTTGTAGATCCTCTACACTATTAATCTCTAAACCGCTGAGAATCTCTGCCTCATAAAGATTAGGAGTAACAATTAAAGCCTGGGGAATGAGTAACTCTTGTAAAGAGGCGATCGCCAAATCATCAATTAACTTTACTCCCGTGCGGGAAACCATTACAGGATCGACGACTAACTGCTGCCAGTTTTGCCGTGCAGTCTGCTGGGCGATCGTCGTAATAATTGCCGAATTAAACAACATGCCAGTTTTAACTGCACTCACTGCTAAATCGCTCCCTACAGCTTCAATTTGGGCTGTAATCAGGGGCATACTCATTTGAGCCACCTGAGTCACCCCAACAGTGTTTTGTGCCGTGACACAAGTCACTACGCTAGCACCATGAACACAGTGCATGGCGAAGGTTTTCAGATCTGCCTGAATCCCTGCTCCGCCACTACTATCAGATCCAGCAATAGTTAGAGCTACTTTAGTCAAGATATTTTAGTTACTGTGTTTGATTGCTTAGTTTATCAGCCAGTTTAATTTTTAGGAAAACGTCTCTGCTTCAGGAAATCAGGAATTTCAATTCCACCGCTGTTTTTATTGACCCGATTGCGATCGGGCTGTGGTGCTGTTGGAATACTCTGAAAAACGTTGTTTGATTGTTGCACTTGCGGTTCTTCCAACTCAAGCTCTTGTGTTTCACCATCAAATCCTGTAGCAATCACAGTAATTCTCACTTCCCCTTCCATAGTGTCATCAATGACCGCACCAAAGATAATATTTGCGTCTTCATCAACTACTTCATAAATGCTATCAGCAGCAGCATTTACTTCATGAAGAGTTAAGTCATATCCTCCAGTAATATTAATTACTACTCCCTTAGCGCCATGAATGGATGCTTCTAGCAAAGGAGAAGAAACCGCAGCCACCGCAGCTTCTCTAGCACGAGATTTACCAGATCCCAACCCAATACCCATCAAGGCTGAACCAGCATCAGCCATAATTGCCCTGACATCGGCAAAATCTACGTTGATTAAACCAGGAATTGTAATAATATCTGAAATACCCTGTACACCTTGGCGCAAAACATCATCTGCTACCCCAAAAGCTTCCTGTACGGGAGTTTCTGGAGAAATAACTGACAATAGCTGATTGTTGGGAATCACAATTAGAGTATCTACTCGACTACGAAAAGCCTCAATACCTTTTTCTGCCTGTTTGGTGCGTCTTCTGCCTTCAAAGGTAAAGGGACGAGTTACCACTCCCACGGTAAGACAGCCCATTTCTTTAGCTACTTCGGCAGCGATGGGTGCTGCCCCTGTACCCGTACCACCGCCCATGCCAGCAGTAATGAAGACTAAATCTGTATTTTCAAGGGCATGAGCTATTTCATCCCGCGACTCTTCTGCTGCTTTTTGCCCAATCGCAGGATTTCCCCCCGCACCTAAACCTCTAGTGATTTTATGCCCAATCTGTAGCTTCTGAGGTGCCATGGCATTGTCTAAAGCTTGAGCATCCGTGTTAATTGCCCAAAATTCAATTCCCGACACCTGGCTTTCAATCATGCGGTTTACTGCATTGCAGCCACCACCACCCACACCCATGACTTTAATCTTGGCAACGTTGCTTGGCACTATTTTATTACTCCTAATTTCTTCTTTGGGAATCTGAGAACTATTATGACCCTTGAAAGGTATTCCCATACTGTTACCTAAAGAGTTATTTCCTAGAGCGGTGGATAAATCGGAACGATTATAGTTAATTTCGTTATTGAAAGTATTAACGTTTCTTTTGTTTAAAGACATGGGCGTGCATCAAGGTTTCCGCGCTTAGTTTTCTGATTCAGAATTCAATTTGGTAGCTTAACTCAATTTATTATCATCTGGGTATTTTGTTCTGGGAATAATATTAAAGTTTTCGTAATTATTAAACACATTTGATTAACTATCATCCAAGAAATTACGGAACACAAAAAGCAAAATTGCCACCAATATACGTGTATTTACTTAACTTGCTCAAAGATTTTACTGATTTTACTAAAGATTAGTACTTTTGAATCAAATTTATCCCAGGATTACTTAAGTCAATATAGGCAATTTCGCTCTTTTTAAGCTGTTTTGGCAAATTCTTTAATTTTGAGATAATTTTAAACTGTTGTTCTAGGTAAGATGATTGTGAACCTAGAAAAACTGACCCTATTTTCGTATTCAAAAGTATGCTGCCTGATGGTTGCCAGTGAACTTCGGATATCCCTAATTCAGGGTAAAGAAAAATTAATTGATATATTTTTTGCCAAGTTGGCTGAAACTCCATTTGATAGTCAATTACTTTGAGTTTTGGTAGAGAAAAATTTGCTTTTGTACTACTATAAAATTTTGGTGCAATCCATTCTCCTTGAGAGTTCAAAAAACCTACTTCCCCGTGAAAAGTAGCTAAAGCTACGGGAATTTTTTCCTGAAGAGAAATAGTAATGAGAGGAGGAATAATTTGCTTGTTAACTTTTGCTGCTTCAACTGAAGGAATAGATTCAATTTTTTGACCTAATTCTATACCGTTGACTGACCAAATATACTGTGGATAGCTGAAGTTTAAAGCATGGTAAATTGCATCTTCACTAACTATTGTTTTACCATTGATTCTGACTTGAGTCTGTGCTTTGATTTGCGAATTTGGTAAGATCGCTGCTAAACTAAGACCCATAGTACAGGAAATTAAGCAGCAAGCACGCCAAAAAGAAAGACGCATCAAGCGACGCTGCTGGAGTTTTGCTAGAGCTAGCTTAGACTTGAGCTGTTGCGGTGGCAGAAATACACTCATAAGCAAGAAACCATAGTTTGAAACAGCACTGGGGTAATCTCTGATGATTGAGCTAAGATATTACTGGTTTAATTAATTTAATCCGCAATTATATTAACTGCTACATATAAAACATGCTAGTTAGTGTAACGCGGTGAGGATAACAGTCTGGTAAGATGCGTATGCAATAACTGTTCTCATCAGCTAAAAGTTGTGTGGTTTTGTCGAAAATGCGCCGAAATTAGTTAAATCAAAGGATGGTTGCGGGGTTATTGTGGTGTGTCCTTTAATTCCCTAAAGTTTTAAGTTACCTGTGGTAGATTAGACTTTAAATTAATAAAAATCTTGGTCAGATTAAATCTTTAGCCAAGGCTTAGGTAAAGCTTTTCCGCTGTGGGAGAAACTATCTCGGCTATATTTATTGTATTTTTAAACCTATGGTAATGACAAAAAAAGGATTGATTTTGGGAACAACTGCGGTAGCTATATCAACTGTAGCAGTGACTGGTGCAGGAATTCATTTGTCTCAGAGTCAAGCCTTGATTCAAAGTGGTCCGAAAGAGACAATCGATGAAGTATGGCAAATCATTAATTATCAGTATGTCGATCCAACTTTTAACCAGACTGACTGGCTAAAAGTTAGGCAAGAATATGTTAAAAATGCTGCTTACAAAAATCAGGAAGATTCTTATAAAGCTATTCGTGAAATGTTGGGCAAGCTTAAAGATCCTTACACCCGCTTTATGAATCCTGAAGAGTTTAAAAATATGCAAATTGACACTTCAGGAGAATTAACTGGAGTAGGCATTCAAATCTCCGCAGACGAAAAAACAGGTCGATTAGTGGTGATCTCGCCTATTGAAAATACTCCTGCTGCTGAGGCGGGAATTTTAGCTCAGGATTTAATCATCAAGATTGATGGTACTGACACTAAAGGTATGGACGTTAATGATGCGGTGGAGTTAATTAGAGGGGAGCAAGGCAGCCAAGTTACCCTGACAATTGAGCGCAATGGCAAGATGCAAGATTATGATATTGTCCGCGAAAAAATCGAAATTCATCCTGTTAAAGCCAGTATTAGGGATACGGAATTAGGTAAAGTTGGTTATGTTCGTCTCACCACCTTTAACGAATACGCTGCTAGAGATATGCAGAAGGTAATTAAAGAGCAGGAACAGGCAAATGTAGTCGGTTATGTATTAGATCTGCGTTCTAATCCTGGTGGCTTACTTTATGCCAGTATCGATATCGCACGGATGTGGATCGATCAAGGTACGATTGTTTCGACTGTAGATCGTAAGGGTATTAGCGATCGCGAATCCGCAACCAACAAAGCCTTAACTGATAAGCCATTAGTAGTTTTAGTTGATGGTGGTTCGGCTAGCGCCAGCGAAATTCTCTCAGGTGCGCTTAAAGACAATAAACGTGCAACGTTATTAGGCACAAAAACTTTTGGCAAAGGTTTAGTTCAATCGGTTCGTCGCTTAGGAGATGGTTCGGGGTTGGCAGTTACAATCGCCAAATATCTAACTCCGAATGGTACAGATATTAATAAAGCGGGAATTCCACCTGATGTGGTGCTTAAGTTGGATGAATCTCAGCTTAAGGAACTTTATGGTGGCGATCGCTCTAAGCTTGGTACTCAAGAAGATCCTCAGTTTGCCAAAGCACTTGATATTTTAACTAAAGATATTCAGGCGCAAAAATCGGGTGAACCCCAAGCAGTTAAATAGAATAATTAAAAATAGCTTAATAAAAATTAAAAAAGGGGCTTGAATGCCCCCTTAATTCTATATTCTTTAGTTGATTACTATTCTGAGTCGCTACCGCCAGGATTACGAGAAGGATCGCTGGAGAGAAAGCCAAAAATAAATAGTCCGATAAAGAAAAATACGGTGATGTACACCACAATTTTGAGAGTAGCCATGTTAATTTGCTCCTGATAAATCTAATATAGATGGACAAAAATATTAACGGTTGTTCCTGTTTCAAAATTCAGCCCAGCAACAGAAAGCGTCTTGGGTCGTAGTCCACACCTAACAGCAAAGCGTAAACAAACAAAAATTTATTGAAACAAATATTACGTAATTACTAAATCATACCCGATCGCCATACTTTAATTCGATTTTTCTCCAGGATTCAACAATGAGCAGTGAGCAGTGAGCAATTATCTTTCCTTGAAACAAGAAGATTGTAATTAAAGAAAGTTTTTCTTTTGATTATTCCACGCGCATCAATTGTTCAATGTTAAATGATCATTGCTCATTGATAAGCTCTAGGCTTTAAGCTATTAAATATCAATTCTTATTTGTGATAATACTCTAAACTCTAAGTAATAGTAATTTACATGGCGGATCAATCACTTCAACTACTGCGGACTCCTCTATACCAATTGGCTTGGGAACAAAAGGCAAGATTTACAGCTTTTTCGGGTTGGGAAATGCCCGTACAGTTCTCAGGATTGAAGTTAGAACACGATGCAGTACGCTCTGGGGCGGGAATGTTTGATATTTCTCACATGGGCAAATTTAGCTTTGCGGGCGATCGCTTAATTGATGTCTGGCAAGCTTTAGTTCCTTCTGATTTAAGTCGTCTTCAGCCTGGTCAAGCAATGTATACGGTGTTGCTAAATCCCCAAGGAGGAATTATTGATGACATTATCTTTTACTATCAGGGAACAGCAGGAACTCAACAAAAAGCCCTAGTAATTGTTAATGCGGGGACGACAGATAAAGACAAAGCTTGGATTTTAGCCCACCTACAAGATAGTTCCGTGGAAATGCAGGATCTTTCTCAGTCACAGGCGCTAATCGCTCTCCAAGGACCCAAAGCTGCTCAGATCCTTCAGGAAATGACTACTGAAGATCTTAGCTCCCTAACAGCATTTGCTCATCGTATTGTAACTATTAATGGCTCATCGGCTTTTATTGCGCGTACTGGCTATACAGGAGAGGATGGCTTTGAAATTATGCTCGATCCAGATGCAGCAAGACAGCTATGGAAATCTTTACAGCAGGCAGGAGTTACCCCCTGTGGATTGGGTGCTAGAGATACTTTACGCCTAGAAGCAGCAATGAGCCTCTATGGTCAGGAAATTGATGAGACGATTAGTCCTCTAGAAGCTGGCTTAGGTTGGGTGGTACACCTCAAGGATAAAGGTGATTTCATTGGACGCGAACTATTAGAACAGCAAAAAGCAGAAGGGGTTAAACGCCGTTTGGTGGGATTAGAAATGTCAGGTAGATATATTGCTCGTCATGGCTATCCAGTTATCTTTGATGGTGCAGCCGTGGGAGAAGTTACTAGCGGGACTTTAGCGCCGACAGTAGGTAAAGCGATCGCTCTAGCTTACGTCACTACCCCTCTGAGTAAACCAGGGCAGACTCTAGAAGTTGAAATTCGGGGTAAAAACTATCCTGCTACCGTAGTTAAGAAACCCTTTTATCGCTCTCCCCATCGTTAGTCGGGCTGTTTCATTCTGGGAAAAATCATAGAAATAGTTTAGGGAATTAGGGAATTGGGGTAATTTGAATCACTTTGAACTCTGAACTCATTCAATCCAATCTTTCGCCCTAGCAACCGCTTTCGACCACAGGTTAAAGTTTTTTTGTGCCTGAGCTTGTCCGATACCTGGCTCGATCTTTTCTACCTGCGATCGCTAATTAATTTCTGATAGTCAGACCAAAAGCCAATGGTTAATCCTGCACCAAAGGCTGCTCCTTGGGCGGTAGCATCGAGCATTTTAGGGCGCTCTAGGGGGATGCCCAAGACATCTGCTTGGAACTGAGTCAAAAAGTTATTTTGCGCTACTCCACCGTCAATTTTAAGTAGGGTGACAGGACGATCGCTATCTTGATTAACAGCATCAACCACTTCTTTTACCTGATAGGCGATCGCTTCGATAACTGCTCGCACCATATGCTCTCGTTTCACACCACCTGTAATGCCAAAAAAAGCCCCTCGCGCTTTCATATCCCAGTGAGGCGCACCTAAACCACTAAGAGCAGGGACAAAGTAGACTCCGTGGGTATTTTCTACCTGATTACATAAAACCTCAGTTTCTTCAGCATGACTAATTATTTGTAAGCCATCTCGTAGCCACTGGATTGAAGCTCCTGTCGTAAAGATTGCTCCTTCTAGGGCATAGTTAGTTTGTTCTGGAGTACTCCATGCCACCGTGGAAAGAAGTCGATGATGCGATCGCGTTATGGTTGTTCCTGTCTGTGCCACCAAAAAACATCCTGTACCATAGGTACACTTAACTACTCCAGGGCGATCGCAACCGTGGGCAAATAAAGCAGCCTGTTGATCGCCAAAAACAGCCGTAATAGGAATTTCAGCATTTAACATATTGCGATCGCTCTTGCCAAACAGACCCATACTAGGTTTAATTTCAGGCATAATCTGACGAGGAATTTGAAATAGTTCCAGTAAAGACTCATCCCAGTCTTGCGTATCGAGATTCATTAACATGGTACGGCTAGCATTACTCACGTCTGTGGCATGAACCTTTCTGCCTGTTAAATTCCACAATGCCCAAGTATCAATTGTTCCAGCCATTACGTTATCCCAGTTGAGATCGGGTTGATGCTCCTTAACCCAATCAATGAGCCAGCCTAACTTAGTCGCCGAAAAATAAGCATCCAAAACTAAGCCTGTAGTTTGCTTAATCATTTCTGCTTTGCCTTCAGCTTTCAGGCGATCGCAGCGATCGGCAGTACGGCGATCCTGCCAGACAATTGCCTTATGTAGAGGCTCTCCTGTAGTTTTATCCCAAAGTAGGCAGGTTTCTCGTTGTACCGTTAGACCAATTGCGGCAATCTCTTGAGGGTTTACTTTTTTCTCTGTAATTACCTGCTGAATACAGCTATTAACATCTTGCCAAATCTCAGTTGGATCGTGTTCTAACCACCCTGGTTGGGGATAATATTGCGTTAATTCCTGATACGCCTGACCAACAACATCCCCTTGGCGATCAAATAAAATAGCTCGATTTCCTGTAGTACCAAGATCGAGAGCGAGAATATATTTACTGTCGGTCATAAAAAATACCAAAATTCTGCTTATTGTAGGTTTACAGCAAAGCTTTGGCTAAAAAATATTATATTAAGTTTTTTTAACAATCTTGACGCACATGTTACATAAGCACTTAAGAATAAGACGGCAATTTTAGTTACTCATCGTCTAGCTTCTGTCTCTATGTGCGATCGCTTTATCAATGAGCAATGATCATTTAACATTGAACAAAAGCTGAGAGCTAAAAAGCGATTGACAAACAACGTAAGTTCTTAACTTATAACTAACATCAATTAGTCGTCATCATTTGTTGAAGTTAATGGGTTTACGATCCTCTGGGTAATTATTATAGTCGTCATAATCATCCTGTCCTAAGTCACTATTTTCTGACCCATCATAATCATCATAATCATTTTGGGAGTCATCATAATCATCGTCTGAATAATCAGTCCCTACATTTTCTAAAGGCTGATAATCGACAACATAATCTCCAGGAATAGATTTTTCTCCATCATCATAACTTCTGCCTGAGTCAGAATCATCGTAGCTATTGCCTAAATCACCCTTAGAGTAATCATCCTCTGGCTCATAGCTTCTGCCCAAATCAGCAGGGTTAGGTCTGCGTCTAGGTTCAGTGGGCGGAGTATAGCTTTCACGAACAGGTTTGCGATAAGGCGAAGCCTCCGCTATATGCGGCGCGGTATCCTTTAGGACGCGATCGCGTTCATCGTAACCATCTACAGGGGCAGGACGACGGGGACGAGAAGCAGATTTTGGGGTATCATCCCATTCATCATAAGCATCCCTAGGTGTTGCAGCAGGACGGCGGGGGCGAACAGAACGACTATTAGGTTCTTCGTAACCATAGCGATTGTCTTGAGGTTCTCTAACTACTGAATCTCTGTTTTCAGTACGGCTACGAGGTGATCTACGTCTAGGTGCTTCATCCCTCAGATCTGCTGCTGGTGCAGTTCTAGTTCGGCTGGCAGGACGACGATTAGAGCGAGGTGCTGGATCGTCGTAGCCTCTTAATCTAGGGCTGCTGTAGTTAGGTTCGGCTCCTTCATAAACATTGTCATAAGGGTCGATTTTATCTAATTCCGCCTCAGTATAAACCCTGGTACGACTTACAGGGCGATCGCGATCTACAGTGGCTGTGTTGCGTCTGGCTTGTTCTGTTGCTGCACCACGCATTCTCACACTTTCAAAAGCAAAGAAAATTGCTGTACCCGCTAGCAAAAATTGACTAAACTGTAAAATCGGATCGAGCCGCCAGCCATTAAAAATTAAAATAACGCCACAGAGTAAACCGACAGCAGCAAAGAAAATATCATAATCCCTTGCCAACTCTGGGCGAATTGAGCGCAGGAAGAATAAACCCGCTCCTGCTATTGCTAAAAACAGACCCAAAATAAAAGCTGGGCCGCCCCCTAAATTGACCATGAATACTCTCCCAATCTAAATTCTCTTGGTTTTAATTAACACCTATTCTATCCATACCTAATCTTAAGTAGTGTATCTTCTCTGATTACCCAAGATCTTTTGGCATTAAATTTAGAAGTTAAAACTAGTCTCTATAACTAAAATTTAAACTTAAAATATAACGGCGAAACCTTGGTAATATTACCTTTTCTCTACTGTAGAGATGATTCCGCCGTTTAATTGCTTATATTTTGGTAGCTAGAATTAGCCAGCTAGTTTATCCCCGTTCGATTTTATCGCTTTGACTCAGGACGATTAAAGCGATGGTTGCGGGAATAACCACGATTACTGCACCTAAACCGATACTTAAAAGAAAATTGAATAGAGAAGGGGTCATAATTTTTTATCCTGACTATATTTTGGTTTTAACTTTAATAGTTAATAGTTTACGTTGTTTTATAATTCTAAAAGTTTTTTAACCAAAACTAAAGTTTATTATGATGTTCCCTGTTCGATTATTTTTATTGGATTTATTTTGCCTTAAAGGCATCGAGGTTCTCAAACAACAGTACAATACATAATATATATTTACATTAAGTAATCTTTATCTCTGGCATTTAACATTTAGTTTGAGATTATGAATTCAACTATCACCACCCTCAGCATTAGCCTGCTATTAGGATTAATGACAATTTTGTTTATTTTCAGAATTGTCCTTACTTGGTATCCTCAAGCAGAGTTGAGCAAGTTCCCGTTTAGTCTGGTAGTTTTGCCGACTGAGCCTTTCCTTAAGCCTCTACGTAAGATAGTTGCGCCGATTGGGGGAGTTGATATTACACCAATTATTTTAGTTGGGTTGTGTACTCTGCTGAGAGAAATTTTAGTTGGTCAGCAAGGATTAATCACTATGGCGCTCAATCATTAATTAGAGAATCAAAGAGAATCAATTACTCAGATGCTTGGCAATAAAATCAGTATAAATTTCCCCGCTTAAAAAGGCAGGAGTTTCTAAAATCCGTTGATGAAACTCAATGGTGGTAGGGACTCCTGTAATCGCACATTCTCTTAAGGCTCGTCGCATCCGCTTAATTGCCACATCACGATTTTCACCCCAGACAATTAGTTTCCCAATCAAAGAGTCATAATATGGGGGAATTTCATAGTCAGTATAAACATGAGAATCCATCCTCACACCTGGTCCTCCTGGGGGTAGGTAGGCGCTGATTCTTCCTGGCTGGGGACGAAAATTATGCTTAGGATCTTCGGCATTAATTCGACATTCGATCGCATGACCACGAAGTTCCACTTGCTCTTGAGTAAATCTTAGTTTTTCTCCTTGAGCTACGCGAATTTGTTCGGCAATCAAGTCTATACCTGTGACCATTTCGGTTACGGGGTGTTCTACCTGAATACGGGTATTCATTTCCATGAAGTAGAAATCTCCTGATTTGTCGAGCAAAAACTCAATTGTCCCTGCACCAACATAATTAATCGATTTAGCTGCTCTAACCGCAGCATCGCCCATTTTCTGGCGTAATTCTGCACTCAATACAGCGCTGGGTGCTTCTTCTAATAGTTTCTGGTGACGACGCTGAATCGAACAGTCTCGCTCTCCCAGGTGAACGACATTACCATGACTGTCAGCAAGAATTTGAAACTCAATGTGTCGCGGATTTTCGACAAACTTCTCTAGATAAACCCCCCCGTTACCAAAAGCAGCCTCCGCCTCACCCTGAGCAGCCTGGAACATTCTAACTAGTTCTGCTTCTTCGCGCACCAAGCGCATTCCTCGACCACCACCGCCTGCGGTAGCTTTAATCATTACGGGGTAGCCAATTTGCTCGGCGATCGCTTTAGCTTCCGATTCATCCCGTAGTAGACCATTACTACCAGGGACAGTAGGTACTTTTGCCTGCTGCATAGTTTTCTTAGCGGTAGATTTATCACCCATCGCTAACATTGCCTCTTTTGAAGGACCAATAAAAGTCAACTGGTGGTCTTTGCAAATTTCCGCAAATCGGGCATTTTCTGCCAGAAAGCCATAGCCAGGATGAATCGCCGTGGCATTACGAGTTAAAGCAGCAGCAATAATATTGGGAATGTTGAGATAGCTTTTACCCGATGGAGGTGGACCAATACAGACGCTTTCATCTGCCAACTGAACGTGAAGAGCTTGGCGATCGATAGTAGAGTGTACGGCTACAGTAGCAATACCCATTTCAGCACAGGTGTGTAAAATACGTAGAGCAATCTCCCCTCGATTGGCGATCAGAATTTTGTCAAACTGCATTCTTTGAGTAGGTAACTAGAGTCATATCTTAGAATAGAGCCTTTTTGGGTACTAAAAAAGCCAAGCTTAAGTATCGCTCAATTCTGAAGGAGGGCGATCGTCACTCCAACCCCACCAAGCAGTACCGCACTCACACTTATAAAACTCTTGATATTTGCGCTTATTGGCGATGCTTACAGGAGCGCGACGATTTAACCAAGCACTTTGTGCCTTGGCAGGTTTAGTTTGACAATTGGGACAACAAAAATTGAGCGCATGACCTGCGGATTTCGTCCATTCTGGTGGAACTAGGGCAAAAGCATCCATAAAGCTGGTTCAAGATTATGTAAGACATATGTAGGGTAACTTATCTAACTTAACTGTAGAAATAAGTTATGGGTTACTCGTATTATTGTACTTTGCTTTAATCAAAAAGCTTTAAGCTTTAAGCTCTAAGCTTTAGGCTCTAGGCTCTAAGCTTTTAAATTAACTACCTGCGATCGCCTGATGTTTGTTAGTTTTTAGCATTGACTATTTGATAAACAAGATAAAATCCGCTGGAAACGTTTTTTATTTTTACTTAAAAGTATTTTTTGTTCACCTTAATGTCACCACTGATAATTTTGTTGCTCCCATGAAAAATCTGCAAATCTTAGCTATCTCAGGTAGTTTGAGAGCCAAATCGTCTAATACGGCTGTTTTACAGGCTGCCAGTATTTTAGCTCCAGCGGAAATAGAAATTATTTTATACTCTGGACTGGCAAACTTACCACACTTCAATCCCGATTTAGATTGCGAACCTTTACCCAAGGAGGTAATTTCTCTGCGTCAACAAATAAAATCTAGTGATGCAATAATCATCTCTAGTCCAGAATATGCCCATGGTGTTCCTGGTTCATTCAAAAATGCTCTTGACTGGCTAGTCAGTAGCACCGAATTTCCTGGTAAACCGATAGCATTAATTAATACAAACCCCAGAGCAACTATTGCTTTGAGTTCCCTGACAGAAATATTAGTTACTATGTCTGCTCAAATTATTAAACCAGCCAACCTAACTCTCGATCTTGCAGGTAAAAGTCTGGATGCAGCAGGAATTGTCGCAGATAAAGAATTAGCAAAATCTTTAAATAGGGCGATCGCTCTTTTGATAGAAGCAATAAGTTGAGATCAAAGGTTTAGTTTATGACTCGCCTTTATCAATCCGAAATCTTTCGACAGAGGAAAGTAAACCACGGGCAATAACCACAAGACTTTGTAGTGCACCACCAACCCTTTGTGAATCATGAGAGGTAGCTTGGGCAGTCAATTCCACTGACTGCATTACCTGCGCTACTGCTCGCGAGTTTTCTCTTTGTTCGACAGTATCGGCAGTAATAGAACGTACCAGAGTATCAATGCGGTTCGATACCTGAATAATATCTTCTAGGGCAGTTTTCGCCTGTTCCGCTCTTTCGGTTACGTCAATTACCTCCTGAATACCTTCTTCCATGGCAGTCATTACTGACCCTGTTTCACTTTGAATTTGTAGTACGATTTGCTCAATTTCTTTCAAAGATTTACCAGAGCGATCGGCAAGTTGTCTAACTTCATCCGCAACCACCGCAAAACCTCGACCTGCTTCACCCGCTTTTGCTGCCTGAATTGAGGCATTAAGAGCTAGTTGGTTGGTTCTTTCCGCAATTTGGGAAATCAACAGCACAATTTTGGAGATTTCTTGAGATGCTTCGGCTAGTCGTTTTACTTTACGAGCCGTTTCTGATACCGTTTCTCTAATTTGGAAAATCCCCGATACGGTACGTTCTACCGCCTTACCACCTTTGAGCGCAGTTACCGACGACGAACGAGCAACTTCCTCGGCTTCGCGGGCATTTTCAGCTACCCTTTCAATCGATTCAGTCATCATCTGGACTGAATTTAAAGTAACTGCTAATTCTTCCGCCATCCGCAATGCTTCACTAGATTGGTTACGGGCAAATAGTTCACTGTCAGTCGAACCTTGGTTTACTTGTTCTGCTGCCTCTTTTACCTGGCGCACAATTTCCCGTAGACTTTGAATAGTCAAGTTAAAGGCATCAGCAACTGCCCCTAGAACGTCGGCGGTAACGGTTGCCTGAACGGTTAAATCTCCTCTAGCTGCACCTTCCACATCATCTAGTAGCCGAATCACCTGACGCTGCAAATCTTCTTTTGCCTGTTCGGTTTCTTCGGCTCTTCTTTGCGCTTCTTGGGTAGTAGTCAAGATCACTCGTGTCATGCGGTTAAAGCCTGAAGCTAACTGTCCAAATTCATCTTGAGAATATACCGTCGCTTTGGCATTAAGATTGCCCTGATAAACATCATCAAACTGACTTTGTAGATCTTGACTAGTTTTAGTAACATGTTTGGCGGTAATATTGCCGATCGCTGCGGCTGTTCCCGCACTGGATAATCCAGCCACCAAAGCTAACAAAATATTACCTGGTATAGATTCTTGCATAGTTCGGTCTGAATTACGCGCCGTAACACCAGAGCCAATTAAACCAATTATTAAAACGGCGATCGCTGAAACTAAGCCTGTAACACCAGCCGTAGCTAGCTGCTTTTGCCTTATAGGAGCATTAATAAACTTAGCTAAAGCTCCCTGTTTGACTTCAATTTCTGGTTTTTCCTCGGAACTAATAAAAGAAGTTGTGGTAGTAGGACTAACTTCACTGATGGCAATTTCATCAGGCTCAATGGAATCAGATTCAGCAACCAGGCTACTCGAAAAATTCGTACTGCCACTACTGGGATCTTCTACTACGTTGAACAATCCAGTATCAGGAAGTCCTTGTTCTAATTCTTCAAGATCGAAAAAGCTACTATCAATTTCATCAAATTCCAGCTCGTCTTGATAATCTACTTCATCTTGTTCAGAAACGTCTTCCTGAGCGAAACCTTTGTCATTTCCCATGACAAAGGGTTCAGTTAAAACGGTATCAATTTCTAGTTCTGAGCTGTCATCGTAGTCATTGTCATAATCATTTTGGCTGGTAGCAAAATCTTCTGCAGTATAGTTGGGTAAATTATGGTTGTCTTCTTCATCCATCATAAAAGCAGAACTATGATCAACACTGGGTTGTTCTACTTCAGGAAGAGAATTGTCTAAGGGAGGAAAAATTAGCTCTGATTCAAATGGAGCAAAAGGATCTTGACCCTCATCTTGCTCCATTGATACTAATTCTGCTTCTGCTGATAACTGGTCGAAAGGATTACCATCCGCATCTTCATCTTCTAAATCCACCTCGTAATTTTGGTTGACAGCAGAATTGTCGCTTTCAAAACCTTCTTCATAAGCTTGTTCATCAGCAAGATCCATGTCGCTCAAATCATTTGCATACCCTAAATCTTCATTCTCAAATGACTGTTCGTCTAGTTCGGACTGTTCCTGAAGCTTTTCTATCTGTTCAATCCCGCTACGGGCAAAATCGAGCAGATCATCTGAATCGCTTAAGCTTAAGACATTTTCATACTGCTGTTTTGCCAAGTCGTAGTTTTGAAAGCCATAGCAATAAATGTGACCACGCAGCAACAAGACATTTGGATCATTGGGAAATTCATCGGCTAAATGATCGATTATTTCTGCTGCTTGAGGGAAATTACTTTCTAGATAGGCTTTTTCTGCTTGTCCGTATTCCTGAGAATAATTAGTTCCTGATGCCATGATGCTTTTTGCCAATTAAATCTAAATTTTTATTGCTTGTGCTGATGAGTTCCTACTTTAAGCTTTTAACTTGACGATGACTTTAAGTTTATATAAGTAACAAGAAAAGCAACAGGGACTGTTTTTTTCAAATAATGCTTAAAATACTCAATAGGAAGAAGTTTTAACTTAATAATTAGAGATTAATGATCCTGGGATCAGGATGCCCATCGTGCCGATCTTAAAATCTTGGCTGGATTTAACAAATTAATGAGCATTTTGTTCTCATCATCAGTTTGCCATTGAGCCTGGACAAAAGGAGCCATTGTGTCTGCTGGGGGTTGCTGAATTTCTAGTTGTTCGACATCTAGCCAATCCATCTCGCCAATACTATCAATTGCTAACCCGATAATTTGTTCTTGATCTTCAATGGCGATTACAGGAATACTAGGGCGATCGGTTTTCAAGGCTACGCTATCTCCCAAAAACTGTCCTAAATCAGCAACCCAAATCACCCTACCTCGTAAGTTAATAGTTCCCAATAGTAAAGGAGAGGCATTGGGAATTGGGGCAATCTGATCGGGAGTTTGCTGCATTACTTCGGCTATACCTGTAGCTGGAAAAGCACAGGCTTCTCCTGATGCTAAATAAAAGCGCAGATGTAGTTCTCCCTCTGGATTTTCGAGGGGTTTAATATCTAGAGAAAGATCTAGACCGCTCTCAGTATATAGTTCTGGATTATTAACCATAAAATTTTGTTGTAAATACTCTTTACAGACTGCTAGCCATGTAACTTAAAAACTAATTTTGCTCTAAGCTCGAAGCAACTGCTTGACTGTTCCAATCAGTTCAACTGGTTGAAACGGCTTGGCTATGTAAGCATCTGCACCTTGCTTCATGCCCCAGTAGCGATCAAATTCCTCACCTTTAGAAGAACACATTACCACAGGAACATTTTGTGTTTTTGGATCAGATTTTAGACGACGACATAATTCATAGCCGTTCATTCTAGGCATAACGATGTCCATCACTACTATGTCAGGACTAAATGTCTCTAGATGCTCCAAAGCTTCTACGCCATCGCAAGCAACCGTTACTTTAAGACCACTATCTTTTAAGAGATCTGAAATCATTTGTCTCTGCGCCAGACTATCTTCTACGATTAGAACTTTGCTCATAACATGCTATCTACGAAAAGTCACACTTAAGTTCAGTCTACTTGGCAAATCATTAAATTAATAGAAGCTAAACCTGTACTTAAATTCACTTATTATTAATAAAATTACTTGATTAGTAACCTCTCCGCTTCAGAATATACTCTACTTTTTAGCCAATCGCCACTTCATCAACAACATATATTTTGAACAAGTTTCTTTTTTGGTTAACCTGCTTTAGGTTTGATCTAAATTTAAGCGAAAATGTCTTATTACCCAACTAGCCTAAATGTATGTTATTCATTGGTAGATCTAGATGTCATAAAAATTTTGAATTCTAAAAATATTTTGGGTATGACATCATCTAGAGTTTTTATTTTTAGCAAAAACAGTTGAATTAAAGTTTAATTAAACTTGAGTTTATTCTAGGCATTAATTGCTGGGTCGCTATCGATTATTTAAGCAAAATAAAATTAGTTAACTATGACTCATTATTCTTTATTTAGCTTAAATAGAGTTGTCAAGAGCAACCTCATGAACAACTTATAAATGCTCGTTATGTAACAAATATTCAATTCCTTTAAGTTTTACGCCAAATTTTAGAGATCGAAATTTAATTTAGTCTGGTTGTTTTAATAAATCAGCAGTAAACTGGAAAAGCTTAATTTTTCTGAGTTCCTGCACAGAAGAAATCAAGAGGAAGGCGCACAGTGCTATATCTGGCAGAAATACAAAAACAAAGTAAAGGGTTTATGAGTGGCGTAGAAACAAGGCTTAAGCTCATAGCCTGTCAACGCAATGATCAAAGTTGGGGTGTCGTTGGCAATGAATTAATTGCTGCCGAAGAAGCGAATGATTTTGGTGATGGCGCTTTGATTGTGGTCAATTTAGGCACTAATCGACAAGTACAAGGCAAAATAGAGTTGGCTTCGCCAAAAATCATTGCCATTTTAAAAAATTTCTCTCGTTTAGTCGAAAAAAATCAAGAACAAGAGCAAGAAATCAGTCAGTGGAAAGAGTCGTTGGCAATTCAAAGTGAAGAGTTGAGTCGGCGACAAATTGAAATGGAAGCTCGCCTCGAACAGGTTGAGCAGATGGAAGAAGAGTTTAAGCAGTTTGAACAACAAAAAGCAGAAATTGCTCAGGCTCAGGCAGAAACTGAAAGTATTAGAGCAGATTTTGAGGCAAAAAGTGCTGAACTGGAGGGTGCTTGGGCGCAATTACGAGGTCAGCAAAATAGCTTGGATGAACGGCTAAAGCAAGCTAATATCTTGGATCACCATCAAGCTGACGAACTCAAGCAACAGTTGAAAATTATTGCTAGTGCAAATGAAGCTGTTAGTACTCTTCGTAACCAGCTCAAACAAGCCGAATCAGCCGTGGCACTTCAAAAACAGACAATGCAGTCTCACTGGGACAAGTTAACCCACAACTTAGCTGAGATTGAGATCAAGCGACAAGAACTTTATAGCATGACTACAGAATTGAGCGCTAAAAAAGCACAACTTCAATCTTGGCAAGAAGCGATCGCCAAAGGGGAACAGCAATTAGAAATCGAACAAAAATCTTTAGAGGTTAAACAGGAGCTAATACAGTTTTTAAATCTTCAGTCAGAAAGTCATCACAAGATGTTTGAGATTTTATCGGGTTCGTCAACGGATGCTGAAAGTACAGCAAAAATTGATCTCGAAAAACTGGAAAATATTCCTCTGCCTAACCTAGAAACTGTCGTCGAAAGCCTGAAAAAAGATTTAGAGAAAGTAGCTCGATTTGTCAACGATCAGGAAGAAGAACTGGGTTGGCAATGTAAGGCGGTTGAGGAATTAGAAGCCAAAATGTCTCAAGTTAACGATTTTGAGCGCTTAACTTTGGAGCAAGAATTGGCCGATGAGAAAGAAGCGAAAAAGATGCTAGATCAAACTTTGGTCGGGCAACGGCGCTCTCTTAAGGAGAGACATCAAGTTTTGTTGCAACATTCTAGAGTCTTAAAACGCCGTCAGGGAATTGTTGATTTTGATTTTGAGTCAGCAATTCAAGATATTGATTTAACTCCAATTAAACAAAGTTTAGAACAGCAACAGCAAGAGCTACAACAACAGCAACAACAGTTAAACTCAGAAGTAAACCAGAGTAAACTAAATATTCAGGAATTGATAGCAAAGCTGGAGCAGGAAAGAACTCAGACAAGCCAGCTAGAGCAGGAGATTGCTCAACTACAGGACAAATGGCATGAGCTAAATCTTCAGACAGTAGCAACGCAGTCTCAGATAGATTTTTATCAACATCAGCTACAGCCTTTACAGGATAATCTAGATCAGATTAATCACCAAGTTACTGAGATGGAAAAATTACTGATTGATAGTGAAGCTAGCAGTTCTGGTATAGCTATAAGCAAAATTGAGCAAATAGTTAACGAATTAGCTACTTAACTACTGAAGCTAATCCGAATGTTTGTGCGATCGCCAATTAGCTAATGTTTTTATGTTTATAAATATTTTTTTACTTACTACTCAAGGTTGCTTAAGAATATAGTTAGTTGTTTTTGCTCCGTTGATAACTGTTTTGATCGGCAGCCAATTTACAACACAATTACTGTAGGCGATCGCTTCTAGTGAGGAGATGAATTTAGGATGCCAAATATTTTCAATCACCTTAATCTTTCGGCTGTGAAAGAAATCCAGCCAGCGCGATCGCGCAATTCCTGCTAAAATTTTTGAGTCTAAACCAGGAGTATACCAGCAATCATTTTTCCACCCCCAAAGATTGCCCGTACTGGTTTCTAGCCAATTACCCTGAGTATCGACCAAAATTGCTTCTTGAGCCTGAAGACTTATGGCTTGATTCCGCGCTAAATAGGCAGAAAGATAATTACCTGTTTTATATTGAGGTAAATCTCGACGATATAAAGAATCTTGAGCTATCCAGGCGGTAATACCAGTAGCTTGAAATTCCTCTAGATTAGTAGGCAAGCTGCGTCCTGTGATCCACTCTCGACCATCGGGAAATATTGCCATTCTTAAGACAGGAAAAGATTCGGCTAATAGTTCTGCACCTTGCCTTAGCTGCTGCCAGTCAGGCTGCTGCCAACCGAATGCTAATAAAGATGTTTTTAGGCGATCGCAATGAGCCAGCCAGCCAGTTAAAGGATGATTGAGGGACTTGTCATAGACACGCATTGTGGTAAAGCTAGTCGCCCCGTAACACAAGCCAGGATCATTAAGATCCAAATATAATTGTGGAGCATCAATTAGCTGGCGATCATACCAAAACATTTTTTACGCTTTATTGTTTAGTATCCGTTTCTGAAGGTCTGGGTAACGGTGGTGTAGGGTCAGGATCTGGATCTAAAGAATCTTGTCGCAGTCTATAGGCGAATAGACCAACAATTGTTGCTAGGACTAGGGCGAAAATGAGAACTTTTGTCCATTTTGACTGTTTGGTAGTTGTTAAAGGTTCGCCAATTGGTTCTGAAATCTGTTTCTGTGTGATCTTAGCTGGTGGTAGGGATGCCTCACCAGAAGAAACAGCTGCGGGATCAGAGTCAAATTGATCGTTTTCAGACCAATGGGCAGATTCTGTCAAAACAATTTCCAGGTCAGACCAAGAGACGGCGGCTTGTGAGCTACCAGGCAAAGAATTTATTTGACAGTGAACTAACGCCACTGTTACGTTATCATGACCATTTTTGTCATTGGCTAAAGCAATCAAATCTTTGACTGTGCTGGTAAGGTCTTGCTTTCCTTCTAAAAGCGGCAGAATACTTTGTCTCCATTGCTGTTCGATACGGTCAAAATCACTTAAACCATCGGTGCAAAGTAAGAAAACACATTCATCATCGATGATATATCGTTGCAAATTTGGATGGAGCGCTGCCGAACCTCTCATGCCCAGAGCCTGAATCAATGCACCCGCTGAAGGATATTGTAAAGAATCTCGATACAAGGCATAGCCTAAACGAACCTCTCTAGAAGCCAGATCGTCGTCAACCGTCATTTGATGACAACTATTACGAGTGATCCAATAAATGCGCGAATCACCAATATGACCCAGATAAATTTCTTGCGCGTGAGCAAGAGCCATAACTAAAGTTGTACCCATGCGCTGTCTTTCCTGACGATGCTCAACGTCATTGCGCTGATTAATTAAATCATTAGCATCTTTAATATATTGGGCTAACTTGCTAGAGATTTTGTGTGGTTTGAGTTTGTCTAGCTTCAGGGCAGAAATTTTACCTTGCAAATAGTCGATTGTTTCTTCTGAAGCAATTTCACCTCCGTCATGACCGCCTACACCATCACAAACGATCGCCAAGCCATTTTTACCATTTTTAGTCCCCGTAATCTCCTGGAGATGGGAGGAGAGGGGATAAGCTGCATCCTCGTTGTTACTGCGGCTAGGACCAGAATCGCTTTGGGCATATGTCTGGTAAGAATATTGTTGAGTCTGACAATAAAGAGAGATTGCTCGATCAAGTAATCCTACTAGTTGATTTGCTTGAGCAATAACTCCTGTCTCTAAATTGCTAGCTAGCTTGAAGACTACTTCTTTAATATTGGGATGGGCATGAGTCGCCCATCGAGACCAAAGATTGCCTAGATCTTGCAGACTTGCAGCCCGATCAATATCTGTCTGTAGCTGCCGTAACTGTAGGATCTGTCCGTTAACTCTAATTAGGTTAGGCTCTAATAAAGTAGCTGCTACACCCTTTTGTGAGAGAGGATGCCAAAGTTTGGCAATTTGCCAAAGCCAGTTTAACTGTTGTAGAGGGGTTGCGCCAAACCATAAATCTTGAGCTTTGGGAATTAACTCTTGAGGATATGCTAGTTCTCCTGTAGGGCTGGCAGGAACAGTCCCGTAATCAAATAACCAAATCTGTCGATCGCTCAATAAACCATAAGGTTGAGGAATATGAGGATAATAGGAAAAAAGCTGGAGATAAACTACTATTTCTGGAGGAACTTCTTCAGGGGTTAAAGGTGGGCTACTAGGTTGAGTATCCAGAAATATTTGCTCAGTTAAAGCTAAATATCGCTCCTGAATCAGGGTTTGCTTTTGCTCGATCGCGATCGCTTGGCTACTCCATAAGTAGCGTCTAATTATGGGGGTATTACATCGATCACAAAGAATAGCTTCTAAATCATTAGAGGCTAGACATTGAGAGTTGGAGCATTGAATTCTAGGCTCAGGATGTGACATGGATGTTTTAAACTATTGAGCATCTTACTTAGCATTTAAGATTTCTCTATAGTAAATTAGAAATTTTATTTATGTTAGTTTTTTAATGTCAAGATCTTATAATAACTAGATAGTTTTAAGTTTTATACAGTTGTTCTAAACTCTCTTGCAAAGCTGTGGTTAGCTTTTGAGAGCTTTGGCGTAATGATTTGCCATGATATTCTTTGACTGTGATTGGTACACCAATATCTACTCTTACATTTGCTCCCCAGGTAGGGTAGGGCTGACTATAGCGTATACCCATAGGTAATATTTTAACCCCTATTTCTGATTTATCTGTTTCTGCCTGAAGAGCGATCGCCGCTACACCTCTTTTAAGGGGATGAATTTGATAGTCATTAAAAATACCTCCTTCAGGAAAGATAACCAGCATTTCCTGGTTCGACTTTAATAGTTCAATACTATGACGCACACTATTTAACTGAGGTCGTTCAGTATCCACAGGAAAACCGCCCATATGGCGGATTACCCAACCTTGAATACCTTTTACTTCATTAGCCGAAACCATAAACCGTAAATCTCGACCACTGACTAATCGACCAATGGCATAGGGTACAATAAAAGCGTCCCAGCGAGAACGATGTGTTGGGGCAACGATTACGGGGTCGTGTCGAGGAATATTTTCTTGTCCGAAAATTTCAATTTTGCCAAAAAAGCCTGGTATGACTAGATAACATCCAAGGGGATAGAGTAATTTAGCTAACCAAGGAGATACACGCGAATTTAATTCATCTGTTCTGTTTGAGTCCAAAGTAGCTAAATTTTGCGGCGATTTTAACTGAGTCATTAATGAATTGCAATTTGCTCCGTTCTCTCCATTGTATTTACTACCTTAATTTTTCTTTAATCGGATGTGTTTTAAATACTGGACACTTACTGAGTTGTCATTCTGCTAAATCAAGATTTAAAGCTAAGGAATGAAAACTTTTGAGATTCTTTTAGCTAAAATTGTCACGCACCGAATATTGTTGAGGAAGTTAAGTGCAGTTAGATTCATCAACGGAGTTATTGCTCCAAGCAACAAATTTATCAAAAAGTTTTGGTGGGATTAAGGCAGTTGATAACGCTTGCTTACAGGTTGAAAAAGGCAGCATTACAGGGTTAATTGGTCCTAATGGAGCGGGAAAAACAACTTTGTTTAATTTGCTGGCTAACTTTATTAAGGCAGATCATGGTGAGATTTTGTTCGATCATGAGCCAATTCATCATCTACCATCTCATCAGATTGCCAAACGAGGATTTATCCGTACTTTTCAAGTAGCCAGAGTCTTGTCTCGTTTGTCAGTGTTAGAAAATATGCTCTTAGCTACGCCAAATCAGACGGGGGAAAATTTTGTTCAGGTTTGGTTGCAACAAAAAAAATTAAGAGTCGAGGAACGAGCTAATAAAGCCAGAGCAATGGATATTTTAGAATCTGTCGGCTTGGCTGCTAAGGCTCACGATTATGCAGGAGCATTATCTGGAGGACAAAGAAAGCTTTTGGAAATGGGTCGAACTTTGATGGCTAATCCCAAGCTAATCTTGCTGGATGAACCAGCAGCAGGAGTCAACCCCACCTTGATTAATCAGATTTGCGAACATATTGTTAACTGGAATCAGCAGGGGATTTCCTTTTTAATTATTGAACACAATATGGATGTGATTATGAGTTTGTGCGATCGCGTTTGGGTCTTGGCCGAAGGAACTAACCTGGCATCAGGCACACCAGCGGAGATTCAAAGCAATGATTTGGTATTAGAAGCTTATTTAGGTCAATAATTTGATAGTAATCAAGTTTAAAAATTAACTTCTCTACTAGAAACTCTACTGGAATTAATTTAGTCAGGATGTATAAATCTGAAAAATAGGCAAAATTTGCGGGTGTTTTGCTCAATTTACGCCATTGTGAGCGAGGAAACTGGGGACGATAACCAAGGCTCTATTCGCTAAACTAAAGCAAGAATTGGCATTTAAATTCAAATTTCTACAGAATGATATATTTCTATTTACCAGAGTTCTCAGCAACTAAATGACAATTATCTTAACTAACGACGATGGCATTAATGCCCCTGGGCTTCGAGCTTTGCAACAGGCTATCTCAGAAAGCACCACTATTGTTGCTCCTCATCAACCCATTTCTGGCTGTGGACATCAGGTCACAACTAACCAAGGTATCAAGCTTAACAAAATATCCCCCAGTGAATATTCCCTTGAGGGAACTCCTGTTGACTGTACTCGTGTGGCTATTACCAAGATAGCGACTAATACAAAGTTGGTTTTGTCGGGGATTAATGCAGGAGGAAATCTGGGTACAGATGCCTATATTTCGGGTACAGTAGCTGCGGTGAGAGAAGCTGCAATTCATGGTATTCCTGGTATCGCTATTTCTCACTGGATTAAAAATCCTCTGGTGATCGATTGGTCGGTGGCGACGCGCTGGACAAGTAGAGTGTTGGAAGATTTGCTATCTCGTCCTTTGCCTCCTGGTAGCTTTTGGAATGTTAATTTACCCCACCTGGAAGCAGATCAGCCTGAACCCAAAATCATTTTATGTGAACCAAGTATTGCCCCCTTACCTGTAGATTATCGAGTTGAGGGGGACATTTATTATTATCAAGGAGAATATGCTAAACGCGATCGCACTCTGGGAACTGATGTAGATATTTGTTTTGGCGGCAACATTGCTGTGACCTTAATTAGGCTGTAGTGTGTTTCACTAATGCTTCTTGAACTTTTGATGGTAGCTGACGCATAATCTTACCTTTTTCGCGATCTATCCCGACTAGGATGACTTTCCCCGTTAAGAATATTTCTTGTCGATCATAAGACTGTATTTCATAGTCCCAACTGATGCGGACTCCGATGCTTTCTACTAAGCGAACCTTGACTATGGCAGATACTCCCAAACGAATTGGCAGATGATAGCGCAGGGAAAGTTCTACCACTGGTAGATCGCAACCCATTGCCACTAAGTCGGCAAACTCAATCCCGATCGATCTTAAGTATTCTACCCTTGCTTCTTCCATCCAGGTTAAATATGTACCATGCCAAACTATACCTGCATAGTCAGTGTGATGGGGTTGAGCTTTTACTGGATATTCAAACCAGCTTTGGGTATTTGCCTGTAAACCCTCTTCTGTCTCAATTGCGGAAGTTGGTAGTTTAGGTAGCTGAGGGGCTTGCTGTTCTCGATCTATCAATTCCTAACACTCCTAACATATTTTCTTAGTAGTTTCTTACTCTATTTTAAGATTTTAGGTTGGCAATGAACAGTGAGCAATCATCATTAATCATCATTTATTTTGGCACTAACAGATTTTATTGATTCAGAAATGGAATCAGGTAATCTTTTAATTTGAGTATTCCCCTTAATCGTAAGCTGTTGGTTTTCAATTTGAATATTTGTAATATTGAAGGCTAAATCGTCATTGGCAAAGTGGCGCAGGTAAAGCAAATCACGAACTTTATTCATAATGGCGATTATTTCGTCTAAATCAAAAGTTTGATCCCCAAGATAGCGACTCCCAATAAATTTAATCCCTAAACCAGCTTGGTAAAACTGCAAGGCGATTTTCATTCTGACTGTCTTAATCTGTTGTTCTTTATTTAAAACAATTGTGGTGATTAAAAACAATTTACCATCTTGCTCAAAATCACATTCGGACTGCTCAAGATGAAAAGTGGCTGATTGTTGAGCGATTTCTAAAGTCAAATTTTGTAAGAGAGTTCTGACATATTCAGAATTTAAGAGGCGATCGCAAGTCGATCATTTGATGATCATGAAATTGTTGACTAAAATTTATTTTTTCTTAAGCACTTCACTATTTAAAAAAATTGCTTTTGTGGATTTAATGGTGATTAAGCCCCAAAAACCGCAAGCAAGATTACTGGGGCAAACAAGCATTTTTTAATCTCACATACTACCTTATACATACATAATTAATTTCAAGGAGTAATCATGGCAACCGTCAAAGTAGCAATTAACGGCTTTGGACGCATTGGTCGTTTGGTATTTCGGGCTGGAATAGATAATCCCCAGATTGAGTTTGTTTGCATTAATGATTTAGTTCCCGCAGAAGCGATCGCCTATCTTTTAAAATATGACTCTACTCATGGTCGTTTTAAGGGCAGCGCAGAAGCGCAGGATAATGGCATCGTAGTTAACGGTAGATATATTCCCTGTATTTCGGTGAGAAATCCTGAAGAATTGCCCTGGAGAGAATACGAGGTAGATTATGTCGTTGAAGCGACAGGACTATTTACTACTCATGAAGGAGCATCAAAACATTTGACTGCTGGAGCAAAAAGAGTGGTGATCTCCGCCCCTACTAAAGATCCCGATCGGGTTAAAACTCTCGTGATGGGAGTTAATCATGACCAATTCGATCCCCGAGTTGATGCGATCGTTTCTAATGCAAGCTGCACCACTAACTGTCTTGCTCCCATTGCCAAGGTGATTGATGACAACTTTGGTTTAAAAGAAGGTTTGATGACTACTATTCACGCCATGACAGCGACTCAGGCAACGGTAGATGGCTTTAATAAGAAAGATCTGCGCTCAGGACGCGGTGCAGGTCAAAATATTATTCCCGCCTCCACAGGGGCAGCAAAAGCAGTGGCGCTAGTATTACCACAGTTGGCAGGTAAGCTAACAGGAATGGCAATGCGAGTCCCAACCCCTGATGTTTCGGTAGTAGATCTGACTTTTCATACTGAACAGGCGACGAGCTATGACGCAATCTGTCAAGCCATGGCGATCGCTTCCCAGGGTGAAATGCAAGGAGTTTTAGGCTATACCAGCGATCCCGTAGTTTCTACTGATTTTACTGGCGATCCTCACTCTAGTATTTTTGATGCGACTGCTGGTATGGAATTAAACAGTAACTTCTTTAAAGTTGTGGCATGGTATGACAATGAATGGGGCTATTCCAATCGAGCAATCGACTTGATTTTAAGCATGGCTGCCAAAGAAACAGAGATGTTGATTTCTGCCTAATTTCTGCCTAAATATTATTTAGAAAGGAGAGAATAGCTAAACTTTCAGTCAGGGCGAGCGGTTGTTCGTCCCGACAAACTTTGGGATGCTCCGTTTTAAATTAACGTTACAGTCGCAAAAAAAGATATATTAATTTTCGCCTGCATCTTTGTCGAGATGTCTCAAACTTTAATCAGGAGAATAGATGCTTAACCAATCAGAAGCCGTAATTGAAGCGATCGTCGCCAGAGAGATTTTAGATTCCCGTGGTCGTCCTACCATCGAAGCAGAAGTGCGTTTGGAGACTGGAACAGTCGGTTTGGCTCAAGTACCTAGTGGTGCTTCTACAGGAAGTTTTGAAGCCCATGAATTGCGCGATGGGGACAAAAACCGTTACGGCGGTAAAGGAGTTTTAATCGCCGTCCGCAACGTCAAAGAGAAAATCACCCCTGAGTTGATCGATGTGGATGCTTTAGAACAAGCAACAGTAGATCAGATTATGATCGATCGCGATGGTTCTCCCAATAAAAAGAACTTGGGGGCAAATGCAATTTTGGCTGTGTCTTTGGCGACAGCAAAAGCGGCAGCAGCAGAAGTGGAACTACCTCTTTATCGTTATTTGGGCGGGCCTTTATCTAACGTGCTGCCAGTGCCGATGATGAACGTGATCAACGGTGGTTCTCATGCCGATAATAATGTTGATTTTCAAGAATTTATGATTATGCCCGTGGGGGCAGATTCTTTTCGCGAAGCATTGCGCTGGGGAGCAGAAGTATTTGCCACCCTCAGTCAAGTTTTGGGGGAAAAGGGTTTGTTGTCTGGAGTAGGAGATGAAGGGGGCTATGCGCCCAATCTAGGCTCAAATCAAGAAGCTTTAGACCTATTGATTACAGCTATTGAAAAATCGGGTTATCAGCCTGGGTCAGAAATCGCCTTGGCGATGGACGTGGCTGCTAGTGAATTTTATGCCGATGGCAAGTATACCTATGATGGTGAAGCTCATTCTCCAGAAGAATTTATTGACTACATGGCAGAATTGGTCGAGAAATACCCCATAATCTCCATTGAAGACGCTCTACACGAGGATGATTGGGATAGCTGGAAAACCCTCACTGATAAGTTGGGGTCGAAAATTCAGCTAGTGGGAGATGATTTGTTTGTCACCAACAAGACCAGACTACAAAAAGGCATCGATCTCCAAGTAGGTAATGCTATTTTGATTAAGTTAAATCAAATCGGCACTTTGACAGAAACCCTGGAAACTATTGACCTGGCAACTCGCAGCGGTTATCGTTCTGTGATTAGTCATCGTTCGGGAGAAACGGAAGATACAACCATTGCCGATCTAGCTGTAGCTACCCGTGCAGGACAAATTAAAACAGGCTCTTTGTGCCGTAGTGAAAGGGTTGCCAAGTATAATCGTCTGTTGCGCATTGAAGAAGAACTAGGCGATCGCGCTGTGTATGCAGGCAAAATCGGTTTAGGGCCAAAAGGCTAAAGTTAACTACTTAGTTTCTAAACCAAAGATTAAGGGTTGGCTCTTGTCCAGCCTTTAAGCTTAAATCTAATAGTAATCTATAGACAGTTAAATCAAATTTGGCGTGGCAATATAGAAGCGAGCTATACAAATTCATTTAGGCAGCGATCGCTATAATGGCATTTTTAAGTAGCAGATTGTCTGTTTATGCCTTAAGCAATCCTTTATATCAACATCATCTTTCAGGGAAATATGGACTCAAAAACTTCTCAACAGCTTGGTCAAACAATTACTGCTAGTAATTTGGCTAATCGTACGATTCAGGTAGAGGATGACCGCACAGGAATGAGCGTAGAGACTCTCAAACGCGCCTTTGCGGATAATCTGTTCTATCTTCAGGGTAAGGACGAATCCAATGCTACTCTGCATGACTACTATCAAGCACTAGCCTTCACTGTACGCGATCGCCTGTTACGTCGCTTTATTAAGACAGGTCGTACCTACTACGAAGAAGACGTTAAAGTAGTTTCTTATCTCTCTGCCGAGTTTTTAATGGGTCGCCATTTAGAGAATAATCTAATTTCTCTGGGGATCTACGAAAAGATGCGCGAGGTGGTTAGTGAATTTAACCTCAATATTGAAGATTTAGTCGAAGAAGAACCAGATCCTGGCTTAGGTAATGGTGGTCTAGGGAGACTTGCAGCCTGTTTTCTAGATTCTTTAGCTAACTTAGAAATGCCTGCCATTGGCTACGGAATCCGCTATGAGTTCGGCATCTTTCACCAAGCCTTGAGAGATGGTTGGCAGGCAGAAATTCCTGATAACTGGCTGATGTTTAAAAATCCTTGGGAGATTGCTCGTCCTGAAGATTCTGTAGAAGTCAAGCTGGGAGGACATACAGAAACCTATCGTGATGCCAAAGGACACAGTCGCACTTCCTGGATTTGCGATCGCAAAGTAAAAGCCGTCCCCTATGATACTCCTGTCCCAGGATATCGCACCAACACCGTTAACTCTTTACGTCTCTGGAAAGCCGAAGCCAGTGAACAGTTCAACTTTGAAGCTTTTAACGCGGGTAATTATGACCGTGCTGTTGCCGAAAAGATGAGTTCGGAAACTATTTCTAAAGTACTCTATCCCAACGACAATACACCCCAAGGTAAAGAATTGCGCCTAGCGCAACAGTATTTCTTTGTTTCTGCTTCCCTTCAAGATTTAATTAAGATTCACCTCCATATTCATCCCGATCTGACTAACTTTCACGCCAGAGCGGCAATTCAGCTTAACGATACTCACCCCGCAGTAGCAGTTGCCGAATTAATGCGTCTGTTAATCGATGAACACGACCTTGATTGGGATCTGGCTTGGGATATTACTCAGCAAACCCTAGCATATACCAACCACACATTACTGCCAGAGGCTTTAGAAAGATGGTCAGTTAGTCTCTTTAGTCGTATGTTGCCCAGACATATTGAAATCATTTATGAAATCAATCACCGTTTTCTCGAAGATATTCGCACTTGGTTTCCTAATGATGAAGAACTAGCATCAGAGCTTTCGATTATTGAAGAAGGTTCCGAAAAGAAAGTTCGGATGGCAAACCTTGCCTGTGTTGGTAGCCACGCAATTAACGGTGTAGCCGCTTTACATACTGAATTGCTACAAAAGTATACCTTGCAAGGCTTTGCTAAATTATGGCCAGAAAAGTTTTTCAATAAAACCAACGGGGTTACTCCTCGTCGTTGGATCTTGTTGAGCAATCCCAGATTAGCCAAGCTGGTAACGGAACAAACCAACAGCGATAGTTGGCTTAAAAATCTCGATCAGATGAGGGTGCTAGAGAAGTATATTGATGATCCCCAATTTTGTGAACAGTGGCGAGATATTAAGCGTCAGAACAAAGCTACTCTAGCAGCTCAAATCAAAAAACTGAAAAACGTTGATGTTAACGTTGATTCTATCTTTGATGTTTTGGTTAAAAGAATTCACGAGTATAAGCGTCAGCACTTAATGGTGTTGCATATTATCACCCTCTATAATCGCATTAAGCACAACCCAAATATTGATATTGTCCCCCGTACCTTTATCTTTGGTGGGAAAGCTGCTCCTGGCTACTTTATGGCCAAGCTGATTATCAAATTTGCTAACGCGGTGGGAGAAGTTGTCAATAAAGATCCTGATGTTAAAGGTCGTCTAAAAGTGGTGTTCTTACCCAACTTTAACGTCTCTCTAGGACAAAAAATCTATCCTGCTGCCGATCTATCAGAGCAGATTTCCACAGCAGGAAAAGAAGCTTCTGGGACTGGTAACATGAAGTTTGCCATGAATGGCGCTTTGACTATTGGCACTTTAGACGGCGCTAATATTGAAATCCGTGAAGAGGCGGGTGCAGAAAACTTTTTCTTATTTGGTCTAACTGCCGAAGAAGTATATCAAATGAAAGCAGATGGCTACGATCCCATGGCTTTTTATAACGCTAACGCAGAACTCAAAGAAGTAATTGATCGGGTTAATAACGGTGATTTTAGCCACGGCGACACCAAATTATTTAAGCCGATCATCGATTCTTTACTCTATGACGATCCCTATATGCTCTTAGCCGATTATCAAGATTATATAGACTGTCAAGAGCGTGTTTCTGAAACCTACAAAGATCAACAAAAATGGACTAGAATGTCAATCTTAAATTCGGCGCGGATGGGTAAATTCTCCAGCGATCGCACTATTAAAGAATACTGTGAACAAATCTGGGATATTGAACCCGTTGAGATTAATTTGGATTCTTCTCGTTAAGAGCAACGATCATTCTACTTACTTCAGGCAATTGTTAATTGGTTAATGAAGATTTGATGTCCTACCAAGGGCATCTTTTTTTGCTCAGTAATGATAACGGCATTGAACAATAACAATGCAATCGTCCTTAATCTGATAGATAAGCCGATGCTCTTGATTAATTCTCCGTGACCATAAACCAGACATATCAAACTTCAAAGGTTCAGGTTTTCCTAAACCCTCAAAAGGATTTCTCTGGATATCTTTAATTAATTGGTTAATTCGCTTAAGTGCTTGCTTGTCGATCTTCTGCCAATATAGATAATCCTGCCAAGCGTCATCCAAAAACATGATATCCATCTGAGACATTACTCTTCGATCAGTTCCTGTTTTTGATAATCCTTTCCTTTTAGCTTTTCCAACGCTTGATAAAGGCGTTGAGCGTTAGCAGGACTTTTAAGCAGGTACATAGTTTCTTCAATTGCACTGTAGTCTTCTAAAGACATCATTACGACAGGACGTTCTGATTGTCGAGTAATAATTACTGGCGCATGGTCATCACATACTTGATTCATGACCGATGAAAAGTTTTTCCTGGCTTGAGTATAAGTAATTGCATCCATAATTTAGTATATTTTATTACGCAACAAGTCTAGTTATTATCCTACCGCTTACGTACTTATATAGTCAATATTTTTGGTATAGCCATTCTAAATAAAAACCACATGATTCTGTAAGGGCGAATGACCATTCGCCCAGGGCTATTTCATTCTCAGTAGCCAGATAATAAATTATCTGTCTGATAACCAAAGTCCGTTTAAACGGACTGAATTGTTAAACAATAAGTATTGCGTAATTGATGACGATCGCTTTTAAATTAGAATTATCGATCTAATCAGACTGGGATTATTGAGCAAAATGCAGCATGAATTACCTAAATTCAATAACTCTGAATTGTTTGAACTAGCCTTAACTCATAGTTCCTATGCTAACGAAAATCTTGGAGTTTCAGGTGATAATGAACGGCTAGAATTTTTGGGTGACGCGGTATTAGGATTTGTGATTGCCGAGATGTTATACAGTATGTATCCGACAATTAATGAAGCCCAACTAACTCATATGCGATCGCGATTAGTTGACGAAAAGCAGCTGGGACAGCTAGGAGCGGAATTTGGTTTAGGAAAACTGATGCGCTTGGGCAAAGGTACAGATAAAGATGGTGGCAGAACTAATCCTTCTCTGCTTAATGACACTTTTGAAGCCACCATCGGCGCATATTTTTTAGATACAGGAATAGAGGCTGTTGGCGCATATATTCGGCAAATATTTCAACCCCTAGCGAGACAATTAGTCAATGATTTTAGTGACTTTAGTGATTCTCGTTTAGCAGCAGCACTAGTAAAACCTCAAGCAACCTTTATTGATAGCAAAAATCGCCTACAGCAGTGGGCGTTGGCTAATTATCAAACCAAACCTACATATCAAATTATTGCCGAATCTGGACCCGACCACGCCAAAGAATTTACGGCTCAGGTATCAATTCAAGGCAAAATATATGGTATTGGCAAAGATCGTCGTAAACAGGAGGCAGAAAAGAGAGCAGCCGAGGCAGCTTGGACTAATATAAATTAACCCAATACTGCCCTAGAAAATCTACATTAAACAAAATTATCGAAAAATGGTACGATTTTACACATTACAGGAGACAATTCAGACTATCCTGTATAAGTACCAAATTTTGGTACATTACAGTTCGTGGGACTCTAGAGGTATCAGTAATCGCTGATGCCTTTTTCTTATCAGATATGGTGCTTAGTGTTATCATCGCTTAAAACAATAGATAAAAGCAATCATATTAGATACTTACAATATACAGATAATTACCATAAATAGCTTCAGCCGAATTGCTGAAAATCACTGAATTGATTGAGTAGAACAATTGCAACCAACCTAAAATAAAATTATATTTTTGTGTCTGATCATTACAACCGCAAAGATACTAGTGAATTGATTTCAGCTAGTCAAATTATTGGCTGGCGAGAATTTGTCGCTTTACCGCAGCTAAAAATTGGCAGAATTAAGGCAAAAATTGATACAGGAGCAAGATCTTCGGCGATTCATGCCTTTAATATTCAAGAGCGATCGCAAAAGGGCAAAAAAATCATTCGCTTTGAGATTCATCCCCTACAGCGTGACGATCAAACCATAATTACCACCGAAGCGGAATTACTGGAATATCGCAAAATACGCAACTCTGGAGGAACAGCTCAATTCAGACCAGTGATCAAAACTCAGATTGAAGTAGGTCAAGATCTCTGGGTGATCGAACTATCTTTAACCAACAGGGATGTGATGGGCTTTCGGATGCTGCTGGGCAGACAAGCCGTACGCAATAAGTTTTTAGTCGATCCTGGCGGTTCTTTTCTTCAAAGTCGTCGTAAACCATAAAAATATAAATAGCCCCGATCAAATTTAAGAAATTCGCAACATGAAAATAGCAATTCTTTCGCAGAACCCTCATCTTTACTCTACTAAGCGCTTAAAAGAAGCAGGGCAAGAACAGGGGCATGATATGAGGGTGGTTGATTACCTGCGCTGCTATATGAATATTACTTCTAAAAAGCCCACTATTGTCTATAAAGGTCAGCCACTAGAAAATTTTGATGCTATTATTCCCCGCATTGGCGCATCGAAAACTTTTTATGGCACTGCGGTAGTCAGGCAGTTTGAAGTAATGGATGTCTTTAGTCCTAATCAATCCCAGGCAATTTCTCGTAGTAGAGACAAACTACGCTCGATGCAGATTTTGGCGAGAGAAGGGGTTGGTTTGCCGATTACAGGATTTGCTCATGCTACTCAAGATATTGATGGGTTAATTGAAACCGTTGGTGGTGCGCCGTTGGTGATTAAACTTTTAGAAGGAACTCAAGGTATTGGCGTAGTGCTAGCAGAAACTTATCAGGCAGCGAAATCAGTAATTGAAGCCTTTCGCGGTTTGGATGCCAATATTTTAGTTCAAGAGTTTATTAAAGAAGCTGGAGGAGCAGATTTACGCTGTTTTGTAGTGGGAGGTCAGGTGATCGCTGGGATGAAACGGCAGGGTGCAGAAGGAGAATTTCGTTCTAATCTTCATCGTGGGGGAAATGCTGAAGAAGCTATCTTGTCTGCTGAAGAAATAGATACAGCAATTAGGGCTGCTAAAGCAATGGGCTTAAAAATTGCTGGAGTGGACTTATTGCGTTCTAATCATGGCCCTGTAGTCATGGAGGTAAATTCTTCCCCTGGGTTAGAAGGAATTGAAAGCGCGACAGGAATTGATGTGGCAGGTAAAATTATTGAATTTATCAGCAAAAATGCCGAACAAACGGAAGAACCAGATCATTCTTCTGGCACATTTCGCGATCGCATTAGATACTAGGAGTTTTAGATCTCAACTGTAAATTTTGTGTCAGATAATATTATTGAAATCGCCAAAGAAACCATAGCACCAGGACAATTACGCCGTTTTGAGCTACCTGTAAGCCGTTTAGCTACTAAAACCTTAGTTTCTCTGCCTGTTACTGTAGTTAATGGAATTGAGCCAGGACAGACACTCTGGCTTAGTGGGGCGATTCATGGTGATGAACTAAACGGAGTGGAAATTATTGCTAAAGTGTTGGGTAGGATCGATCCCCGAAAGCTAAGGGGAACAATTATTGCTGTTTCTATTGTCAATGTCTTTGGCTTTATCGAACAATCGCGCTATTTACCCGATCGCCGAGATTTAAATCGCTCCTTTCCAGGTTCAGAAAATGGTTCTCTTGCTTCTCGACTGGCTAATTTATTTATGCGAGAAATTGTTGAAAAAAGCGATTATGGCATCGATCTTCATACTGCTGCGGTACATCGCATTAATTTACCTCAAATTCGAGCCAACTTAGAAGACAAAACTACTTATCATTGCGCTCAAGCCTTTGGCGCACCATTAATGATGCATTCCAGTACCAGAGACGGATCTTTACGTCACGCAGCGACTAAAAAGGGCATTCCTGTACTGCTTTATGAAGCGGGAGAAGCCTTGCGTCTTAATTCTCTAGCGATCAAAGTTGGTATTTCAGGTATTTTTGGCGTATTGAAGCATTTAGAAATGTATGAAGACGAACTTGTTCCCTCTATCGGCGCGTCTCTTCAGGCAAAAAAAAGCAAATGGATTAGAGCGTCCTGTGGTGGCCTTTTTCATCTTTTGGTCAATTTGGGAGATCGAGTCACTAAAAAGCAAGAGTTAGGCTACATCACTAATGCCTTTGGTGAAAGAAGAGTTCCCATCCGCGCCACCATCGAAGGTATCGTGATTAGTCATATTCAGAACCCACTAGTTAATCAAGGCGATGGCATTGTTCACCTAGCAATTATTTAACAGATTGATGAAAGATGATTAATTTCTTAATCGCGAAAAATCATCTAAAGTTAGTGACCTTAAAAGCCAGATCGTCTATTCTAATAATTGCTCACTGCTCACTGCTATATGTCTCTTACTTTTGATGCTGAGTCTGCCCAAAAAGAATCGATCAGTTTTGGCAACTTCCCGCCAGTTTTGGGATGGAAAGAAATGCCTATCATAATTATCTGAACGAAATTGTCAGCGATCGCTATGCTTTAGTCAACGGCTTACAGTTGCTTAGAGACGAACTACAGTTTGCTGCCTCTAGTGATACTGATATGCGGATCTGTGGCGCAGACTTGAGCTTGCCCAGCGTAGTTACCACTTTAGCCTATACCAACTGTGGCGATCGCATTCACCAGGGTGAAGTTACCAAGCGTTATCGAGATGTAGTGGCATCGCGCTTTGCTACCCTATCAGAAATTGGCGAACTCAAGCTAGAGGCCTTTTTCCCCGCAGGAGGCGGGACTGATAACGGGGCAACTTTAGCTCATGTTACTGTAGCCCATCAAATGGATGAACCTCTACGTCGCCGACTGTATCAAGGCAATTCTCAATCCATGGTTTTAGTGGCAACAGATTTAAAGACTCATGTAGGACGTTTAGAAGAGGGAGATCAGCGCATTTATGGCAAAACTCGTGAATCTCCTTGGCGTGAACCTCGTCATGCCTGTGGCGCGATCGTGGGCGCTCTCTCTGATTATCGCCCTCATAATATGATCCATCGACGCATTCGTGATGATTTGGGGGAGAAAAACTTTCAATATCTTTCGACGCGAAAAATTGTTACCGATAACGGTACAGATATTACTATGGCAGTCGCTGCGGCAATCGTGGCTATTAAAGGTATTCGCAATACGGCAATGGCTATGACTCAAGAGATAGACGAACGAGGACTAGCCCATTTGACTGCCAGTACTACGGTTAATCGTCCCTCCAGAGATGATTTAGTTATTTATTTAGCCAGAGCAACTGTATTTAATGGCAAGGTGCGTATTCAAAGTCTGGGGAGCAAAGCCGAGCTATATAGCGGAAAGTTGGTTAAATACGCAGGAGAAAAAAGACTTCAGCTTACCTATGACAATCTTGATAGCGAGTGCTTACCAGTGGAGGAAATTCCCTATCAAATTAAATATTCAAAACTCATTTGATTAACTAATTTTTAGCTGATAGCTATTATCTATCAGCTAGAAGTCTATTCAGGCAACGTGAGTTCCAGCAAGAAGTTCTCTAATTGCGATCGCTAGGAAACTTCAATCAGCAACTAGTTTTTTATGTTTCTAATTTATAAAGAGACTCTTGAAATTCTCGACCCATCAAACTGCCAAATTGAGACCAGCCCATATTAGCAACATACTGCTCAACATAGGTAGTTAACAACAAAAGAAACTAATCTTTTTAAAAAGTTCTGAACTGCATTTTAGAGACAATAGCCAGATGAGCTTAAATATTACTACCAACTAGCTAAACCCTGGCAAAAACGCTCTAAAGATAACAGTTTAATCCGTCGAGCTTGAGCTGCGATCGCGCGATCGCCTTCTAAGTTATAGCCCCAGTCTGCTAAAAACAACTTGACAAACTTGAGATCGTCTTGTTGTGCCACCTGCTGTAAAGCGGGAAGACGATCTTCGACAAAGGTAATCTGAATATTTTCTCCTGGCTGTTGATGTCTATCCCGTATAATTCTCAGGGTTTCATACTTGGGTCGTTTACTTTCCTTCCCAATGATTTGTGCTGCGGGTAAATCTATACCCTGCTGCTGGAGTAGCTGCTTAACAAAACGCCCTTCTTTGGTGGTGACAATATAGAGTTTGACTACTGAATTAATAATCTGACCTAATTGCTCGATCATCCCAGGATAAAATCGATGTAGACTCAACCAATCAGCAAAATCATGCTTAATCCAGTCATCTCTAACCCCATCTAGTTTCTGTACTACCACTTGTTTTGATAGTCCTTCCGCCTCGATAATCTGAATAGCGATCGCCTGAAAATTGGTTAAAATTTCTGCTTCAGATATTCCTGATACCAATGCTCTAAGCAAAATCGGCATCTCCCATCCTGTCTCGATCACGGGACGCAAATGATAAAAGCTGGGGGCAAAACTGTCGTCAACTTTTGCCGACCATATTTGCTGATAAGCTTGTTTAGTAGTGGCAAAATACTCTAGCAAACCATCACAAACCACACCATCGAAATCTAACGCCAAAATATTTGGAAGTCGAGACATAATTACAGCCATTCTCAAAAATCATGGACTTTGTTCACGAAGAGATTTTAACAAAATCATGTCAAGACATTTCTAACATTCTTTGAATTGGTTTTAATGCACGAACACGAATCTCTTCAGGTAAAGTGATCTCTGGAGTTTTATTTTTCATCGCCAGATAAAGCTTTTCTAGGGTGTTCAATCGCATATAAGGGCATTCGTTACAGGCGCAGTTATTCATTCCTGGTGCTGGAATAAATTGTCGCTCAGGAGCAGCTTTTTCCATTTGATGAATAATACCTGGTTCAGTAGCCACGATAAATTTGTCACTGGAACTTTGTTGAGCGTAGTTTAATAAGGCGGTAGTTGAACCGATAAAATCTGCGTGGCGTAATAAGGGGGGTTCGCATTCAGGGTGAGCAATAATTTCGGCGGATGGATGTTCGACTTTTAATTCAATAATTCTTTTTTCGGAGAAGGTTTCGTGAACGATGCAGCTACCGTCCCACAATACCAAATCTCTGCCTGTCTGCTCGCTCACATAACGACCCAAATTACGATCTGGAGCGAAGATAATTGGTTGGTCTTGAGGAATCTGCTGGACGAGCTTAACGGCATTTGAGCTAGTACAAATAATGTCACTCAGAGCCTTGATTTCCGCAGTACAGTTGATATAGGAGATAACAATATGGTCGGGGTGTTGGGCTTTGAAAGCTCTAAAATCATCAGCTGAACAGCTATCCGCCAGGGAGCAACCCGCCTCTAAATCTGGCAGCAACACAAGTTTGTCGGGGTTCAAAATCTTCGCCGTCTCTGCCATAAAATGTACTCCAGCAAAAACAATCACTTCCGCATCAGTATTAGCAGCCTGCTGTGATAAGCCTAAAGAGTCACCTAAATAATCGGCAATATCCTGAATATCAGCTTCTTGATAATAGTGAGCCAAAATTACGGCATTAAGCTCTTTTTTTAGTTCTTTAATTGCACCGAACAAATCGCTAGGAATTTCGTAGGGATTAAGCTTTGGTTTAGCTGCGGTAAACATGATTTTTAGATCCTATATAAATTTTAAAATTTAATTTAATCAATAATTATAGTAAAAATTACTATAATTCAATTATAGTATATAGCACCATTATTTGCTTTGGTGTTGGCAGTTAAAACAATGAGCAATAAGCAATTATCTCTCCTGACTACGAGTAATTTACTAAGATTGATAAACAAATACCTGCGCTTCATATTCAGGCAGATTGATCGCAATTTGGCGATCGATCGCTTCAAGATCGTAGTTACCAGTCCATTCATGCCAAGTACCATCAGCAGGAAAATTGCTCCTAGCTTTACTCGTTTAAAAGCTGCTTCTCCAACAATCCCGCGATTTCCCAACTCCACCATCACGCGCTGATGGTCGTGATTACTCAAATAGTTAACCACATTGGTTGCACCCATAAAGCCAGTGCGTTTAGAGTCCAACATGTTTTTAAATTCTTCTGGATCGTAGCGATCGCCGCAAATATAAGCCACCACGTTATCATAAAAGCTATCGTTATGCTGCCATTTTGAGTTTCTGGAACAATGTTCGCTGCATAGGGATCGACTATATCTACCCATTCGTCTGATTCCAAAAACCAACTTAAAGATCTAACTTTAAATTTATATTCATATTCGCCATCTTTTAATTCAACTTTAGTTCTAAAATAACCATCATCTCCTTTTTCCATGGCGATCGCTTGCCAATCTGAAAAACAACCGATTACAGCAGCTTCTTTATTATATGGAGCAAATAATTGAAATTCTATTAAGTTAGCCATATTAATCTTAAAATATCCCAAGATAAGCGGATTTTTGGGGAGTATTTGCAAGTATAAGAAAATTAATAATTGCCAAACATCTATCCAGAGTTTGAATCTTGGCAAATATATTGATTTTTGAGCTAACAGCTAAGAGCTAACAGCTAAGAGCTAAATAGTGCAGTTTAGCGCTATATTCTAGACTCAGTTTATGAATCCCACTAATGAAAAGTCCCAACTGGCGCGCCCAATTCGATCTGCCACCAAGATTCTGGTTAATTGCTTTAATAGCTCTCATCAATGCGATCAGCTTTACAATCATTATCCCGCTGCTCTATCCCTATGCCAAACAGTTTGGCTTAAGCGATCTCCAAGCAAGTTTTCTTACTACCGCTTTTGCTCTCTCGCAGTTTTTCGGTACGCCTGTATTAGGTCGATTGTCAGATCGTCTGGGTCGTAAGTATATCCTTGTCTTTAGCCTGGTGGGAACGATGGTGGCAAATCTCTTAGCTGCGGTTGCTGCGGTGGCTTGGCTGCTTTATTTTGCCCGAATGCTAGATGGTTTGACGGGAGGCAATACGTCGGTAGCTAGTGCGGTAATTAGCGATATTACCACCCCAGAGCAGCGTCCGAAGGCTTTTGGTATTTTTGGAGCAACTTTTCGTTTGGGGTTTGTGATTGGGCCTGTGTTGAGTTATTTTGCTCAACAGTTACCTACCTTACCTGGAGTTTCTGCTTTGGGTATGAGCTTTCTGGTTAGTGCAGCGATCGCTGCTTTGGCTGCTTTATTAACGCTGTTTTTCTTGCCAGAAACGACAACTTCTAGACCAGGAAAGTTTAAATTAAGCTGGGATGATTTTGCTTTTGGTAAGCTCGCGAAATCAGCAACTAGACCCAAGCTAGGTAATCTGTTTATTTTGACCTTCCTTAGCGGTGTTACTTTTACCATTTTCACCTTTGCTTTTCAGCCCTTTTTTTTGATTGTGTTAGAGCAAGATGCTAAGGGTTTGGCGCTTATGTTTGCACTGGTGGGGATTTTGGGCTTTGTCTCCCAAGTATTTGCTCTAGAGCCTTTGAGCAATAAATTTAATTTGATTGATATCATTGCTGTTTCTATGGCACTGCGGGGGGTGGCTTTTTTATTGATGCCGACTTTTCCTACCTATGGTGCATTTGTCCTAATTATCGTGTTTTTTGGCATAGTCAACTCTTTTCCTATGCCTTTAATTGATACGGTGGTGTCTCTTAATACCAAAAATCAAGAACAAGGAGAAGTATTAGGGATTAATTCTTCCTATCTAAGTATGTCCAACGCGATCGGCCCAGTAATTTCGGGTTTGTTGGTTAGTTTAAATTACACCGCTCCTCTATGGATTACAGGAGGTTTAACTCTTCTGGTTGCTGGCTTTGCTTTCAATCTTAAGCCACAGTTTAAATGCAATAAAGCAGTGATAAATAGTTGATAAATTAAATTGGGCGATCGCTGTTGAAGCTAGATATAATGCTAAAAATAGTCGAAGATTTTGACTTGGATTAACTGTTTCTGCCATCTTTTTACAAAAATTCGGCTAAAGTTGAACTCAGTTTTCAAGTCAGAGAACCATTACAATAATCTCCAAATTATCGGTTACAAATAATACATAGTTTGGTAATAATGATAAACCAGTGCGGATCAATAACCGATTGATGGGGTAAATAAGGTAATGAACGAGTCTAATGTGGCAGAGATTTTAGTACAGTGTCTAGAAAATGAAGGGGTAGAATATGTCTTTGGTCTACCAGGCGAGGAAAATCTACACGTCTTGGAAGCTTTGAGAGATTCCCCAATTCAGTTTATTACTACTCGCCACGAACAGGGTGCAGCATTTATGGCTGATGTCTATGGTCGTTTGACAGGAAAGGCAGGGGTTTGTCTTTCCACACTTGGGCCAGGCGCGACTAATCTAATGACAGGTGTTGCCGATGCTAATCTTGATGGTGCGCCTCTGGTAGCTATTACAGGGCAAGTAGGTACAGATCGGATGCATATTGAGTCTCATCAATATCTAGACCTCGTAGCCATGTTTGCCCCCATAACTAAATGGAATGCTCAGATTGTTCGCCCCGACAATACTGCCGAAATTGTGCGTAGAGCCTTTAAAGTAGCCCAAGCTGAAAAACCTGGTGCTGTTCATATCGATCTGCCAGAAAATATTGCCGCAATGCCCCTTAACGTCAAGCCCCTGTTGCGAGACAATCGAGAAAAGACCTACGCTTCCACTCGTAGTCTTAATGCTGCTGCTGCTGCCATCTCTAAAGCAAAAAATCCGATAATTTTGGCTGGAAACGGCGTGATTCGTGGTTTAGCTAGCGAAGCTTTGACTGAATTTGCCACTCAACTAGGTATTCCTGTGGCAAATACTTTTATGGGGAAAGGAGCAATTCCTTACACTCATCCTTTGTCATTATGGACAATTGGCTTGCAGCAGCGAGATTTAATTAGCTGTGCTTTTGAGGAAGCCGATCTGGTGATTGCGGTTGGTTATGACCTGATTGAATATTCTCCTAAAAAGTGGAATCCCGAAGGTAATAAACAGATTATTCACATTGATGAGAGCAGATCGGAAATTGATAGTAGCTACATTCCTCAAGTAGAGGTTTGTGGTGATATTTCAGATTCCCTCAACGAAATCATCAAACGTGGCGATCGCTCTAGTAAAGCAACTCCTCTAAGAGTTAGTGAGCTACGAAGTCAAATTAAAGCAGACTATGAACAATATGCTAATGATGAAGGTTTTCCCATCAAGCCCCAAAAAATTATCTACGATCTCCGTCAGGTCATGGCTTCCGAAGACATTGTGATCTCTGATGTGGGAGCGCATAAAATGTGGATGGCTCGTCACTATCATTGCGATTGTCCCAATACCTGCATTATCTCTAATGGCTTTGCTGCAATGGGTATTGCCATACCAGGGGCGATGGCAGCTAAACTAGTCTATCCCGATCGCAAAGTTGTTGCAGTTACAGGAGATGGCGGTTTTATGATGAACTGTCAGGAATTAGAGACGGCATTACGAGTCAAAACTCCTTTTGTCACCCTGATTTTCAATGACAATGGTTACGGCTTAATTGAGTGGAAGCAGATTAATCAGTTTGGTCACTCTACTTCGATTAGTTTTGGTAATCCTGACTTTGTTAAATTTGCCGAAAGCATGGGCTTAAAAGGCTATCGAGTAGAATCAGCTGCCGATCTAATTCCTACTTTAAAAAAGGCTTTAGCGGATGATGTTCCTGCTGTAATTGACTGTCCTGTGGATTATAAAGAGAATCTCCGTTTTTCCCAAAAAGCAGGAGATTTAAGCTGTAAAATTAGGCTTTAAACTCGGATCGAGAGTAGTAAAAAAATTATAGTCATTCCAAACAAAAAATACCTGATTAGGTAAGGGCGAACGGCGGTTCGCCCCTACGAAGATTAACTAAACTTATCGTTTTTGCTTGAGGTTTGACGCTACGATCTAACTACCTAGATTTAAGTGATTTTAAGAACTAAGTATGCCCCGCACCCAGAGAAACGATAACTTTGTCGATAAAACCTTTACCGTCATGGCAGACATTATTCTCAAGGCGCTGCCAACTAACAAAAAAGCCAAAGAAGCCTTCGCCTACTATCGTGATGGGATGTCGGCACAGGGAGACGGTGAGTATGCAGAGGCTTTAGAAAACTATGAAGAGGCATTGACTCTAGAAGAAGATTCTAACGATCGCAGCTACATCCTCTACAATATGGGCTTAATTTACGCCAGTAACGGTAGTATCGATAAGGCAATTGAATTGTATACCGAAGCAATTGACTTGAACCCAAGAATGCCCCAAGCGTTAAACAACGTGGCGGTGATTTATCACTATGAAGGGGAGAAAGCCAAAGAAGCAGGGAATGTTGAAGAGGCAGAATCTTTTTATGACAAAGCTGCGGAATATTGGAAGCAGGCAATTAGAATTGCTCCTAACAACTATTTGGAAGCTCAAAACTGGCTTAAAACCACAGGGCGATCGGAAATGGATGTATTCTTTTAAAAGTTAAAAGTTAAAAGTTAAAAATAAATATGATTGATCGCGCAGAAGTAAGAAAAGTAGCAAATTTAGCCCGACTAAATATTACCGAGGCGGAAGAGGTGGAATTTACCACTCAGCTAAATAGTATTTTGGAGTACTTCGATCAGTTGAGTGAATTGGATACCACGGATGTACCACCTACTACTAGAGCCATTGAAACTAGTAATATTACTCGCGCCGATCGAGTATTTCCTTTTCCTGATAAGGAAGAGTTGTTGAAGGCTGCACCTGAGCAACAGGGGAATTTTTTCCGCGTACCCAAAATTATTAGTAGCGATGAAGGTTAAAATATGCGATCGCTATTAATAAAATTAAATTAGTTAAACGTAGTTGACTAGACTATTATGCCCTGTGTATTTTAGTAGCCTAAAAAAATCTCGCCTAGTAATAATTACCAGACGAGACTAAATTTAATCACTTGCAGCTTAAGCTACAACACTGCCAATTCAGCTTTCAACTATCAGTTATTTAGCTGCTTGACGTTCTTTAGCTTCAGTAATAACTTCTTCGGCCACATTCTTAGGACAAGGTGAATAGTGATTAAATTCCATTGAGAACTGACCACGACCAGAAGTCATCGTGCGAAGGTCACCAATGTAACCAAACATCTCACTCAAAGGCACGTCAGCTTTAATGCGAACCCCCATCGGAGTTGAGTTTTGCGATTTAATCATGCCACGACGACGGTTCAAGTCCCCAATGACATCACCCATATGATCGTCAGGAGTAAATACGTCCACGTTCATAATCGGCTCTAGAATTTGTGGACCAGCTTTGGGTAGTGTTTGGCGGTAACCAGACTTAGCAGCAATTTCAAACGCGATCGCACTTGAATCCACAGGGTGGAAAGAACCATCGGTTAGGGTGACTTTTAAATCTACGCAAGGGAAACCTGCTAAGACACCTTTTTCAATGCTGTTAGCAAAACCTTTTTCAACGGCGGGCCAGAATTCACGAGGAACGTTACCACCAGTAACTTTAGACTCAAATTCAAAACCAGAACCAGGTTCACCAGGTTCGATAGTATAGTCAATTTTACCAAACTGACCAGAACCACCAGACTGTTTCTTATGAGTATAGCTATCAGTGACGGCTTTAGTAATCGACTCGCGATAAGCTACTTGAGGTTTACCTACTTCTACTTCGACACCGTGAGTACGTTTAAGAATATCTACCTTGATGTCTAAATGAAGCTCACCCATTCCTTTGATAATAGTTTCGCCACTGTCAAAGTCTGTCTCCACATAGAAAGAAGGATCTTCTTGTACCATCTTGCTCAAAGCAGTACCCATTTTCTCAGAAGCACCTTTGTTAAGAGGTGTTACGGCAATAGAAATTACGGGATCGGGGAAGACCATTGGCTCAAGAGTTGCTGGATTTTTGGGATCGCAGAGAGTATGTCCAGTTTGAATGTTTTTCAAACCAACGATCGCAATAATATCTCCTGCTTGTGCAGAATCAATTTCTTCGCGAGAGTCAGCGTGCATTTCTACCATTCGTCCCACACGCTCAGTTTTACCTGTAGCAGTATCCAGCACAGATTCGCCTTTATTTAACGTACCTGAGTAGATCCGCGTAAAGGTCAATGCACCATAACGGTCATCCATAATTTTGAATGCCAAAGCGCGCAAAGGTCCTTCAGGATCGACGATCGCATATTTACCAGTTTCTTTGCCTTCTAAGTCAACTTCAGGCTGAGGTGGAACTTCAGTAGGACTAGGTAAATAGTCAACCACCCCATCCAAGACTAACTGTACCCCTTTGTTTTTAAATGAAGAACCACAGTAAGTAGGGAAGAAAGCTAATTCGCGAGTACCTTTACGAATACAAGACTTGATTTCATCGACGGAAAGCTCTTCACCCTCAAGATATTTCTCCATCAATTCGTCATCCTGTTCCACCGCAGTTTCAATTAGCTGTTCGCGGTAAGTTTCCACGTCATCAACCATGTCCGCAGGAACATCTTTGATTTCGTAGTTTTCTGGTAGACCAGAATCGTCCCAGACCCAGGCTTTACGAGTTAATAAATCGACTACGCCTTTAAAATCATTTTCAACCCCGATAGGTAATACCATGATTAAAGGTGTTGCAGCCAGGATTTCTTTAACCTGTTTACAGACGCTATAAAAATCCGCGCCAGTACGGTCTAACTTGTTAACGTAGATGATTCGAGCTACTTTAGAATCGTTGGCGTAGCGCCAGTTAGTCTCAGACTGAGGCTCAACCCCACCCGAACCACAGAACACACCAACACCACCGTCAAGCACTTTTAAAGAACGGTAAACTTCAATGGTGAAATCTACGTGACCAGGAGTATCAATGATATTTAGCTGGTGATCTTTCCAAAAACAGCTAGTCGCGGCAGATTGAATTGTAATACCACGTTCTTTTTCTTGATCCATGAAGTCAGTTGTTGCTTCTCCATCATGTACCTCACCGATCTTGTGACTTTTACCAGTCAGCTTGAGGATTCTCTCTGTAGTGGTTGTTTTACCTGCATCTACGTGAGCGAAGATGCCTATGTTCCGATATCGAGAAAGGTCTTTCATTTTTGTCTATATTTTGATGATTAATACTTGACCTCACGTTCGCGGAGTTTACCGAAGGGTAATTATCTTTTTAGATGCTATGTGGTGAGGTCACTGATTGTTGCAGATCTAATCCGTGCAGGTTTAGATTTCAATCGTTTGTTAAACGTTGTGCAGCCAATCTAATTTCTGATGGCAACGATGCTTATTATAATGCCAATTGTTAATTAATGATAAGATATATCGCGCTATGTATGGCTAGAGATTACCCATACTAATCTTGGTAATTACCGAAATTTAACCACAGAGATATCAACCATCAACCATTTATTTAGTATTGGACATTAACAACAGGTTGGTTAAATTAAACAGTCATTAAGTCTTACGGAGATCGATACTATTTATTGCCTTTTGCTGGAAAAAGAATGTTAACCCTAATTTGCCGAGAGGATTGTTCAAGCGAATGCATTAACTTAATGACTGTAGCTAGATATTCATTGTTCCTTGCTTCTGAAGAGAGAGGCTGTTTCTCAATACTTAATTAGTATAGCTGAAATTTCAATAACAGAGCGATCGCAGGCAATGTTTTTGTAAGAATTTGTGGACGTTCCTATATCTACCGCAGACAACCTCTCAATATTCTGTTCCAACATCCAACAGAGTGTTAATTGTAAATTGACGTAAGTTCAAGATAAGGTAAGAGTAATATACTGTAGAGCGATCGCAAAAATGTCTTTGCTCTCAAGATTTTTATAGTTACTTGTGCAGTTGGGTCATCCAAAGTCTAAAAGAATGAAAAAGTTGCTGGCTAAGGTGCAAAAATCTTCGTGGTTGGCAAATAGTTCTCTAGACACTCGCTACGCTTTGTTAGAGGCCTGTTTAATCGGTTTGTTTTCGGCTTTGGCTGCGGTCTTGCTCAAGCAGGGGATTGGCTGGCTGGGAGGTTGGCGGGTACAGACAGCGAATCTGATGGGGGGGAAAATTGTTTTACCCTTAACGGGTCTAGTTTGTGGGACTCTGGCAGGAGTAATCATTCAGGTTTTGTCACCTTCCGCGGCTGGTGGGGGTATTCCCCAGGTTAAAGCGGCTTTAGCTAAGTATCCCGTAGTTTTAGACTTGCGTACTGCCCTGGTTAAAACCCTAGCAACCATCTTAGTTGTGGGGGCTGGATTTACCGTTGGTCGTCGTGGTCCTACGGTGCATATTGGGGCCGCATTAGGGGCGCAGGTTAGTCGCTGGATTCCTAATTCTCCTACTAATCGCCGTCAGATGATTGCCGCCGGGGCAGCAGCAGGTTTGGCAGCAGGCTTTAATACGCCTATTGCGGGGGTGTTGTTTGTTGTCGAAGAGTTGATGCGGGATATTTCGGGCTTGACTTTGGAAACTGCGATCGCTGCTTCTTTTACTGGTGCTGTTGTTTCTCGCATCCTTAGTGCAACCGATCTCAATGTTCCCTTGGCAGTAATCGATTCGGCGCGCAAAGGTAGTTTTGCTGTTAATGATATTCCCTTTTATATCGTGTTGGGTATTTTAGCAGGAGTGCTGGGGGGAATTTTTAACCGAGGGGTTATTCACGGCATGAAGTTTAGTCGTACCTTCCCTTTCCCGATACCCATCCAAATTGGTTTAGCTGGATTGATTTCAGGCACTATAATTGCTTGGCTGCCACCCTTTTTTGAAGATAATGCAGGATTAAAAGAGTTATTAATTGCTGGGCAGTTTAACTGGCAGACAACAGCGATTATCTTTGTGGCTCAATTTTGCCTAACTATTTTGGCATATAGTGCGGGTGCGCCAGGGGGGTTATTTGCCCCTGCTTTGGTGTTAGGTTCTGCTTTAGGATATTTAGTCGGGTTGGGGGAGGTGGCTTTAATTAGCTCAGAATCTCCCTATACTTTTGCCCTGGCAGGCATGGGGGCGTTTTTTACCTCGGTGGTGAGAGTTCCGGTGACGGCAATTATTATCGTGTTTGAAATGACGGCAGACTTTAATTTGGTACTGCCTTTGATGATTAGCTGTGCCATAGCCTATATTGTGGCGGAAAGTGTGTCCAAAGGGTCTTTATATGAACATTTACTGGAAATTAGTGGGATTGAGCTAACAGAAGATAAACCGAACCATGATTTTATGACGGAATTGACTGCAAACGACGTGATGCAGCCTAAAGTAGAAACTCTCCCTAGCAATCTTCCTGTGCCAGAGTTAGTTAAGGCAATATCGCGATCGCATCATCGTGGTTTTCCTGTGCTGGAAGACGGCAAGCTTGTGGGTATTATTGCTCAGTCGGATCTTCCTCAAGATAGTAATCCTGCCACCTCAATGTTGCTCAAGGACATTATGACTCCCCACCCGATTTCAGTCTCTCCTGAAACTTCTTTAGCAGATGTTTTATATCTCCTCAATCGCTATCAGCTTTCTCGTTTACCCGTGACTGAAGGTTGTAAACTTCTGGGAATTATCACCCGCAGCGACATTATTAAAGCTGAAGCTAAACAGCTAAACTACGATCGTCTACCCAAAGCTCGCCTCGAACCTTCTTACGTGGTGTATCAAAGTCGTTCTCCCGCTACAGGCAAAGGGCGTATTTTATTACCTCTGGCAAATCCCGAACACATAAATGACTTGTTAAAAATTGCCGCAGCGATCGCCAAATATCATCAGTACGAAATTCAATGTTTGCGCGTGATCTGTGTTCCCAATTATGTTTATCCCGCCCAGGCTAATGTGGAAACGGACGCTGAACGTCAATTAATGCAGCAACTAGAAGACTGGGGTAAAGCATCAGGTATTTCTCTGCATACTCAAATCCGCATTGCCACAGATATCAGTGAAGCGATTTTAGAGACTATTACCAGAGAACAAATCGATCTGTTGCTCATGGGTTGGAAAGGTAAAAGCTCGGGAATTGAATCGATTTTTGGCAACGTGGTAGATACTCTTATCCATCAAGCATCTTGCGATCTGCTGCTGATTAAGCTGGGGACTGCACCTCATGCCTTTCCTCAACAGCTCGATCTACGCCATAAGTGGCTGATTCCTACTACTGGGGGCGATCGCATTCATAAACTTTTAGCTATTCTACCTGCTCTAGCTAATTTACATTCTATTCCGCCGAAAATCCAGCTATGTCAGGTATCTTCTGCTAATTCAGGAGAACACTATACTACCGATTTCTTACAGGCAGTCGAACTAGTTAAACATAAACTAGACTGTCCAATTTTTCCCCTGCTAATTCCCAGTGATTCTGTCTCAAAAGCCGTCATTGAATTAACTCAACACAAAAAATACGGCTTGGTGGTTTTAGGGGCTAGTAACGAAGGCTTACTACAAAATGTAATGAACGGCAATATTCCCGAAGCGATCGCCCATTACGCCAACAGCACCGTAATTATTTTTCGTAATTCAGCCAAATAAAGTTATCAGTAATACAGACCGTTTTTGCTATTTAGGGCAACATATTAATAGGTTGCATCAAAACCGCTAAATTATCTAGATTTGCTTAACATATATCGTTTAAAAGTCACAGAATCTTGGCATAACTTTTAAGGTTTCTTGACAAAAATGTTGCGTACTTTGACAATTTCCTCACATCTTAAAAATCTTATCTATATTGGATCTATAGAAAGAAATTAAGTTTTAAATCCTTTTTGTTTAGATATATTACGGTAAAAATCATGAATGTCAACAGTTCTTGTCCCTGCTGCTCCAGTTCAATGCTCCTGCATCTTAGTGGTCGTCGCAGTTTTTGGCTCTGTAGCCACTGTAGAACGGAAATTCCCAACTCTGATAATCAAAGAAGCTTTAACAAAAGTACACCAATTAATTTAAGTTCGTCTTCACGCGCAGCGTTTGGTTCATTACAATTGGGACAAGTAGCTGCTTCAATCTAGACACGCAATCTAGAAAATTTAAAGATTGATTTAATTATTATTCAGTACTTGTGGTGTTTAGTCAACTATTCTGTTAAATCGGTGGTAGTTAAGCCAGGTATTAGAACTAAATTGAAACTTGGCTTGAATGTTTGAGGATGTGAGGATGTTGATTGGTTGGTTAGGCATCACGCTCATTGATTTGTTGGCTATTGCAAAATTGTAGTTAGAGTATCAACAAAATCGGGATAAGAAATCGCAGCTGCTTCAGCACGATTAATTGTAGTTTTACCTTGAGCATTTAAAGCGGCGATCGCTAAACTCATCGCAATACGGTGATCGGTAAAGCTATCCACTTCTGCGCCTTTTAACTTAGATCCGCCGATAATTTCCAGCCCGTCTGTTAGTTCAGTAATCTTTACCCCCATTTTGCCTAATTCCGTTGCCATAACCGCTAGGCGATCGCTTTCTTTAACTCTTAACTCCGCAGCATCTTTAATCACGGTTGTTCCCTGTGCAAACGCAGCCGCCACAGCCAAAATCGGAATTTCATCAATTAGGCGGGGAATTAAATTCCCTGCAATTTCACAGGCTTTTAGCTGACTGTGGCGTACTCTCAAATCTGCTACAGGTTCTCCTGCTACTATTCGCTCGTTGAGTCTGGTAATATCTGCCTCCATCATCTCTAAGGCTTCCAAAATTCCTGTACGAGTCGGATTAACTCCCACATTCTCAATCAGTAAATCTGAGTTGGGGACAATTGCCCCAGCCACCAGCCAAAAAGCAGCAGAACTTATATCTCCAGGAACAACAACTTTTTGTCCGCGTAAAGTCGGCTTACCAGTTAGAGTAACGCTGTGGGTGTCGCGCTTAATCTCTAAAGTTGCACCAAAAGCCTGAAGCATTCTTTCACTGTGGTCACGGGATAAAGCAGGTTCGGTGACGGTGGTTTGACCATCAACCATCAATCCTGCTAGCAAGATGCAGGACTTAACCTGCGCTGAAGCAATGGGGGAATAATAGTGAGTAGGTCGCAACTGCTGTCCCAGCACCGCTAGAGGAGCAAGAGTATTACCCTGACGACCCCAGATTTTTGCTCCCATTTGGGTTAAAGGTTTGACCACCCGCGACATGGGACGCGATCGCAAGGAACTATCTCCTGTGACGGTAAACAAGCGATCTGGATGAGAAGCCAATAAGCCCAACATTAAGCGCATGGTAGTTCCCGAATTACCAGCATTAAGAACATCGTTTGGTTCTTGTAGGTTACCTAAGCCGACTCCTGTGACGGTAACTCGTTGGGAATTTAATTCCGAAATTTCCGCGCCCATTGCTCGAAAACAGGTAGCAGTACTGCGAGGATCTTCTCCTAACAGCAAACCCTCAATGACTGTTTCTCCTTCGGCGATCGCTCCTAACATCAAGGCTCGATGAGATATGGATTTATCTCCTGGAATAGTGAGCTTACCCTGAATAGAAATTCCCTCACTACCAGGATTAATTAATAATTGCTGCGAATTTTCTGCACCGTCTTGAATACTGACAATCGGAGAAGCCATGAGGTAATAAGACAATAATTTCTGTAGCTAATGTTAGCAGAATATGGATTTCAACCAGAAATATTAATCTTTGCCCTATTGATCGCTAGGATGGCTAAAACTATAAATTATTTGACTTTCAATCGTCTTACAAAGTTGAGATGGCTTTTGAGTTAGATGGTGATGCTGACGATCTAACTTGTTTTGGAGACTAGACATGGGATCGTCTCCAGGAGCGATTAAAAACTCTAAACGACTAACATCTTGCCAAGTAGCTAGCTGGTCGAGGATCTTTAATACCCCTGCTAGATGAGGATGATTATAGTTTTGATACCAATTGGCATTAGCCAAATTTGGCTGATCGAAACCCAAATGAAAGATCAAATTAGAATTAGTAAATAAAGCGATCGCAATCGGTCGAGCTTCTTCCTGAACCAGAAAATCCTGTCCCTTGGATAAATAGCGGATTTTATCAAGCTTTTCATACTGAGCTTCAGAGGAAATTGCTCCCTCTTGCCAAGAAATCGCTACGGTAGCTAAGTAAGTTTGAAGCAACAAATGACCTAGTTTTTTGGCTTTAGTTGCTAAATACTGAGAATTGTAGTCAGTGGCTTCAATTAATAGAGGTAAGCGATCGACTATTTCTAAACCATAGCCTTTCAAACCAGCAATCTTGCGAGGATTATTAGTAATTAGGCGAATTTGCTTGACGCTGAGGTCATTTAAAATTTGCGCCCCCATTCCATAATCCCGCAGGTCAGCAGGAAACCCTAAACGTTCGTTAGCTTCTACGGTGTCCAAACCCATATCCTGCAAAGTATAGGCTTTGATCTTATTAACTAGACCAATGCCTCTACCCTCTTGACGTAGATATACTACCACTCCCAAACCATGAGCCTCAATCATCTTTAAAGCCGCATGTAGCTGCATCCGACAGTCACAGCGCATTGACCCTAAAGCATCTCCTGTTAAGCACTCTGAATGCATCCTGACCATGGCTGGCTTGGCAGCTAGCGCTTCGGGATCTCCCTTCACAATCGCCAGATGCTCGGTATTGTCTAAAGCATTGCGATAGGCATAAATTTTAAAATCCCCAAACTGGCTAGGAAAGTCACATACAGTTTCTCGATAGACAAAGCGATCGTGCTTGAGGCGATAGCTAATCAGGTCGGCAATGCTAATTAACTTCAGGTCGTGTTCTTGGGCATACTTAACCAACTGGGGTAAACGCGCCATTGAACCATTGGGGTTTTGAATCTCACAAATCACCCCCGCAGGATATAGTCCCGCTAATCGAGCTAAATCTACTCCAGCTTCCGTATGTCCTGCTCGTTTTAAGACTCCACCATTTTTGGCGCGTAAAGGAAAAATATGTCCAGGACGAACTAAATCTTCGGGAATACTAGCGGGATTAATTGCCACTTGAATTGTGCGGGCGCGATCGTCGGCGGAGATTCCTGTGGTGACTCCTAACTTTGGCGACGCATCAATACTAACGGTAAAGGCAGTTTGATTACTATCAGTATTCTTGCTCACCATTAACGGTAAGTCAAGAGCATCAAGGCGATCGCCAGTCATCGCTAAACAAATTAACCCTCTTGCCTCCACCGCCATAAAATTAATCATGCTGGGGGTAGCAAACTGAGCCGCACAGATCAGATCTCCCTCATTTCTCGGTTTTCATCGTCTACGACCACGATTGAGCGACCTGCTTTAATATCTGCTAAGGCAGAATCTATGGAGTCAAAAGTAACAGAACTGCTTGGGAAGGTATCGGTATTCACTAGAAAAATTAGGCTAGAGGTTATAGTAATTGAGAATTAACTACGACAATTGACCACGGTGATGAAATGATTGTAACTTTTTCCCCTGATTAACAATGGTTAGTCAACTTTCTCGGTTTTTTCTAAAGGGTAGAGCAATTAAGAATCTGTTACAACAACCGACTAAGGCTATGAAATGATTGTAACTTTTTTCCTTTGATTAATCTTGCTCGGTCAAATTTCTGGGTTAAGTGATAATTAATAAATAGTCAATAGTCCCATCAAGGAAGATCGCGATCAATCATGAGTGTAATGGAATTAAAACAAATACAAGCATCAGCAGGAGCAATTTTTGATGACCAAGGGGTTGTTCTTGGTTTTGGTAGTGATGACCAAGCTTTAGCAGCAATTGACAACGGGGTCGCTATTGGCGATCGCTCTAGTTGGGGTTTACTCAAAATTACAGGAGCAGATCGACTGCGCTATCTCCATAATCAAAGTACCAATGACTTCGAAAAACGCAAGCCAGGACAGGGTTGTGATACGGTATTTGTCACTTCTACGGCTAGAACCCTTGATTTAGCAACGGCATACGTTACCGAAGATTCTGTTTTAGTCTTGGTATCACCCCATCGTCAATCGCAGCTAATGGCTTGGCTCGATCGCTTTATTTTTCCGTTTGATAAAGTTGAATTAACTGATATTTCAGAAAATACAGCTATATTTAGTATTTTAGGGGAGCGAAGCCTGAGTTTGTTATCGAATCTAGCCTCTGAAACTATTTGTCTAACTAATTCAGCCGATCATCACCTAGTAACTATTGCTGATGTTGCGGTAAGAGTTGCCCAGGGAAGCGGTTTAGCAACTCCTGGATATACCCTAATCATGGATCTCCAGGCTGCTGGAACGGTTTGGTCAAAACTAACTACTGAGGGCGCTGTTCCTTTTGGCGATCGCCTGTGGGAAAACCTGAGAATACAGCAGGGCAGACCAACCCCAGATCGAGAACTAACAGAAGACTATAACCCTTTAGAAGCAGGACTTTGGCAGACCATATCTTTTGAAAAAGGCTGCTATATCGGACAAGAAACCATCGCCCGTCTCAATACTTATAATGGCGTAAAACAAAAGCTCTGGGGCATTAAGCTAGATCGAGCAGTTGAACCACAAACGCCAATTACCTTAGAAGACAGCAAAATTGGCATCTTAACCAGCTATACGGACACTCCTACAGGCTCTTTTGGATTGGGCTATATCCGCACCAAAGCTGGCGGAGCAGGTTTACAGGTAAAAATAGGCGAAGCGAGCGGAGAACTCATTTCTGTCCCTTTCTTATGCCATCAACAATAATTTTGTCTACTGGTATGGTCATTTCAAACATTACAGCTAATCCTCTGCCAAAGAAACTAAAAGTTTCCGCAGCAAGCTATTTAAAGTTTGAAGCTCCGACTCATCCAAAACATTGAGCAGGCGATGTCCATTTTCAACATGAGCCTCAACTGCTTTTTCAATTAGATTAAAACCTTGATCAGTCAAACGAATTAACGTGCTTCGGCGATCGCTTGGATCGGGGACACGCTTCACCAGTTCGGCTTTTTCTAAGCCATCAAGACGATGAGTCATTGTCCCTGATGTTACCATCATCGAGTTATACAAATCGGTTGGTGATAGCTGATATGGCTTACCCGAACGACGCAACGTAGCCAATACATCAAATTCTCCAGGATTTAGCCCAAATTTGGCAAATACTTTGCTCATTTCTCTTGTGAGGTGTTTGGTTAATCTTGGCGATCTGCCTAAAATGCCCATTGGCGATGCATCAAGATCGGGGCGCTCTTTCTGCCACTGGGCCAAAATTTTGTCAACTAAATCGGGAGACATCAGAATGTATAGCTTCTAACCATGATTGCGATCACTTTAGCACCATATAGGTAAAGCACAGCTACTTTAATCACAGAAACAGGAATATAAAAGGTCTGTGGAAAATATTGATTTTAGGCGGTCTAAATATTGGCGTTTTCCAAGCCCTGTTATTTATTGCAGCCTATCGCCTCCCTGGAGGTGTAGCAGCTACCGCAGGTGCGATTCAACCCTTATTAGTCGGACTATTTGCTTGGCAGATATTGAGTCTCAAACCCAACAAACTTTCTTTTATTTCGGCGATCGCAGGATTCATTGGCGTTGGTCTATTGGTACTCGAACCTAGCGCCAAGCTTGACAGTATCGGCATTATTGCAGCAATAGGTGGTGCGGTTGCTATGGGACTTGGTACTGTGCTGGTAAAACGATGGAAGCCACCCGTTTCCCTAATGGTCTTTACCGCATGGCAGTTGACGGTAGGTGGACTAATTTTGCTGCCAATTGCGTTGATAACCGAGGGGACATTTACTGAACTGACAAAAACTAATTTGTGGGGCTTTATCTATTTAGGTTTGATTGGTACTGGACTTGCTTATGCACTTTGGTTTCGAGGAATTAATATACTCAGCCCCACGGCTGCCTCATATTTGGGCTTATTAAGCCCTGTAGTCGCAACTTTCATTGGATATGTTTTTTTGCAGGAAACTTTGACAGCGATTCAATTAATTGGCGTAGCAACTGTATTAGTCAGTATTGTTATTGGACAGCAGACTAGTTTTCCCAAAAACAAAAAAACATCTCCAGCTTCTTCCTCCGTCAAATCAACACGCAAAGTATAAAAATCTAGTCATTTCAATAGTTGCTCATTGCGAGACAGTTACGTCCTAAAGGACGACGCGCAGCTAGTGCGACACGAAGTTAGTCCTTTAGGGCTTTAGCATACACCTTCGGATAAGTAAACTGTCGAGGTTACTCATTGCTCACTGACTAAAAACCCCCAGTAAAACTTAACTACCGAGGGATAATGTGAGCAGGGCTAATTTAAACCTAAAACTAACCTTCTTTTGGCTCTTTATCTTTAGCTGGAGCTTCAGCCTTTTTAGCTGCCGGAGCTTCAGCCTTTTTAGCTGCGGGAGCTTTAGCTGCTTTTTTGGCAGGTGGGCTGACTTCCTTTAATTCTGCTTCTGCATAATTGTTAGTGTTTACGCCCGCATAATTAACTTTGTTAAAGCGCACGACTACAGGGTAACGAATACCGCTTGTATCTACCGATGCGACTGTGCCAACTTCGTTATACCAATAGGCTTCTGGACGAAGAATTCTAACCTGAGAACCTCGTTGAACCATAATTGATTAGTCTCCTGAAAATGAATTTTTATGTTGTTTCGATCAAGAAAAATACCAGAGGCAACTTTCTTAATTTCTTGGTTTTATGACCGCATACAATTAAGAGCCATTAAACGTCAACGTCAAGTTTATCAAACCTATCGAGCTATATAATCTTACGATACATAACAATTTACGTAGTTCAGCTGCTTTTGACGTGTTACTTTTTGACACTTTACGCTTACCAAAAAAGCTTTGAGCTTCAAAAGATTATTTACTATCTTTAGTAGATAGAGGCTGCAATGGTTTTGCTGGTTGAGGTTTTTCCTGCATTTTTGGCATACTAGCAATGCCATAGTAAAGCTGTTCTGCTGCCTTCTCATTGGCTAATTCATTCAGATGAATCGGATCGAGAAAACTAGGAGAAGGATATTTATCAGTCAAGTGATACAGATTAACTACTTTTACGTTATTAGGATAAGATTGCGCCAGCTTAAAAGCAGCTTTGGTAAAGGCGGGATAGTCTTTTCTGAGTTTTTCAATATAGGTTCTACCTAGTTCTGTAATAATTTTTCCTTCAGCGGAAGTTAGTTTACTGGGATCTCGTCCTGTAATTTCTGGCTGGATTGCCACTAACAGGGGTACTTGTGCTGCGGTACTCAAATTAAGAATTTGTTTTTGATTTTCCGTATAGCGAGCTATTCTTTTTTTAAATTCTGGTTCGTTTTGGGGTAAATGCTTGACTAGATTAGCAGTTTGCTCATCAAGGAGAAAGTCTGCTTGAACATCTTGTGGTTGTGATTTATTCCAGTATTTAGCGGTTACTCTTGCCAAATAACTTTCTTTTAACACAGGTTCAATCAGTTGATCGATATAAGTGCCTATACTCTTTGGTTGCTCCGCTTGAGCCACTTTACTGGCTGGAATTTGAGTTGCTTTGCGATCGCTTGGCAGCATCAAGTCTTGATAGCCGTCTAGCAGGATAATCAGATCGGGCTGATATTTCAGCACCTGTAAAGCAATCTGTGCCAGTTCATTGCCAGAAGCATAACCAGGAACAGCAGCATTAATGATCCGATACTTACCAGGCTTGATTTTAGGTGGCTTCGCCAAGTTCTTTAAGTTCTTTGGTTGCTTGGTATTGCCAGGGGGTGAATCTGTTTGGTAGATTTGAGGAGTAAGCTGCTGTTGTTCCAGACGTTGTTGCAGACGAGCTTCTAATAGATCGCTAATTGTTTTAGCATTACTAGAACTGCCGTAACCAAAAGCAGTTGAATTACCCAATAAGAAAATTCTGATTTCACCCTGGGGTTTAACTAGAGGAACTGGATCGCGATCGCGAAATCCTTGGGCATTAATTTGCCAGAATTTATGCTGTTGATTTTCTACTAAACTATAGCCCAAAGACATATTGCTTTTAGCCAACAAAAAGTCTGATGTTTTAGTTTGCTTGTGAAGATTTGCTGATTGGAAATCTAATTTGTAGGCATCAATCGGCTTTAATTGATTTATCTGGGCAAACTCAGTTTGATCGCCAGCCAGATCGAAAAAGATTCGTGTCAATAGCTCTAAAGATAAGAGAAATAGCCCGACAGTAACAATCGCGCCCAACACAGAAAAACGTCGGCGCGCCCGTCGGCGAGGTGTAAACATGGGACGATGTTTGACTTTAGACTTAAACATTCAACTACTTTCCTGCTAATTAATTATAGATATATGAGGGCGATCGCCTTAAGTATTTCAGCGTCGAACAATTTGGTACAAATAAAACTTATTTTCAGTCGGAACATGAAAGCATATCTTTAATCCTAATGTTTTATCACAGGTAGCTAAATAACTGGAAATCCTTAACTAAAATTTGTTTGAGCGCTCATTATTTTCTGGTTAGATTTAAAGCTGCTGATGCTTAATTTGACTGAATTTATCTTTCCCTCTTGACCGACGAAAATTGCTATTTAAACTGTTAAGTTTGTTTTGTCAGGCTTTCGATATAACTCTGTGGTACATTTACCAAAGCAGAGATTATGAGATAAATCATCAGCAGCCATATTTATTAAATCGATCGCTTTTAATTATTTATGACCTATAAATTATTGTTCGTCTGTTTGGGTAATATTTGCCGCTCACCATCAGCCGAAAATATTATGAACCATCTAATCTTGGAGGCTGGTTTATCAGCAACAATTGTTTGCGATTCAGCAGGAACATCGGGATATCATGTTGGTGCAGCACCAGATCGACGCATGAGTGTGGCTGCGAAGAAAAGAGGGCTGGAGTTGGTAGGACAATCTCGACAACTAAAGCCAACCGACTTACAAAGCTTCGATCTGATTTTGGCGATGGATCGAGAAACTATCAAGATATTTTATATCTTGATCGCGAAGGCAAGTACGAAGAAAAGATCCGCATGATTTGTGATTTTGCTAGATCAAAACCCGATCGGGAAATACCCGATCCTTATTATGGTGGTGCAGACGGTTTTGACTATGTTATCGATCTCCTCTACGATGCCTGTGCAGGCTTATTAAGTTATGTGGTTAATTCCCCAGAGTATCAAGCCAAGCTTTAGTTAGACGCTTTTTAGTACTTATTGATTTTTAAAAAGCATTTCTGTTATACAAAACAACTCAATGAATCGATTTAATTTGAAGATATTTAAGCAATTTTGGTCGCTAGCAAAGCTATATTGGCTGGGAAATGAAAAGAAAGGCGCTTTGAGTCTACTGTTTCTTTTATTCATCCTGTTAGTAGCTCATACCCAACTTAGTGTTCTGTTAAATCAGCAGCAGGGCAATATTATTTCTTCTCTTTCTGCCCAAAAAATTGATCGATTTCAAGCAACCATTAGAACTTTTTTTATTATTCTCGTAATTTATGTTCCTTTATATGCTGGTTTTGGTTATGTTCAGGGCATATTAGGCAACTATTGGCGTAGATGGTTAACTAACTCATTTCTGAATCGTTATTTTAGTCAACGTGCTTTTTATGAATTGGGAAACTTCAATAGCGATCTTGACAACCCAGATCAAAGAATTGCTGAAGATATTAAAGGTTTTACCGTTGACTCCCTCGGTTTTTTGCTGGCGATAGTTGCTTCCGTTTTTAAGGTGATTGCTTTTAGCTTTGCTCTATGGCAAATTTCTCAAAGACTAGTTTATATCCTGCTGGTTTATTCCCTATTTGGCTCAGTAATTGTTGTTGGTATATTTGGCAGAAAACTGGTCAAAATTAACTTTAACCAAATTAGGAAAGAGGCTAATTTTCGCTTTGGCTTAGTCAGAATTAGAGAAAATTCTGAATCGATCGCTTTTTACCAAGGGGAAAATCAAGAAAACCAAAGTCTTAAGTATAAGTTTGAGGAAGTTTTTCAAAACTTTAATCTACTGGTGCTGTGGAAAGAAATATATTTGGGCTTATTAAGTCATGCCTATAATTTTTTCCCCTATATCCTTCCTGCCATTATTATTGCCCCTCAGGTGATATCTGGAAATTTAGAAGTGGGTAAGGTTACAGAATCGGCAGGAGCATTTGCCGTGATTTTTCATTCACTAAATTTCATTGTCGATCAATTTAAAGAGTTGACTGCATTTGCTGCCAGTGTTGAGCGTCTATCCAGTCTCAAAGTTTATCTAGATCATCCTAAAGTTGTTCTTGATAAAGATATTGTCTGTCCAACTATTAACACCATCAAGCAAAATAACCTGGCAATTAAAAATTTAACCCTGCAAACTCCCAACTATCAAAGAACTTTAATCAGGGATTTGTCCGTTAGTTTGCCAACTGGAGAGGGATTACTGATCACTGGCGCTAGTGGCTGTGGCAAGAGTTCTTTACTAAGAGCGATCGCTGGATTGTGGAACTCTGGTAGTGGCGCTATCTATCGTCCTGACCTATCACAAATGCTGTTTTTGCCTCAAAAGCCATACATGATCTTAGGTACGTTACACAGCCAGCTAATCTATCCTCACGAAAATTTAGACATTTCCGAAGATCGGCTGAACCATGCTCTAGAAAAAGTCAATTTAGGCGACTTGGCAGAACGCTCAGGCGGATTTTATCTGGAGAGAGACTGGGAGGAAATTTTATCCTTGGGAGAACAGCAACGATTAGCCTTCGCCAGAATTTTAATCAACCAACCTCGCTATGTTGTTTTAGACGAAGCCACTAGTGCCTTAGACATCAAGAATGAAGCAATTCTCTATCAATATTTGCTGGATAGCAAAACTACTTTTATTAGCGTCGGACATCGCCCTAGTTTAATTCAGTATCATCGTTGGCTATTAGAAATGCAGCCAGGCGAAAAGTGGCAGTTGCAGTCAGCCAAAATGAGTTAATCTCGAACATTTAAACGATATCCCATACCATAAACTGTTTCCAACCAATCTTTTGCCCCAACAGTTGCCAAACGCTGTCTTAGCCTTCTAACCAAAGTTGTCACCGCATTACTCTCAGGTTCACTTCCCCAACTCCAAAGTGCTTGTTCGATCTGATCGCGGGATAGTACTTGTTGAGGATGGCGCATAAGATACTCCATCAGTTGAAATTCTCTAACTGAAAGCTGGCTCTTTTTTTTTCTTCTTGCCAAGTTCAGGCTAGTTAAATCTAGCTGTAAATCCCCTAAAGTTAAAGTGTCCCCCGTCCATAAAGGCGATCGCCTGCCTAAAGCTCTGACTCTGGCTAATAACTCTAAAACATCTACAGGTTTAACAATATAATCATCTGCCCCTGCATCTAAACCATCAACTTTATCAGTGGTAGTGTCTTTGGCAGTAAGCATTAGTACTGGAGAAGTATTACCTAAGTTGCGATACTGTCGACATATTTGAACTCCGCTTACCTGGGGTAACATCCAGTCTAAAATTAATAAGTCATAGCTCTTTTCATTAATCAACCATTGCGCCGTCGAGCCGTCTTCTACCGCATCAACTATATGTCCTACTTGTGATAGTGCTGTCTGCAAAGGTTCTAGCTGTGCAGGATCGTCCTCGACTAATAGAATTAACATCTAATTACTAAACTCGCTGGTAAACAATCAAGGTTTTGATTTCTCTCTCTGTGATAAGGTACAAGATCTCAGTTAGAGCAGGATTATGCATTTAAAAGATATCTGCGTTGAACCGACTGTCATTTTTTGGTCATCTTTACCTTTTAAGCTAAAAATATAGTTTAATTTAAATTTTTATCGAGACACTTGAGAAAACATCTTCGTAAAGCGATCGCATTTCAAGCAGCATGAAAAGCATGATCAAGCGTCAAAATTAAAAAC
>JAAUOU010000159.1 GCA_012034765.1 Pleurocapsaceae cyanobacterium CSU_1_1 | reverse complement strand
ATGACAGTAGTACCATCAGCAGCAAATAGTTTAACTTCTACTCCAGCAATAGGTGTATCAGTATCTTCAATCATATTCTGATCAGGTTCATTGGTGTCGTTGTAGACAGTACCTGAGAGCTTATAAACTACAGGAACGACTTCTAAAGGTATATTGCTGCTACCTGTAGAATCAGTTAGATTCTCTGCACTTAGAGCGACATTTCCATCTAGCTTAAGTATGGATTGACCGTTATATAAAAGCAGTCCAGTTGCCATATCATAGCTAAAAGCTCCATCACCTTGTCCTGAGATGGAAATCTTATCTCCTCCTGACTCCAAATCAGTGATTATAGGAGCATTGCTCGCATCATATGGTTGGGATAAGTCAAGGCGAAATGTATCTGCTCCCAGACCGCCAGCAACAGCGTCACCAGCTTCTATCTCTAGAACATCATCTCCATCACCACCGACCATGGTGTCATTTCCCGCACCACCAACTATGTCGTCATTTCCCGCACCACCAACTATGTCGTCGTTTCCATCACCACCACTCAATTGATCATCTCCAGCGCGACCTTCAATGATGTCAGTTCCATCCCCTCCAGAAATGGTGTCATCGCCAAGTTCACTATCTCCACCAATAAGGGTGTCGTTAAGCGGACCAGCGACAATAGTAACAGGAGATGTACTTTCTTGGACTTCAACTATTACTTTTTGATCTGTTCGAGTATTAATTTCTAATGAATCACCAGAAACAAATGTTTCGTTTTTTGTAAATCTAGTTGATAAATCAGGATATTCTGTTCTTACAACACTGGACATAATATTTCCTCAATTACGATATAAAATTAATTAATTAGCCATAAATACTTACTAATAAGAGCTTAATTTTCACAAGATAACTCTTAATTAATATCAGTATTTTCAACTACAATAAATGAGCTTTTAAATGGCTAAAAATAAAGCTTTCTTTATCAATTGTGTACGTAATAATTAAATTGTCAATCTGATTATCTGAAGCGACAAATAGCGATAAGCTCAAAATCTTTGTAGCATTAAGAAAATTGCCAACAAAAAATATTTGAGATGTTGAATAATTTATTTCAAGTGTTAGGAAAAAAGCTTAAAGTAAATTGTTAGATTGATATTAGTTTAAATAAAACTGCTTATTTTAAATTATTTGTCTTTAAAAATAAGCAGGCAAGTACTTTCAGTATATTTACCAAAAAAGCTATCAGCTATTAGCTATCAGTTCTAAAGATTACCTAAGTAAAAGGCTATTGGCTATTGGTGACAAATTAAGCAAAAGAGCAAAAAGTCAAGAACTATATATAGTGTCTTGTTGATCAGTTTGTCCTCTAGAAATAGTTTAAAAGCTTAGAGCTAATAACCAATTGATAAACAACACACAACCTTTACTTGTCACAGTTGGCTAATAGCTGTCCTAAAGGATTCACTCTTTGTATATGCGTAGCGGTATCCTTTAGGACTAGCTTCGCGTCGCCCTAAAGGGTATATCCGCAGGTGTATCCGTGATAAACACCTTCGGATAAGCTTCGCGTCATAGCTGATAGCCAATAGCTAGGGCAAAGCCCTTTACTCGTTCATATTTTTATAGGTAGCAACAGATGAAGGCGAAATTCGATTGAGATAACGAAAAATCCAATATTTTAATACTGTGTCTAGAATCACGGGAAAAGTAGCAATAAATAAGAAATTAAAATCGCGATTTTCAGGTAATCCTAAGTGCCGAGAAATACCTTCTAAGATAATTTCCCATCCGTGAGGAGAGTGATAGCCGACAAAAATATCTGTTAATAAAATGATCAAAAAGGCTTTAGCACTGTCACTTAAGCCATAGGCAATTTCATCGAGGAAGGACTTAATTACTTGAATTTCTCGTTTACAGAAGTAGATAATGCTACCAAAAGCTAGTAAAGAAAAGAAATCAGCAAAAACATTGCCGATCGCATTAATACCTCGATCGCGAAAATCTTCGGATAATTCTTCTGCTTTAGCTTTTATTTCTGACTCTTGCTCTGCCTGAGAAAGTGGCGCGATTAAACCAATCATACTTTTGAAGTGAAGCTCTTCTTCATATTGGTGTAGCTCAGAGAAAGCTTCTGATTCGAGATCTTTGTTGATAAATAATACTTCTTTAGGATGTTCATCAAAGTATTTTTGTACTAAGGGAGTAATTAAAACACTTTTAGTTACTTGATGTGTTAACAAAGGAACAATAATTAAGAGCAGTAAAAAGCGAATTGAAATCGCTGTCTTGTTACGACTTTTGCGAAACCTTTTAACTATTTCTTCTTCGGTATCTTCTAATTTGGGGTCAATTTCTTGCTTAATACGGTTGAGCGTCCGCATAAATGAGCGTGGTAAAACACTGGTCTTATCAGTAATAGTTTCGGTATTAGGATCTTTGCCGTTTCTTTCTGGGAATGATTTGTTAAGAGCAATTGAACGCTCATTTTTATTAATAATTAAGCGGTTGTTTTTTTGGTTTTTCTCTAAACGACGAGTCGGCGTAATTTCTAGCTCTTGAACTACGGGAGTTTTGTATTTATCGGTAACTGCATCAATAAAAGCTAATTTTTCAATCACCGTCAGATCACGAGCATCATCAAAACCATTGGTATAGCGAACAATACTTTGACTAGAATCATTGGGTTGAGTACTAGAAAAAATTAATAACCCACGGCTAATTTTAAATTCCGTCAATCGAGCATTAATCGTATTAAGATAGTTTTTGACATCCCCCTTAAATACTTTGATAACGCTTGCAGAATAGTCGACAGAATTAGCAGATACTATTTGTCCAGCAAAATGATCGTCTTCGATCGCTTTAATCTTGATGGCTGCACGATAGGCTGCATCCAATGCTCTTTCTGGGGTAGCAGATAACCAACGTCTGCTAGCGTTAAAAATATCTTGAAGTTTCATTAATGTTAAACAGCACAAGCCATAATTCAGATACAGTGCCTAGTCTAAGATCGAGTAAGAAAGTTAGTACTTTACATGATACTGAAGAAGTATAAAACCTATATTAATAGATTGGTCAAACAATAGATTGTGCTTATTTTATCCCTTTGGATTGCTGGAACTTCCCGCACAGGGAAAACCTCTCGTTTGGTTGAGGAGTTTTCTCTCTGGGTGAGAAAGCAGCTTGTCAAACCAAAAATTAAAGTCCCTGCCAATTTAGCCTCGGCTATTTTAGTCTTTGCTGCCAATAATCAAAATCGCCGTGAATTGAGCGATCGCCTGGTACTATCGGTAGACGGCACTTATCCTGTGGTGTGTAAAACTCCTGTGGGTTTTATTACCGATGAGGTGATGTTGTTTTTTCCCTTAATTTTTGAAGAATTAAAACTTAAGGCGCAGTTTCCCCTCAGACTTCGCCCCGAAACAGAACAAGAATTAGCCACACAGCTATGGCGCAATGAACCAGACTGGCTGGAGCTATGCGAGCTTGATCATGAATATCGTTTAGTGCGCCAAACCTTAGATTTAATGCAGCTTGCGGGGGCTAGTGGTGTGCCGACAGAAGATATTGCTGTTATGTTACTCCAGGGGCTGTCAGCTCACGATTTAGGTAAAGATCGTCAGCTTGAACAAAGAATGGGGGAATTATTACTATCGTGGCGTAGCTGGTGCTTAAAACGAGGTTTGCTGACCTATGGTCTGATTTATGAGCTTTACTGGCGTTATTTGCTGCCCAATCCCAAATATCAGGGACATTTAAATAGTCGTTATCAGGCAGTTTTTGCTGATGATGTGGATGACTATCCAGCGATCGCTCGTGATTTATTTGAAGTGATGCTAGATCGTGGTGCAGTTGGGGTGTTCACCTATAATCCTCATGGCAAGACTCGCTTGGGCTTAAACGCCGATCCTGATTATCTGGCTGGTTTAGCATCTCGTTGCCATCAAGAACAGCTTACCCCTAGCACTCCTAACTTGAGCATGGCATTTGCTGATATGGCAGTAAAACTCGTAACCGAAACTGCCTATTTAGTATCTGCCCCTGAGACAATCCAATCAATACAAACTATTTCTCGTGCTGAATTATTACGACAGACTGCGGAAATAATTATTCAAGCCGTACAGCAGGGTCTTAAACCCTCCCAAATCGCTATTATTGCCCCTGGTTTAGACGAAATTGCCCGCTACAGCTTAATTGAAATTTTAGCTGCCAAAAATATTGCCGTAACTCCACTAAATGAACAGCGTCCCATTATTAGCTCACCTCAAGTCAGAAGTTTACTAACCCTGTTGGGCTTAGTTTATAGCAACTTAGGTCGCTTAGTAGATCGTGATGCGATCGCCGAAATGCTGATTGTCTTTAGTAAATCGCAAATCGACCCAGTACGAGCAGGTTTAATTGCTGACTATTGCTATCAATATTTACCTGAATACCCCTGTTTATCTCCTGTCGAAACTTTCCCCCGTTGGGATCGCCTCGGACATCAGGCAACTAATGCCTATCAAAAATTGTCAGCTGGATCGAAGGGAGTAAAATCCGCCAACAGCAACAAAGCTTTTTAACGCCGACAATTTTGTTATCCGAAGCAATTGAACACTTTTTAACTAGCAGTTCTTTGACCAGCGATCGCCTAGCCATACTCAGAGAATTGATGGAAACTGCCCAACATTTTTGGGAAATAGACCGCAGATTGAGACAAAATGAACCAAGTTTTCAAACCCAGACTGCCACTGTTGCCCAGTTTATCCAGCTACTACGTCGGGGGACAATTACCGCTAATCCTCGACCATTACGGCAGTTTTCGCCCAAAAGAGAAGCCGTTACCCTCGCGACTGTCTTCCAATATCGTCAAGAGCGATCGTCCCACCGTTGGCAATTTTGGCTGGATGCTAGCTCTCCTCTCTGGTCACAAGGTGGTGCTGCCACGCTGTTTGCTGCACCATTATTCCTTAAGCAGTGGACGGGCAAAACTTGGATGCCCGAAGACGAATATGCTCAGGATCGAGAACGCTTAGAGCGAATTCTGCGAGACGTTATGGGTAGAGCAACAGAGAAAATATTTCTCTGTCATAGTGATTTAGGAGTTAACGGCACAGAGCAAACAGGAGCCTTATTACCCCTAGTTCATGCCACAACTCAATATGTCGCATTAGGCAATAAACAAATATCTTGATAAATATCTTAAATCAGTAATTAGCCAGATGCCAGATCTTTTGAAGTGAGCTACATTGAGCGATGATGATTTAACTTTTGTGATCTTCACGAAAGAAAAACCTACCCATTTCTGGGTAGGTTTCCTAAAATTAAGCCAAGAAATTTTCGGCTACATACTGTCCAACATCATTACCTGTCGCCAGACTATCTTCAACGGAACTACGTAAGTGAATTCCCCCATAGACGCGACTAACAGAATCTTCCTCTGCTGCTTCTTGGAAGCTATTTTGATCGCCATTACCATCAAAAATGCGAGTCACACCAGGTAGTTCTTGAGAAGCAACTTCAAAAGTGACATCTTCACCAAAGAAGTTTTCCAAAACACTAGCAGCAGCCCCAGCGAAGCCAGAGTGTCCTGAAATATAGTCAGGGAAAGGAGGTGTATTGAGTAAGGGTTCAAACTCAGGATCGTTAGTCACACCTGCTATATCGTCTTCCACAATACTGTTGTAAGGGCGCTGCTGATTAAATTCAAATTTAGTATCCCAGACCACAATGCCTGCATCAGCTAGGGCAACGTTGAGTTGAGCAAACAAACGAGCATTTTCGGCTAAACTATTGCCCTGGTCTAAAGCTACTTCCTGAGCAATGTCAATCCACTGACCAGGGGGTCTAATACTATCGTTACGATCAAAAGACCAGAATTCAGCGATTTCAGTTTGGTCTGCTGTGCGCAAACTCTGAGTCACAGCGGTATCACCACGTCCTCCTAACGCTCGAACCTCTTCAGTATCTTGAATAAATTCTTCACTGCCATACTCTGGAGGCCCATCAGGACGAAAATCTTCGGCACTAGTGATCGAGAACGGATCGACATCCCCAAAACCAGCCAGAAGAGTTGCACTAGGTGGGCCCGCTTCTGTATTTTCATAGTAGTTTGTTTGATCTAGGGGTATTTGTGCTTCGGCAGTACCATCGTTTGCCCGCTGTGACAAAATATTATTGGCAACTGTCACACCGAAATCAAAACCCAAGCTTTCTGCTTCTTCACTATCGTTAATTTCCGCTAGTGACTCTTGTCTTTGTAGTTCAAAGGTGTCTGCCTGTTCAGGGAATAGGGTGGTTAAAACTTGATAGGCTGCCCCCACTGCTGCTGCTTCTGCCGATGCCCCTTCTGGAGGAGTAATCGAATCGTCTAAGTAGGGAGACTCACCACCATTGATGGCACTAATGGCATTGATTGCTTCATATTGAGCTATACCGAGGATAGCAGCGTCACGAGCTTGGATTGGTGGAGCTTCTCCAGGTACAGTATCTTCAGTGAATTGAACTCCATTTGCTGCGTCCAGTTTGCCTTGAGTCTCACTGGCATTTAAGAAGACCGAGTTCCAATCAAGAACTGCATCAGTCCCATCGGGAGAAACAGGCTCGATCGCTTGATTGTTGTTCTCATCGATTTCCGCAACTGCATTATTGGGATCGATTACCGCCCCCAAATTGTATACTCCAGGAGAGACAACGCTAGGATTAGTGAACACCTCACCAGCAAAGTCGATATCAATGGTACGAGATTCACCCGCTGCCAAATCAATTCCTTCGAGAGTACCTAACAGTTCATCTGTTCCTTTAAGGGAATTAAGCTCTGTGCCTTCAATATAGTCATCGTTGGTATTGAGATTATCTAAGTCTAGCTCTCCATCATTGGATGCATACAGATTGAGACTGCCATCAGTTAGACTCTCATTCCCATCATTAGTGATTGTTACCTGTACCCTGCCTTGTTTGTCAGGGTATGTACTTGGGGCTTGTTCTATCTCCCCAAATTGAACTCTAAGATCTTGTTCCATGATGATTTAACTTTGGTGTGATATGAGAAAAAACTATAGATAAATAGACAAATTTTGGATAAAGTTCTATTGGGCTAGCAATGATTTGTAACAAGTAGAAAGCTTACCCTAAAATACTTTTAGCATTGGCTATTATCCTACTGTTTAATCTCATAGTCAGTTTACATCAAGTTATTCCTGATCGAAAATTAGCAAAGATCTTCTTAATTTCTTTAAATAGGAAGAGTTAGCTCTCGATCTTGACCATAAAATATACGCTCAAAGCGATCGCGCTTAACTCAATTACCTAATAAATTAGCTGTTTTCTCGATTAAATCAAAAAAATAAATATAAATTAAAACAT
>JAAUOU010000040.1 GCA_012034765.1 Pleurocapsaceae cyanobacterium CSU_1_1 | reverse complement strand
ATACTATCCGTATTTTTAGATGTCTGTTTATGGCTTGGGTTATAACAGTGCCGCTGCTTTTAGAAGCAATTTTGGTCAGTCAATCCTCAGTGTCAAATAGAACTAATTGCTTTTGGAAATAGCGCCTGATGTCCCCCCGTCAGGCGATTCAACATAATCTTTTAGCACAGTGGCAATTACCTATTCCCAATCTCTTGGCTGAATTAGCCAGTAAATCACAAGTTTCCGCTGACTTTTTCTCCGCTCAACTACTATTAAATGATGCCAGACAAACAATTAAGTCACTCGTAGCCCAAAATTGGCAGGCAGATGCCATCTTTCTCGATCCTTTTTCTCCGCCAAAATGTCCTCAACTTTGGACGGTAGAGTTTATTAACTTATTAAGTAAATGTCTTGCTCCCCGAGGAAGATTGGCAACCTATTCTTCTTCCGCAGCAGTTCGTACCGCATTGTTGAGTGCTGGATTAAATATTGGTTCAATTATAGGCGCTGGTCGTAAGTCTCCTGGGACTATTGCTAGTTTTGAGTATAAAAAGTTACCAAAGCTATCGATGATGGAGCAAGAACACTTGCAAACTAAGGCGGCAATCCCCTATCGCGATGGCGCTGGTGCTTACCCTGCGGATCGCACTCTGCAAGATCGAGCCGAGCAAATTATCGTTCGCCGACAGCAAGAACAGCAAAAAAGCCCTCAAGAATCCACATCTCAGTGGCGCAAACGATGGTTAGGGTCAAAAATGTAGCCCTTGATATACCGTAATTTTAAGTAAGTATTAACTTTAAAGTGCTTTGATTAAGCAAAATTAAGAATTAGACTCCGTATTATACCTGATCCCAAATACTAGAATTATCTTCATAATATTTATCGATATCGCTAAACACATTTTGTTTTAATTTTGTCGTTCGATCCAGAAAATCGAGCTAGGCTAAAGTATGTTAACAATGAAACTACTCAATCAATAAGTCAGACCTCTAAAATTTTGTGAATCAATGAAATGACATTAGTTTTAGCTAAATCAAGTTAAAAATTTTCCTTAGATTAAGAAAATAATGAAAAAAGTTGGCGACTGTCCTGTGGCTACCAAGACCAATCCTTTCGTAAGCACCTACCCTGATTTGCCGACTGCTAGAATTCTCATTGTCGATGAAAATCGTCTGAGTCGAATGACAGCACTGGATCTCCTGCTGCTGGATGGCTATGAGGTCATTGAAGTAGATAACCCAACTTCAATTTTGAGTAAAATTATCGATCAGCAGCCCGATCTGATTTTGCTTAATACGAAGCTGCGACAGCAAGATAGCTTTGCTTTATGTCGTCAACTCAAAGAAAATTACCGCACTAATAATATACCTGTTGTGTTTACCACTTTAACCAACAACAGAGATGAGCGCATCAAAGCAATGGAAGTTGGTGGTAGCGATGTTCTTCTCAAACCCCTCAATCGAATTGAGCTATCTACTAGAGTCAAGTCTTTGATTAATCAAAAACGAATTAATGATGGATTAAATCAAACAGAGCAGGTACTATTTACTATTGCCAGAGCGATCGATAAACGCGCAGTCACCAGAGGCGGAATAGTTCGCGTGACCTCGTTAGTTAAATCTTTTGGTGAGTATCTTAGTTTAAGTGAACATGAGATTGATGACTTAGCTTTTGCTGCTCATCTACATGACATTGGTACAATTGTGATTCCTGATGCGGTGATGCTCAAAGTAGGAGAGCTAACTGTTGAAGAAAAAGAGTTAATCAGACAACATGTTTTAATTGGGGAAGAGATCTGCCAGCCATTACGTAACCGTAGTGGCGTTTTACCGATTGTGCGCCACCATCATGAACGGTGGGATGGGACGGGTTATCCTGATGGTCTTTCAGGTACAAATATTCCCTATTTAGCTCAAATTTTCCAGGTGATTGATATATATGATGCCTTAACTAGCGATCGCCCTCACAAGCAAGCCTATAGTCCCGAAGAAGCACTACAGATTATGTGGTCAGAAACTAAGCAGGGTTGGCGTAACCCAGAACTAATTGAGCAATTCACTCTCTTTATTCATGCTCAAAAGCATTAGAAGCTCTAAATTCTCAGCTCTAGGCTTTAAGCGAATGACTTAATTACACCTGTTAAAATTAAGGTGTGATTAAGTCTTTTTTTTGTGTTCTTTGCCACAGACATTGGTTAAAAAGATGCTGGATAGCGGATAATAATAGGCGGGGATGCTAATTAAACCAAAATAACTGCGTAAGCTATGGCTAAAAATAAACGTAAAACCTTCTTATTGGATTTTGAAAAGCCTCTGAGCGAGTTAGAGTCTAGAATCGAACAAATTAAAACTCTAGCCTCAGAAAACCAAGTCGATGTTTCTACCGAAATATCACAGCTTGAAGTGCGAGCAGGAGAATTACGTCAAGAAATATTTAGTACTCTTACTCCAGGTCAAAGACTACAGTTAGCTCGTCATCCTCGCCGTCCCAGCACTTTAGATTATATTCAGGCTATTAGTGATGAATGGCTCGAACTTCATGGCGATCGCGGCGGGTATGACGATCCTGCTTTAGTCGTCGGTGTCGCTAGGATTTATGGTCGTCCCGTGGTCATAGTAGGACACCAAAAAGGACGAGATACTAAAGACAATGTTGCCCGCAATTTTGGGATGGCTTTTCCTGGTGGCTATCGTAAAGCTTTTAGATTAATGCAGCACGCCAATAAGTTTGGAATGCCGATTTTAACTTTTATTGATACTCCTGGAGCCTGGTCGGGAGTGGAAGCAGAAAAGCTTGGTCAAGGAGAAGCGATCGCCTATAATTTGCGAGCCATGTTTGGATTTGAAGTCCCGATCATCTGTACCGTTATTGGGGAAGGTGGCTCTGGCGGAGCATTGGGAATTGGAGTAGCAGACCGCCTCTTAATGTTAGAACACTCTGTTTATACAGTAGCCAGTCCAGAAGCCTGTGCGGCAATTCTCTGGAAAGATGCTCAAAAATCTGATCGAGCAGCGGCAGCCTTGAAAATTACTTCTGAGGATTTAAAAGAACTAGGCTTGATTGATGAAATTGTGCCTGAGCCAAGCAGTGGCGCTCATGCCGAGCCTGTGGAAGCAGCAGCAAAACTCAAAGAAGTTATTTGGCGCAATTTGGAGCAGCTAAGGCAGCTATCTCCTCAACAAAGACAAGAACTACGCTATGATAAATTTCGCCAAATGGGTCGTTTTGAAACAGTTGCCAGTTAGATTAAACCATTTTGAATTTATTAGCCCAGGACACTTTTGATATTTGCTTCTAAAACAGATGTATATTTGGAAATGCTATAATGCAAAAGCAACATTTTGTTACACAAATTCTCATTTAGGGTTGCCCAACAATTTACCGTTTTGATTTAACTCTACTGGCAATAGAGCTTGAAATCAAAGGTAATTGGTGACAGTAAACCAAATTATAAAAATACCTGCCATATTTTACATTGAGCATTTTTACTAACAACCGACATTTAGCCAGGTGAAATATTGGCGAGCAATACAGCAATTTATCTTGGAAACATTTGAAAAGATATTTCTCACTGTTTTTTAGATCGCATCTGCTATGTTGAATTTTTATATTTATTCACTTGGGCAAATCATCTTACAGCATAATGAATCCACCCTCAAATCAACTCAGAGCAATCGTCACAGGGGCAAGCAGCGGTATTGGCAAAGCAACTGCTTTAGCCTTTGCCCAATCAGGTATTGAAGTTGCTTTAGTTAGCCGCTCTGAAGCTAAACTACAGGCTTTAGCCTTAGAGATTGAGCAAAAAACCCAAACTAAAGCAAAAGCTTATCCCCTGGATTTAGCTCTAGTAGACCAAGTGGCTGAAGCTATTGCTAGCATCTGTAGTTCCTTTGGTCCTATTGATATTTTAGTCAATAATGCAGGAATGGGATACACCAATTTGCTAAAAAATACAACTTTAGCAGATTGGCAAAAAATACTTGAGCTTAACCTAACTAGCGTTTTTCAATGTGTTCAGGGAGTTTTGCCCCAGATGCGTGATCGCGCTTCAGGAACTATCATTAATGTTGCTTCAATTGCAGCCTCGAATGCTTTTCCTGAGTGGGGCGCTTATAGTGTCAGCAAAGCAGGGTTGGTGGCTTTAAGTAGAGCGCTATCGCAAGAGGAGAGAAGTAACGGGATTCGTACCGTAATTATTTCTCCTGGTTCGGTAAACACTCCTATTTGGGATACAGATACCGTTCGAGCCGATTTGAATCGCTCGGCAATGCTGACCCCTGAAATCGTTGCCCAGTCGATACTCCATACAGCTTTACTACCTAGTCAAGCGGTAGTTGAGGAAATGATCGTTATGCCCAGTGGAGGGGCTTTATAAGCAAGGGCAATGCAGTGCGCTCTTGACTGCACGGAAATGCTAAGGTTTTCTTGCCCTATGACAATTCCCTGCGGAGAAAAGCCCGCCTGCAAGCCTCACGAGGAAGTGCATTAACAAGCGATCGCATATTTAACAACAAAAGGATCAAGTTCTACTCACATTAATACATCATGACAACAGTTTCTTCTAACGGTTATAATCTTTCTGAATCATTCGGCAATAATTCTCAACCGCTAAAATCTAGTTTGTTAGATCAAGTTGCCAGCAGACCAGATCGCAACACCCACAATGGACAAGCTGCTCAAATCAAGGCGACTTCGGAAGCTGCCAAAGAACAAATGATGTCGGCAGTCTATACTATGCTGGAGTCGGTGGGAGAAGATCCAGAGCGAGAAGGATTACTTAAAACTCCCAAAAGAGTTGCCGAAGCCATGGAGTTTTTGACTAGTGGCTACAACCAATCTTTAGATGATTTGGTTAATGGCGCGATTTTTGATGAAGGACACAATGAAATGGTGTTAGTTAGAGATATCAATTTCTTTAGTCTGTGCGAACATCATATGTTGCCTTTCATGGGTAGAGCGCACGTAGCATATATTCCCAATCAGAAAGTTGTTGGCTTAAGCAAGCTTGCTCGCATTGTCGAAATGTATGCCCGCCGTCTCCAGGTGCAAGAGCGTCTAACTCGTCAAATCGCCGAAGCAGTTCAAGAAGTTTTAGAGCCACAAGGAGTTGCAGTGGTGATGGAAGCTTCTCATATGTGTATGTCGATGCGGGGTGTACAAAAGCCTGGCTCTTGGACAGTTACCAGCGCCATGATTGGTGTCTTCCAAGATGAACAGAAGACTCGCGAAGAATTCTTGAATTTGATTCGTCATCAGCCCAATTTCGGTTAATAGTTCAGTAGGGGCGATTCGCCCTAAGGACTAGCTCAGTCTAACGACTTGCTACGCAATCGCGTCGCGAATCGCCCCTACAGAATTAGATTTTAATTAATTCCTCAACAACTTTATTTAAGCCAACGGAATTAGAAGCTTTACACAAAATGTGATCGCCTGGGCGGATAACTTGTTTTAACTTACTAGTAAGAGTGGCGCGATCGCTAAAACAAGCGGTTTGAATTTTTGCTGCACCCTGAATCATTTCTTGTGCTGCTGTCTCATCTGCTAACACCATCAGTAGATCTAGGTTTAATTCTTGAGCTTTTGCCCCCACTTGACGATGTAACTGGGGAGAATGTTCGCCTAATTCTTTCATTGTTCCCAATACGGCAATATGCCTGGTAGCAGGAGTTTCTTTTAGCATCTGTAGCGCAGCCAGCATTGACTCTAAGCCCGCATTATAGGTTTCGTCGAGAATTACCACATCATTAGGTAAATCGTAACGACGAGATCGCCCTTGAGGTAGTTGAACCTGTAACCCAGCGATTAAAGGCGCAAAATCGATATTTAAGACTTGAGCGATCGCCACTGCTGCGAGATAATTACTGGCATTATGTTCTCCTGGTAGAGGCAGAGGTAAATCCTGTTTGGCAACTGTAATTTTGTCCTTGTTAATTGTTCCGTGTACATCTCCTCCTGTTAAACCATAGGTGATGGTTTTGCCCTGCCATACTTTTTGAGCAGTTTCAATTAATAGAGAATTGTCGTAATTTAAAATAGCGATGCTCGTCTTAGGCATCTGTGCCAAAAGTTCACATTTAGCTTGGGCGATCGCTTCTCGTGAGCCTAAACGACCAATATGAGCAGTTCCCACGTTGGTAATTACGCCAATTGTTGGGCGAGCAATATCTGTTAACAGGGCGATTTCGCCCAATCCGCGCATTGCCATCTCAATAACGGCGTAACTATGTTCTGCCGTAATTTGCAACAGAGTTTTCGGTACGCCAATTTCATTATTAAAATTGCCCTCAGTTTTGAGTACTTTTCCCTGAGTGCTTAATACTGCCGAAATTAATTCTTTGGTGCTGGTTTTGCCCACTGAACCTGTGACACCGATAACAGGGATCTCAAAGCGATCGCGCCACCACTGAGCAATTTGTTGGTATGCTTTTAAACTGTCTTTAACAATAAATTGAGGAATAGCTAAAGATTCAATTTGACGATTTATGATGACGGCGATCGCTCCTTTGTCGACTGCTTGCTCAATAAAGCTGTGTCCATCAAAATTTTCCCCTACTAAAGCGATAAATAGTTCTTGAGGTTTAATGGTGCGAGTATCAGTGGTTACACCAAATATAGACAAGCCTGGATCTGAGTCAGCGATTTGTAAGAGATTATCCTTGAGAATTGTCTCAAGTTCTGCCAGAGAAAAATAGAGAGGCATATTGTAGGTTTGATGTGTAGATTAGCTTCTTTTTCATAGCTCTAAGCTTTAAACTTCAAGCTCTAAGCTTTAAGATACTACACAGCATTTAAACTAGGTAGGCATAATTATTGATTGTCTAGCAATTCGCCAATTTATTGCTTGATTGTGTCAAAAGGATTAGGTTTAATTACTAGATCAAGCAGTTTTAGAATTTGCCTCATGTTCAATTGATCGTAACTAAAGCTTCTTAACTGGGGAAAACAGTTATAGTTAGACAAAATTTTGACAAGTTTGTTGTGTCAGTAAATTGCAGACTTCGCGATCTGTGGTTTGGGTAAAGTCTTCGTACCAAAAACCCACTCCATTGAGAGTTTTGGGCGTTACTAGACAGGTGATTTGATCTACTTTGGGTTGCAACTTGGCGATCGCCTGTTGAGCAGCCACGGGAATAGCAATTATAATTTTGGCTGGATGGTGTTGCCGCAATATTTCCACAGCAGCCTGCATCGTTAGACCAGTAGCCATACCATCGTCAACTAGGATAATTGTGCGATGATCGATTGTCAGCATTGGGCGAGAATGACGATAACAAGATTCACGCCATCTTAATTGCGCTTTTTCCTTAGCAGCGATCGCCTGTATTTGGCTGGAAGTTAGTCCATTGGCTTGAGCTGTATCTTGATCGATAATAATTATGCTGGCGCTAGGATTGTCTACTAGAGAAGCTTCGCCCACTGCTCCCATGGCTATTTCTGGATAGTTGGGTAAGCCGAGTTTTCTAACTAAACACACATCTAAAGGAATGCTTAGACTCTTCGCTATTTCGTAAGCTACAGGTACGCCACCGCGAGGTAGTGCCAAAACTATAGTTTGAGCTTTATGTTTATAGGCTAAAAGCTGTTGGGCTAATTTTTTACCTGCATCACGTCGATCAGAAAAAACTGCATTCATTTTACATTCACGAGCTTTTACTTATCCTTATTCTAAGGCTTATAGCTTAAAACAAATTAGTCTGATTTTTCATTTACACTAAACGCACAATAGCGATCGCTTTAAGCAAAATAATCAAATATCTTAATTCAGATATACCAAAGTTACCCCTGCATCACCTTAATCATGTTTCAATGATTTTGGCGATCGCCCATCAGCATTCGATTTATCTAGTCTTTCATAGATGATTAAATAAGCGATCGCTGATATTTCAAAGTATTTTCACATCAAGAGTTAAAACATATAACGTTCCTGGTCAGCGGCTGCCAAAAACTTTGAACTTTACGATAACATAAGCGAGTTCAGCCAATCCGCTACACTAGGGTTGTTATGCCACTGTTCACTGTTAGAAAAAGGTTTAAAAGCGAGACAAAAACTATTACCTTCTATAAATATCTTTCCTGTGTTTGCATTGTAGGAGGATAATGATCAACTCTTTATCGTTGATTTCATAACGAATACGATAATTACCGATACGAATACGGTACTCATTGTCGGCACTTTTCATTTTGACCACTCCATCAGGACGTGGATTTTCGGCAAGTTGTTGAACCTTAATAGCAATGCGCTCGCAAATGTCTTCAGGCAAAGCATCTAACTGTTTTTGCACAGCTTTAGGCATGATTATGGTGTAAGTCATGTCGAGCGATTAGATCGCTGTGCTAAGTATTGGTCAAAGGTAGTGTAGTCACCAGCTTTGTAGTCAGCACGGGCAACTTGAATTTCTGCAAGATCCTCTGGAGAATCCTCATCATCGGGGAATAATTCAGCTTCTAAAAGCTCCCAAAGCTTATGCTTTTCAGAAATTCCAAGTGAGGGAATCGCTTCCAGCAGTGATTGAAATGGAATATTTACTTTCAAAGTATTTTCAGCCATTAGAAACTACCTCCTTTACAATTTTATCAGCATACGCTTTTTTGGGGAAATGCTGGCGATGGCAGGTTCAAGTCATAGGTGACTAATATCAAGTTCGGTTGAATACTTAAATTAAAGGTAAGCCAAGTAATAAGTAATGAGTAATGAGTAATGAGTTTTTTCAATCAACTATCCGAACTTGATATAAATATGCGATCGCTTATATTTCGAAGTATTGCACATCAAGGGTTCACCCCCGCAGCATAGAAAGAATAGCATCAAGTTGCCAATCTACTTTTTGTTAGTCATCCCGATTAGAATTATATGGATCTTCGACGATAGGTATACATGGCGACAAAAATGGATCTTGTTGTTCTATAAGTATTCCACGACATAATTTCCACACACGGAACTCATTGGTAAAGTCATACCCACGCTTACTATCTTCATCGTCATGGACGTAGAGAATTCCGTAAGAACCTGGAGCATTTTCGGCAATCCACTTGCAATACTTCTCGTTTAACAACTAATAGAAAAACTAGAACAGTAGGGAATTGGGGCATTAGGGGATTGGGGCTTAATCATTTCCCTAAATCCCTAAATCCCTAAATCCCTAAATCCCTAAATCCCTAAACGAGAAGTATTGAATCCACTTGAATAAATCAATAACATAATTATTACGGTGGTTATGCTGACCTGCAATTAAAACAGAGTCACATCCATTATGTCTTTGCGTTTGAATGAGGTTAGCTAACAGTTAACAATTTGCTAACATATACTAACACATGCTAATATATGAGCATGGCATATATACCCCTCAGAAAAGCAGTCGAGTTTCTAGGTTTGCATCCAAATACGTTAAGAAAGTACGCAGATGAAGGCAAAATCAACAGCATTAAAAACGAAGCAGGGCAACGGCTCTATGATGTTGAATCCTATCAAAGGAACTCAGCTAACGCTGCAACTATTTGCTACTGCCGAGTCAGTTCTACCAAGCAGCGAGACGATCTTGAGCGACAAATTGAATTCATGCAAGACTTGTATCCTCACGCCGATATTGTCAAAGACATTGGAAGTGGACTCAACTTCAAGCGGAAAGGACTGCAAACCTTATTGGTGCGACTTATGCGCGGAGATAAGCTCAAGATTATTGTTGCCTGTCGAGACAGACTCTGCCGATTCGGATTTGAATTATTCCAATTCATGGTCGAACAAAACGGTGGAGAAATCGTGGTTCTCTCAAACCCTATTCACTGTCCAGAAACCGAACTTACAGCCGATCTTCTTGCCATCCTTCACGTCTTCAGTTGCCGAATGCACGGACTTAGAAGCTACAGCAAGAAAATCAAAGAAGATCCGACTATTCCTAAATTGTGAGCAAAAAGCTTTATTGAAACAATGGTTTGGAACTAGTCGCTATGTATTCAACAAAACTGTTAAATATCTTCAGCAGCCAGAAACTAAAGCTAATTGGATGGCAATTAAAACGGGCATATTAAATGATTTGCCAGAGTGGGCAAAATCTGTTCCGTATCAAATTAAATCAATTGCGATTAAAGACGCTTGTTTGGCTGTTAAAAAAGCCAAAATTGATTTTAAAAAGACAGGCAAAATTTGCCAAGTTAAATTTCGCAGTCGCAAAGACACAAAACAGTCAATGTATATTCCTAAGTCTGCCATTAAAGACTGTGGAATTTACCACACAAAATTGGGTTTATCAAAGCTGAAAGAGGCATTACCCAAAGACTTTAGCGATGGACGATTAACACTTGCCTACGGCGAGTACTATATTGTTGTCTCTGAAGAAGTGCAACCACATCAGACCGATAACCAAGGTCGTGTGGTTGCCTTAGATCCAGGTGTTCGCACCTTCATGACATTTTTATCTGAGTCGTCTTATGGATGGCTGGGAAAAGATTCCAATCTGCATGTTCAAAAGCTCTGTTTCAAGTTGGATAAGCTCATTTCTAAAATGAGTAAAGCTGCTTGTCGAGAGCGGAGGCGATTTAGAAAAGCTGCTGACCGATTGAAGTCTAAAATCCAACATTTGGTTAAAGAGCTTCATCACAAAACAGCGCGATTTTTAGTTGACAATTTTGATGTGATTTTACTGCCAACTTTTGAATCTGGTCAAATGGTTAGCAAATCCCGTCGAAAAATTCGTTCTAAAACTGTGCGTCAGATGCTTACTTTGAGTCATTACCAGTTCAAACAACACCTTGAGTGGAAAGCCTGGGAAACTAGCAAAGTTGCTTTAACTTCTATCAACGAAGCTTACACTTCTAAAACCGTTTCTTGGACTGGAGAAATAAAGCAGATTGGTGGTTCTCGCATTATTAAAGATGCAGATGAAAACCGCATGGACAGAGATCTAAATGGTGCGCGAGGGATTTTCCTTCGTGCATTGGTTGATACGCCTTGGTTAAACAGCCAATTAGCTGTCTAACTTATGTATTTGTTAGCAAATGTCAACAAAAAAGTATCGGTGAGTCGAAAGGAGATCAATGTAATTTTCAAGCAAAAGCCAGCACTGATCCTGTTTAACACTATTTGTGTCATGAGGATGATAGTGAATAACAGCCCAGCCGTGAAATTCAAACATAATGATTCATACAAACGAAATCGTTAAGCAAGAAAATTAAATACCCTATTTCAGATATACCAAAGTTACCCCTGCACCACCTTCTTTCTGGGAAGCAAGTTCAAACTTTTCTACCTGGGGATGACGTTGAAGATATTCATGGACACCCTGGCGTAAACGTCCCGTACCTTTACCGTGAATAATCCAGAGAACTCCTGCTTCAATAGCTTTGGCGATCGCATTATTAATTTCCATCTCGGCATTATCTACCCTTTGACCACGAATATCCAGGGTGTTGTTGGATGTTCTAACTAACACCGCTGTTTTTTGCGTTGCTCCTGGGATAACGGTTTTTTCTTCGTCTCTTTGGGTTTTGGATCGGCTTTTTGTCCACTCAAAGATTCTATCTCGCCGATTCCAACATTCATTTTCATGATGCCAAAGCGGACAGTTAATTGCTCTGTCTCCTCATCAATACTCAACACATCTGCCGTTTGATTCAGACGAGGAATTCTAATTTTTTCTCCCACCTTGGGTTTATAGCTGGGTTTCGCTACTTTTGGGGTTTGGGTTTTGGCTAGTTCCTTGCTAGTAATCAGATCTAAGGCTTCTGTGGCTTGCTGGGTTTTCTGCATAGTTTGCTCTCCCTGCTGTAGCCGACGAATCACGTTGGCTACTTCTTTTTTTGCTTGGGCGATCGCCTCCTGTACCGCCTGTTCCTGATATGCTTTTAAGGACTGTTCTCGTTCTTGCAATAAAGAGGCTTTTGCTGATACTTCGGCATAGAAACGCTCGGTTTGTTCGAGTAGCTTCCCCGCTTCATTAGCTTTCTCTTCCTGTTCTCTCTTTTGGGCTTCTAGGGCAGCAATTACCTGGTTTACGTCTTCTGCCGATCCTGTTCCCACTAAAGACTGTGCTTCTTCAATGATGTTTGGATTTAAGCCTAAACGTTGAGCAATAGTCAGAGCATTAGAACGCCCAGGTATTCCCCATAAAAGCCTGTAAGTTGGCTGGAGGGTACTATCATCAAACTCTACCGAAGCATTCTCAAATCTGGCATCTTGGTACTTGAGAGCCTTTAATTCGCCATAGTGGGTAGTGGCAATAGTTAATAACCCATGTTCAGCTAAATATTTTAATAAAGCGATCGCCAAAGCACTACCTTCGGCGGGATCTGTCCCTGCACCAACTTCGTCTAAGAGAATTAAAGAATTACCATCATTATCGTGTAAAGCTTGAATGATTCGACTAATACGGCGTATGTGTCCTGAAAAAGTCGATAAACTCTGCTGTAAAGACTGTTCATCCCCAATATCAGCTAAAATCACGTCAAACCAGGGTAACTCTACTGGTACTTGGGCAGGTACAAACATCCCTGCTTTTGCCATCAGCGCAGCTAACCCCATGGTTTTAAGGGCAACGGTTTTTCCTCCCGTATTCGGCCCTGTGATCGCTACTACCTTAGTTTCAGGCTTAACTAGAACATCAATTGGAACTACTTCTGTTCCTTCTTCATGACGCTGCTGCCACACTAACAAAGGATGACGTAAACGACGCAGGCTAGTATCTTCCTCATTAATGAACCGAGGCGGATTTGCCTCTAACCATAAACCATAACGCGCTCTCGCAGTGGCTAAGTCTAAGATCGTGGCGGCAATCAAAACTCGTTCCAAGTCATCCTGCACTGCTGCCACCTTGTCTGACAATCCCTTTAAGATAATCTCTTCTTCCCGCTGTTCTTGACGTTCTTTTTGCCGTAGCTGATTACCCAAGTGAATAATTACATTCGGCTCAATGTAATAAGTTGAACCAGTACTGGATACATCATGCACAATCCCTTTAATCGTCTCCTTTTGACCAGGTTTGACAGAGAGTACAAAGCGATTGCCTCGTTGAGTAATTACCGCTTCCTGAATCGCTGTCGGGTTACGCTGTATAATGCCTTGCAGTACTGTATAGATTCGACTCCGCAGATTTTTAATTTCACTGCGAATACCTGCAAGTTTAGGGTTAGCGCGATCGGTTATTTCCGCGCGATCGTCAATGCAATGATAGATCTCTTGCTCTAGCTCAGGATAAGTACGCACATCAGCCACTAGCTGGGCTAAAGTTACCAACTCTTCGTTGGCATCAATCAAACGTCGTAGATAACGCATTCCTGCTAGGGTAGTCGCTATATCTAGCAATTCTTGGGCGGATAAGATACCGCCAATTCCCACCCTTTCTAAAGCCGCGCCGACATCTTTAATCCCTTTAAAACTCCAACCAGAATCTAGCTGCTGTTCTAAGTTATAAATCTCTTTGGTTTGAGCCAGTAAATTCTCGCTTTCGGTTTGGGTAGTAGGCAATTTCAACTGACGCGCTGCCACCACACCTAACTTAGTTGCTGCAAAGGTAGATAAATGCTGGCATAAACGTTGCCATTCCAATAAGTCTAAAGTTTCAGTGGTAATCACAGTCCGTCTGTTATGCTTCTACTTAATTATGGTCAGATTAAAATAAAATATGTCATGAAGTTACGCTATATTAAGAATACTTGACACAAGTAAACCTCGCAATAAGGAGATAACCGTAACCATGGACAAAAAAGAAGGCAAATTTGGCTTTACCAACTATGCAGAGATTTGGAATGGTCGCCTAGCAATGATTGGTTTTGTTACGGCGATTATCGTAGAAATGAATACTGGACACGGTGTTTTAAAACAGCTAGGCATTTTGTAATCACTAGCTTAATTAATATATTACTTATTTACCCCTCTGATAAATAAATTAGTTTTATTGGAGGTTTTTTGTACAAATGCTCAAACCAATGTAGGTGCAAGTGCGTTTTGAGTATTCACATTTAATCTTCAGGATTAGTTTGCTGCTTTTGTCTGTGGTTAATTTTCCACACCAAACCTGATACTAAGTTGGTAATTATATGAGCAATGACAGGAACTAGCAAATTCCCAGTAATCAAAGCGCAGTAGCCCAAGGTAAAACCGACGATTGTTGCCCACACCACATAAGGCCATTGTCCATTACCACTTAGATGTAAAACTCCGAACAGAACGCTCGAAACCACTACCGCCGTTAAATTAAACCCTAAAGCAGGCAGCATCACCCCGCGAAACAATAATTCTTCGCTTAAACCAGGTAACAACCCCAACCAAATCAAATCACTCCATTCTAGTGGTTTAATCACTAGTTCAAGGTAAACATCGGCGCTACGACGATAGGCTGACCAAAAACGATAGACAATACCGCTGGTTAGAGTAATCCCTAAAGCTAAACCGATACTCCACAACAGAGCTTGAGGAGTAAACTCAAACGATAATAGCTGCACTCCCCCTAGCTTTTGCCAGATTTTAGCGATCGCCAATAAGAAAATGGCGGTAATGCCCATAAAGATTAGGATTTGGTTACGGCTCAGGGGTTCTAGTTCGGGATTTTTTGGGTTTGCCACAGTTTTTACAAGCTCTCAAGAGCAGATATAGAAGGATTTAACATGCGAAAGTCTACTCCCGCACGACGAGCAGCGATAACACCTAAAGCTTCTAGATAAGAATTAACTTTCGTTACCTTAATGCCTAATGGTTCGGGAGGAACTTGAATTTTAGTTGTATTATTAGTGACGGCAATGATTTGGGCTTGATTAGCAAAGTTGAGAATAGCACTTCCGCCACAGGTACTATAGGGAACTACCACTAGATCTACTTCATCAGACCAAATAGCATTGCGGGAATGAGATTGCTCAGTAATAAACTGAGGTGCGCGGCTTAAACCCACTAACACACAGGGGAGGAAAGTATAGCCCAATTCTTCCGCAGCAGCGCGGGGAGACACCTCTGGATCGACTGTCAAGGGTGATAGGGCAGGAGCATGAGCAGCAGGAATTTGAAACTGACGGACAATCAAATGGGAAATCACGGCTTCTGCACCAGCTAGATGGTCTACTCCTGAACCATGACGGTAATTTTGGAGGGACTCGCTCACATCATCGGGAAAACGAGCAACTACAGCGATCGCTTCTGCCCCTCCTTGCTTAATCAACTTTTCTGCTGCTCGAAGTAAGCTACCGGGATTACCTAACGTACCCCAACTTGCGCCAGAATCAGCAGTGCGTAATTCCACCTCTAAAGGCGCATCCGTGACTACATAGTCGGTTAAATCTATTCCTAGCGTTGCTCTTGCAGCATCTGCTGCTTGGAGATGTCTCAAGCGTAATTCTGGTTCAATTGCGCAATCTAATAGCAGTCCAACTTTGTTTTGCCTGACAGGGCGTAAACCCCAGTCTTGAGCTGCAAAACGGTCTAAGCCATAACCTTCAACATAGTAAGTATTATCCAAGGGCCAATAAAGCTGTGCGCCATTAAGAACGTTGGGATGAGTAATCAGGCGATCGCTAATTTGGGCGATCGCTTTGGCAACGGGAAGAGCATCGCCCGCATAACCACCAATAGCTGCACCTACCCCTGTGGGAACAATCAGCACAACTGTAAAGGGGGACATGATCTGATTTGCCACTAAAACTTAACTCTCTCTGGTCACAATGGCTTCTACCGTTGCCGTTTGTTGTTCTCGATCAACTTTGGTAACTGCCCAGCGGAGTGGTTTTCCTGACTGTTCTAGTCTGGTTTCAATCTCTTTATTTAACTTAACTGGATTTTCTTGAAGATTAATTTCAGCGATAATAAAGTGTGTAGTCATTAGTTTCACCTGAGCTATCAATACATATTTTCTAATTTAAGCTGCACCGATGGTCAAATATAAAGCAATAATTAATATTTTTTGATTATTTATTTATCTTTTAACTTCTAACTTTTGACTTGTGAAGGCTCGATTAGTTTCCATGCCATGATATCAGCAAACAAAGTTTGATAGCCTGTAACGTTAGGATGCAATCCGTCATCTCCTAACTGAGTATCGATCCAGTCTGTCCCTCTAGATAACCAAAGATCAAACAGATCTAAGTAAGGAATATTCCTGTCTTGACAAGCCTGTAAAGTTGCTTCCTTATAGCGATATTGATCTAAATGATTGTAATAAAGACAATCCATAAACGGCATTTTTGCCTCGCTTACAGGAGTCATACCAATAAACATTACAGGGCAAAGATTTTGCGCCACATTCAGCAGATAATTAAGATGCTGACGAAAGCTGTCTAGATCTGTATAGAGTTTGCCACCAGGCTTCCCTAACCTAGCCGAATCATTTAAACCAACCGAAAGCAAAATTAAGTCTGGAAGACGATTACGCAATTCACCGCGACAGTTAAACTCTTGTTCTAAGCGAATAGCAACTTGATTAACGCGATCGCCTCTCACCCCTAGATTATACAAAACATGTCCTGCTCCCTGGGGCGACATCCATTCTCGTCGCAATCTTTCCACCCAGCCACCGCCGACATAATCGCCGTAACCATAAATCAAACTATCTCCCAAAGCAACTACTTTCAAAGGCTGTTGGCGCTGTAGCTTTTCCTGTAAAACCCGATCATTACTCGTGACAAAGCTAGAGTTGGGACTGAGAATAGTCTGCATAAAAGAACGAAATAATATCTAAAAATATTTAGAGCGTTTTACAAAACAATACAAAACAATATTTATATTTAGCAATAATACACAATTACGGCTCTGATCTTGAAAATAGAGTATAGCCGATCCCCTAAAAAAGTATTACTCAATGCTCATTGTTCAATGTTCAATGTTCAATGTTCAATGTTCCGATCCAGTTTAAAATTTGATTCCATCCCCACCAACAATCGCGATCGCCATTTTTTTGTTGGCAGCTTAGGCTACTGACATAACCAACATGACCCCCTGCTTTAGTTAAAATTAGGTTTAAAGCTTCATTATGGTGACAGACGCTTTTGAGCCGAGGAATAATACTGGGTGCAAACAGGGGATCGTCTTCTGCATAAAGAATTAGAGTAGGCTTCTCAATTTTGGGCAAAATTTGAAATGGACTACTAGCAGTATAGTAATCTTCTACGGAGTCAAAACCTAAGCGAGGAACAACTAAATGGTGGTCAAAACCCCAGATGCTGTTGGCTTTTTCAATAGCCGATCGCTCAAAATCTTGAGGATGATATGCAGAGATTTTCAGCACTAACTTGCTTAATTCTTTGGCGATCGCCTGTTCGATATATTTGCCTGTAGGATGTTTCATTAAATAGGGCAAAGAAAGATTGGAGTCTAGATTAGGACAAATAACTGCACCCCCCGCCACATCAGCAGAATTTAGACCATTTACCGCCAAAAACTGAGCATAATAAATTCCCCATAAAGCTAATTGTCCCCCCAGAGAATAGCCAGTAAACCAAAAGGGTGCAGGACAGCCTAAAGTTTTGCTTTCCCCCGCAATACTGACAAAATCTTTCCCCTCATTAATCCCATCTGAAGTTAGTACCGAGGATAATTTTGCTGACTCTCCATGAGCGCGCCAGTCAAACAGCACCACAGCATAGTTCTGAGCATAAGCTTTTCGGGCTAAAATTCTCAAAAACCACTGATTGTCAAGCGTCCCCGTAATACCATAAGTGCCGACAATCGTTCCTTGAGGATTTGGAGGGATTGCTACCCAACCAGCCAAAGGTACTTCTCCCTGGGTAAATACTACCTTCTGATAATGAGGCTCTGGTTCACTAATAGTTTCTTGCCATATCTGACTTGAGCGCATGGCTACATAGATCGTCATCAAAAAACCATTGTCTAAAAACCAAGGTGGTGAATAGGAATTATGCAGCATTAATTAAGTCTAAAATCTTGCTTTTATTTATTTGTTCAAGCTTACAGCTTGTTCAGAGTGAGATCACGGACAAATTTGACCAGAGCGTTATTTTTCAAACTGGTTTGGGAATAATAACAGTGTAAACCCTGAAATATTGGCTCAATTTCTCTAAACAATGAATTTAATCAGAGTTTTTACCATCGCCAACAATGGTTTTAAAGAAGTTATTCGCGATCGCATTCTTTATTTTATTGGCTTTTTTTCCTTGCTGCTAATTCTGGCTCAAAGAATTATCCCTGAAATTGCAGCAGGGACTCATGAAAAGATTTTGCTCGACATTGGTATTGGTGCAATTAATATTCTCAGCGTGATCGTGGCAATTTTTATCGGCACGGCGTTAATTAACAAAGAAATTGAAAAACGCACGTTGTTGATGCTAATTCCCAAACCAATTAGCCGTGCTGAATTAATCTTAGGTAAACATCTAGGACTTACTGCCGTGTTAGGGGTGATGATTGCCATTATGATGGTCATTTATCTGGCTATGCTCAGTCTTTCCCAGATTAACTATCCCACGGTAGCATTGATTATTGCATCCGTTTATCTGCTGCTCGAATTAGCCTTGATCGCTGCGGTGGCAATTTTCTTTGGTGTATTTACCAGCTCAATTTTAGCTACCCTATTTAGCTTCGGTGTTTATCTGATGGGACACTTTAGCGAAGATTTAGTTGAATTAGGCAAACTAAGCAAAAATGCCAGTATTGAGAGCCTAACTACTAGTCTTTATTTAGTACTCCCCAATCTTTCACGGTTGGATTTAAAAAATGAAGCTGTTTATGGTTTATTACCAAGCTTAGGAGAATTAATTGCCCATGCTATGTATGGTCTACTATATACCGCTCTACTCTTAATTATCTCGATGATGATTTTCGCTCAAAAAGAATTTTAAGTAGTTTTACTGAGTAGAAGTAACTATCTTGTTACAATAATTCTCAATATCTCAATAGCTTTTTTCAAGCTAACTATATTTAATGGCAATTTAACCTATTTTGATTGGTTGCTCAATTACAAAATAGCTAATTACCGATTATAAACGCCGAAGATCATCAGCTTTCGCTAAATCTTGATACTTCTTGCTCAAAACGAGATAATAAGTGAAAGTTTGGATAACCGTAAAATTATCCCAGAAAGCTAATAGACATCATGAAGGCAAACTTGTTGAATACGCGCAAAACATCTAAGCAGCATTTGTCATTATGTTAGAAAGTTCTGGGTCGTTACAGCTACATTTAAAACCTGCACTCAGCAACGTGAATCTTCTTATTGTTTCCAATCATTCAGAAAACTTCAAGGCGATCGCCAGTTGTTTAGATGCAGCCAACATCAGCTTTTGTGCCGATCTAATTAGTAATCTAGATCTAAATCAATTATGCGACCCTGCTGACCAATATAAATATAGTGTAATTTTCTATGATTACGCTGTTAATCCTGAAAACAACCAGCTAGAATCATTAATCGACAACATTCAGTGGTGTTGCCATTTATATCCTGATATTCCTCTGATTTTAATTACCGATGTTTTAGGTGATGAAGCAGCAGCCAAATTAATTCAATCAGGAGTTAGTTGTTATCTATTAAGGGATAAACTCGCTCAATTACCTAACATTCTTAAAAAATCTTTATTCGATTTTGCTAGTAAACAAGCAATAGTCAATCAACAGCAAGACTTAATTAAACAACAAGAGTTTCAGCTTCAACAGCTACAGGCAGAAATTAAAATTAATCGTGATGTTGAAAAAACTCAAGCAATTAGATTAGCGCAGCAGCAAAAAGTAATTGAACAAGAACGAAATAAAGTACAGCAGCTAGAAGCAGAAATTCAATCCTGGATTGATGGAGAAGAAGCCAAGCAAGAACATCTTTCTCACTTGAATCATGAACTGCGTAGTCCAATTTCTTCGATGTTGGGTTTTGCAGGAATGCTCAAAGAGCAATATTATGGCGAACTGAATGAGCGGCAGATGCGATATGTTAACGCCATGCTCAGTGTCGGTCAATATATGTTGGATCTAGTCAATAATTATCTTGATATTGCTAAGATTGACGCTAACAAACAAACCTTGGATTTAGAGCGATTAGCCGTCGGCGAAGTTTGTCAAAATGCGCTGTTTTGCTTAGAAAAGAAAGCCGAACAAAAAGGATTAGAGTTGAACTTCGACTTGGGGGATGATATTGACTTTTGTACTGCTGACTCCCGCTGTTTAAGACAAATTTTAATTAATCTATTAAGTAATGCCGTTAAATTTACCCAGCAAGGACACATTACCCTTCAGGTTCAACAGGATGCAGAGTTTCTTAACTTTGCCGTAATCGATACAGGTACAGGAATATCAGCAGAAAATATGACTAAATTGTTCAAGCCATTCCCCCAAATTAGCAATCATCAAGAAAGCACAGGTTTGGGTTTGGCACTATCAAGAAAACTAGCTCGACTTCATGGTGGAGACATTATAGTAACTTCTGAATTAGGTCAAGGTAGTTGTTTTACTTTTAGCATTCCTCGATTCAGTGAACAATAAATAAAGTACAGAAGTTAAAGAGTAACGGTAAAATCTGAAAAGTTAACCAGAGAAAAAGGATAATTTAATATCCTGTATCTACAATTGAATTTTAGCAACCATCAAAAACACTCTATTACAACTACTAGCCTGTTATTACTGCTGATCTGGGTCGGATTAGGCTTAGGAATCCGTTTGCTCAACTTAGATCTAAAATCTGCTGCCTCAATTGAAATTGCTACCATTGGTTATAGTTTGGGTCATGGTTTCAAGCAGATTCCTGTAGATCGAGTGATCAATCTAGATACTCTCTTAGCGCCTCTGCGTTTAGATCCGGCAATTGGCTATTTAGAGGTGTTTCAGAGGTTGCTAGAGGAAAGCACTCATCCACCACTGTATTTTTGGCTAACTCGTTGGTGGGTAGGTATTTGGCTCAAGGATGGAGATTTAGTTTCATTGCAGGTGGCGCGATCGCTGAGTGCGGTTTTTGGTACTTTGGCGATTCCTGGCATTTTTGGGTTAGGCTGGATGGCTTTTCGCTCTCGTTTGGTGGCTCATTTAGCTGCAATTCTGATGGCGTTTTCGCCCTATGGTGTTTATCTAGCGCAAGAAGCACGACACTATACTTTGACTGTTCTTTGGGTAATAGCATCTCTTGCCTGTTTAGTAGAAGCTTTGAAGTTAATTCGCCAGCACAGAAATGTTTCCCTGTGGCTGAGTTTGGTTTGGATTGTGGTTAATGGTTTAGGAATTGCAACTCACTATTTCTTTGTCTTGACCTTGAGTGCAGAAGCGATCGCCTTAGTGATTTTTTGGCTAGTTATTAAAGATCCTCAACCTGTGAGATATTTACGAAGTTTAAGTTTAGCAGGATTCGGAACTTTGGCTACTGCCTTGGTCTGGCTGCCGATAGCCAGAAGTGTGGCGGGCAATGAAATGACTACTTGGATTGCCACTAATTATGAACTTAGTGATGTTTTTCTGCCCATTCCTCGCCTGCTCGCCTGGATAATTACGATGGTGATGCTGCTGCCCATTGAAAGGGTGGATAAGACGGTAGTAATCGGCTCAGGGGTGATTGTCTTGGGGATTTTGATTTGGGCTATGCCCATTTTGGTGCAGCAGTGGCGTAGGGCGATCGCTAATTCTCCCACTCGTTTACCAATGATTACCTTGATGGGTTATCTATTCGGCTCTTTAATTATGTTTTTATGGTTAATCTATGGCATGGGTAAAGATGCGTCTTTAGCAGCACGCTATCATTTCGTTTATTTTCCGACCGTAATTTTGATTGTCGCGGTGGCTTTAGCTAATTGTCGGTTAAACACTACTTTCAATACGATTACCCCAAACAAGGTAGTGACTGTTATGTTAATTATGAGTTTTTTGGGTTCGTTAACTGTGGTCAGCGACTTAGGATTTAGAAAATCTCTCCATGCAGATGCCTTAGTAGCCTATATTCAAAAAACTTCCACAGCTCCTATCTTAGTCGCTATGACTCATCAAACCCATTCTGAACTTCGAGAATTAGTAGCTTTGGCTTATTCCTTTGAGCGTTTAAATCCACCTGAATTTAACTCACCTCAGTTTATGCTAGTCAGCGATAATCAATATGGTCGAGAGCAGATCTCGTCTAACGTGAAACACCTTGTGGCAAATCAACCTCAGCCGTTAAACTTAATTGGCGTAAATTTAGACATAGACGATAATATTTTGACAGAACTAGGCTGTAGGCAAGATAACACTAAAGATTTATCTGGGAGTGGCTATCGCGATCGCTTCTATCTCTGTAATTAATTTTTGACTGTATCCGTCATCAGACCATAATTCTGGGCAGACTCTAACGAAATGTCTGGCAAGGAATTCAAAGCACGCTTTGGCGATCCGAAGGCTATGCGGTAACGTAATCGCCGTTGACGTTTCGTGTCCTGATGCAATTTTTTCGGCAAGATTAATGATCTCAGTATGTGACCAATCAATAACTTCGCTAGTTCTCAAGTATTCTTTCATGTCAACAGCTACAAATGCTCTGAACCCAATTCATACGTTACAAACTAATACCATTCACTGTAACAGAAGCTAGTTAACCATTTACTATACGGTCACTTTCTGGATATCCTCTTTCTTTAGTCTGCTTCAACAGGTTTGTTAAGCGCACTTCGCCACCAAGACATGAAAATCAAAACCCAATCAAAAAAGCCAAGTAAACCACCTCCGTTCACCCTTTAACTCCACTACCAACATCCGTAGGCACAATATACTTTTGCAGGAATAAAAATAACAGTAAAATTGGGGCGATCGAAATAACCGAACCTGCTGCTACTAGTCTCCAGTCCAAAGAAAAAGAATCCGCTAAGTTAGCCACCGCTAGGGGTAGAGTGTAGTAATCAGGGTCGTCTAGCACAATTAATGGCCACAAAAAATCGCTCCAAGAGCCAATAAAAACAAAGATTGTTAGAGTCAATAAAGCGGGACGAATGGCAGGCAGCATAATATTCCACCAAATACCCAACTCAGAACAACCATCAATACGAGCAGCTTCTTCTAATTCTAGGGGAACAGCTTTAAGTGCTTGTCTCAGTAAGAAGATTCCAAATGCCGAAGTTAGGTTGGGCAAGACAATGCCTAAATAAGTATTCCTCAAGCCCAAATTAACCGCCAAAATATAGAGGGGAATCATCACAATTTGAAAGGGAATCATAATCGTCGCCAAGACTAGAGCAAAAATAACCTCCCGTCCTTTAAAATCAAGACGAGCCAAAGGATAGGCAGCTAAAGAACATAACAGTAAATTTAACCCCACTGCCAAGAAAGCCACGATCGCACTATTGTAGAGATATAGAGCAAAAGGATAAGTCTGCCAAACTGTCGCAAAATTACCCCAAGTCGGCTGACTGGGAAAAATCTGCGGTGGAAAAGCAAAAATATCCTCTGTTGGTGATTTAAATGCCGTCCCAATCAACCACAACAGGGGAAACAACATCAAAAAAGCGATCCCGCACAGCAATAAATATGTCCCCATTACCTTAACTGCTGATTCTTGTCTAATTGCCATTGCTTACACCTAAAATAAAGCCTAGTTTAACTCCGATCAAAAATTAAGATTCAGATTAGATACTATTAAAGGAGTTAAGGATTAGTTGATAGCTAGATCATGAGCAAAAAATTAGAAAAATTAAGCAGTCTATTTCAGGAAATGGAACAGGCTTTAATTGCATATTCTGGAGGAGTGGATAGTACTTTAGTGGCAAAAATTGCCTATGATGTTTTAGGCGATCGCGCTTTGGCAATTACGGCGGTATCTCCTTCGCTCCTGCCTGAAGAATTGGTTGATGCTCAAACCCAAGCAACGCAGATCGGGATCAAACATGAGCTAGTGGAAACTCGTGAAATGGAGAACCCTGATTACACCTCAAACCCGATTAATCGCTGTTATTTTGCAAAAGTGAACTCCATGATACTTTGAAACCTTTGGCGCTTAAACGCGGATATCCCTATGTCGTAGACGGAGTTAACGCCGACGATCTCCAAGATTATCGTCCTGGTATTCAAGCAGCAAAAGAAAGAGGAGCGCGATCGCCTTTGGCAGAGATTGGCGTAAGCAAAGCAGAAGTTCGAGAAATTTCTCGCAGTCTGGGATTAGCCTGGTGGGACAAACCTGCTCAACCTTGTCTTAGCTCTCGTTTTCCCTATGGCGAAGCGATTACGGTACATAAGTTACAGCGAGTTGGTCGAGCCGAGATTTATCTGCGTCAGCTTGGCTATAGTAACCTGAGGGTGCGCTCTCAGGAGGACACAGCCAAAATTGAACTGCCAGCAACAGAAATCACTCAATTTGTGCAGCAAGTAAATCTACCAGAGTTGGTCAAAACCTTTCAGAAATTAGGATTTGTCTACGTTACCTTAGATCTAGAAGGTTATCGCAGTGGCAAGCTGAATCAGGTTTTACAGTAGAGGCGAAGGCACGTTTAATTTTTGGCGGTTTTTTTTGTATGATTAACTCAATCCACTTGTTCAAGATTTTAACTGAGCGCCAGAAAGAGATATGAGCCAAAGTAAAGTAATTGTAATTGGCGGAGGTCTAGCAGGGACAGAAGCAGCATGGCAGATTGCTCAAGCAGGTGTCGCAGTGACTCTGTATGAAATGCGACCCGTGAAAACCTCTCCTGCTCACCATACTGAAGAACTGGCAGAATTAGTTTGCAGTAACTCTTTTGGGGCTAAAAATAGCGATCGCGCAGCAGGCTTACTTCATGAAGAATTACGCCGTTTAGGTTCTCAGGTAATTTCGATGGCGGATCGCCATGCTGTTCCTGCTGGCGGAGCCTTAGCAGTAGACCGCGCCGTATTTAGTAGTGAACTAACTCGTGCTTTAGCCAATCATCCTCTAGTAGAATTTAAGCGAGCCGAAATTACTCATATTCCTCAAGACAACATTGTGGTTTTGACTACAGGACCTTTAACCAGTCCGAGTCTTGCCGAAAATCTCCAGCAGTTTACAGGCATGGAGTACATGAGCTTTTTTGATGCTGCCAGCCCGATTATCGTCGGGGAATCAATCGATAGAGCAAAAGCTTTCTTGGCATCCCGCTACGACAAGGGAGAAGCAGCCTATCTCAATTGCCCCATGGACAAGGAGCAGTATCTCCAGTTTCAACAGGAGCTATGCCAGGCAGAGCAGGCAGATTTAAAAGATTTTGAACGAGAAAGCGCTAAGTTTTTTGAAGGCTGTTTGCCGATTGAAGAATTAGCCCAACGAGGGGAAGAGACAATGCGCTATGGTCCATTAAAACCTGTAGGGTTATTTGATGCGCGGTTAGGGGATTTTCGCGACCCTGAAAACAAAGGTAAACGTCCTTACGCGGTAGTGCAGCTACGACAGGAAGATAAGGCGGGTCAACTGTGGAATATGGTTGGTTTTCAAACTAATTTGCGTTGGGGAGAACAAAAACGAGTTTTCCGTCTTATTCCTGGGTTAGAACAGGCTGAATTTGTGCGGATGGGGGTGATGCACCGCAACACCTTTATCAATTCGCCCCAGCTATTGCAATCTACTTTACAGTTTAAACATCAACCAAAGGTGTTGGCAGCAGGACAACTAATCGGGACTGAAGGTTACACCGCAGCAGCCGCAGGAGGCTGGTTAGCAGGAACTAATGCCGCTCGTATAGCCTTGGGTCAACGCCCTGTAACGATGCCTGAAACTACCATGATGGGGGCATTATTTGAGTTTATTAGCTCTGCATCACCCAAGCATTTTCAGCCGATGCCTCCTAATTTTGGCATTATTCCTTCCTTGCCCACCAAAGTAAAGAATAAGCAAGAAAGATATGGTCAATATTGCGATCGCTCTTTAGCCGATCTGACCAACTGGACACACACTCTCTCCCCCACAGCAGTCGTGCTGAGTTAGCAATCAAGCAAAATTATCTTAAAATTCTCAAAACTATGAAAGAACAAATTATCCTGTGGCTGAATCGTCTGTTGGTTGCTGATGTATTTGTAGTTTTACTGGGCTTTATCTGGTTTGCGATCGCTGTAGCTGGTCGCTATCTAAACATACCGTTAGGGTTTGACCTTTGGTATCGTCTTTGGATACCCGTTTTTAATCCAGCGATTGGCATTCTATTTTTAGGTGTATTTGTCACCTGGGGAATCAATAAAATTGCTCGCAAGTTTGACCCTCAATAAATAGTCTTCGCCCCAGCTTTAAGCTACTAGGCAGCTAGCACCATATCCGAAGGTGTATACCATATACCCTAAAGGATTAGCCCTAAAGGATTCCCTAGTAACTAGATATTGGGCAAGTGCTAACCAGAAAAATTCTTTTGTAGAAAGAACACATTGCCAAAAAAAGACGATGAGCTAAGATCGCAGGTATGATCGCATTATTTTGATGATGCTGATCTATTGTGTCTACTAAATTTTTATTTTTATTTTAGCGCCTCTGCTAACGAGGAACAGTACTATGGTTCTTAACTGTAGGTCAATAAATCTCGTCTGAACTAATAAACGTGGGCATAAATAAAGTATTTATTTAAAAAGTTTAAAACCTTTAAAATAAAAGACTTTTAACTACATGCGACTGACGCGAAGGACGCGATATGCCCTAAAGGACTAGCTGCCCTAAAGGATTAGCTAACGCGTCCGCGTCGCGGAGCGGTATCCTTTAGGACGTAGGAGCTAATCCTTTAGGGCTTATCCGAAGGTGTCCCCTTTAGGAAAACCTTGGTGACTTCCACGTAGGGGTACTAGCCAGATATCTTAGGGGCGTGAAATTAAATCTCATTGATTACAAATCTCATTATTAAAAATAGCTTAATGTAGGCAGCTCAACTATATTTAGGGAAAATACAATATGCTTATATGCCCCCAGTGTGAATTTGAAAATCCTGAGTCCAATAGATTTTGTCAAAGTTGCGGTGTTTCTCTAACTCATAAAGTCTGTTGTCAATGTGAAGCTAATATTCCCATTCAAGCCAAAATTTGCAATTCTTGCGGTGCTGATAACCACACTGTTTTATGGGCAATCATTTCTCAGACAAAAACTCTCCAGCCAAATTTACATAATTTACAACCACAATTAGCTCAGGTTGGTAATGATAGTAATCATCAATCAGCGCTAGAAATCTCTAGCTTGGCAGATTTATTTGCTCATAGCCAGTCAAAAACTACTCCTGCTCTCCAAATTCAAACGGATACTAAACAGACTTACAATCGTTATGCAATTAAAACCGAGCCAAATTCAGCAAAATTGTTGAGCAATACCTATCATAATTTTCCCTATTCGTTTATTGAGAGTCAGGTAATTGACCAATATCCTCTACACAAATCTCATTTGGCGACCTTACAAAAACAGCAAATGGATTTATTTACTGAATTAAGTCAAAATTTAAACGATTCCTATTTAGCGGTAACGGAATACTGGAATCTGATCGGCTTGCCTACCCATGCCTTACCATATCTAATCTTAGAAAGATATACCCCCTCAATTCCCAGGATTTATGATGCTTGGCAACAACAAGACCAAGGAGTTGTTCTTTTGCCAGATCGTTCTCAATGGCAGTTAGTTACGCAACTATGGTCACAGCAGAAATTAGCTCTCTCACAAATTGTTTGGTTTTTTGATGAAATGGCAAAGCTTTGGCAGCCATTACAGCGTACCCGCTGCGCTGTGAGCCTTTTAATGCAAGAAAATCTGCGGATAGATGAAGACCAGGCATTCTGCCTTCAGCAGCTATATATGGATAGAGATGAGATCCCCACCTTAAAGGATTTAGCTCAAACTTGGCAGCTTTGTTTGGCTGAAGCTCATTTAGAGCAGATTGAACAGTTAAATTTACTGCTTAATAAAATGCTTACTGGGGAAATTATCGAAGTTGACCAGTTGAGGTTGGAACTGCATAATCTGGGTTTTGACGAGACGGAAGTTGAATTTGTAGAAACCAACGAACCACATTTGTCTAATACTAATAATAATACTACTACTGAACTTGCTATAACTGAACCTACTATGAATGAATCTGAATCTCAGGAGATCGCTGCTCAAGCAAAAAATTTCTTTGCCGAAACTGACGATGATATGATGTACTCCAGTGAGTTGGAAGAACAGGCAACAGCGATGATTTCAATGCATTTAAAAGACATCACCGATGCTTGTTGCACCAATATTGGCGTTCAAAGAGATCACAACGAAGATTTTTTTTGGGTGAGGACAACTGTTGAGAGGATCGAGAACAGCACCGAAAAAAATTTAAGCGTTCGCGGTTTATATATAGTTTGCGATGGGATGGGAGGACACGCAGCAGGAGAAGTGGCTAGCGCCATGGCAGTGGAAAGTCTCCAAAAATATTTTCAAACCCATTGGCGCTCAGAATTACCTAGTCACGACATCATTGAATCAGGGGTGCTGCAAGCTAATCAAACTCTCTATCAAACCAATATTGAGAATTTGCGCTCTGGTAGTGGCAGGATGGGAACAACTCTGGTCATGGCATTATTACAGGATACTCAAATGGCGATCGCCCATGTTGGAGACAGTCGTATCTATCGCCTCAGTCGCAAGCAGGGGTTGGAGCAGTTAACCTTAGACCACGAAGTTGGTCAAAGAGAAATTAATCGAGGAGTAGAACCTGAGATAGCTTATGCTAGACCTGATGCCTATCAGCTAACTCAAGCATTAGGCCCTAGAGAAAATAGTGGTATTCGACCTGAAATTCAATTTCTGGAAATCACGGAAGACTGCCTAATTTTACTGTGTTCCGATGGTTTGTCCGATAATGATTTTATTGAAGAAAATTGGTCGCAGCATCTAGAGCCTCTGATTAGTTCTCAGGCAAATCTGCAAGATGGTCTGTTTAAACTAGTAGATCTGGCTAACGAACATAATGGTCATGATAATATTACCGCTGTTCTGCTTAGAATTAAATTAAAGCCTGATTTCTAAAAGTTATGTGCTAACACTTGAATTTTATATGGTAATTTTTACGCTTTTAGAGCCACAGACAAATCAACCACTACAGCAGTGGGAATTTTCTGAGCAATCAGTGATTCGAATTGGTCGCGCTCAAAACAACGATATTGTTCTTCATGGCTATTTTCAAGTCTCGCGCCAGCATTTAGAGTTGGCCCTAATCGATCCTCAACAAGAAAAATGGCAGTTGATTAGTCGAGGAACTAACGGAACTCTGATTAACAATAACTTTGTTACCGAAGCTATTATCAATCATAATGACCTAATTCGGCTGGCAGAAAATGGGCCTGTATTTAAGTTTGAAATAGAATCTCATTTAGCGCCACCAGAGCCAGAACTCGAACAAACTAATATTGTCACTAGTTCAGAGGTTTGCGAACACCAAGATAATCCAGAAGGCAGTATTTTTTGCCGACACTGTGGACAACCCATCGTGGAAGATGAACACTTTGTTGGCTCATATCAAATTCTCCGAACTCTAGGTAGAGGAGGAATGGGAACTACTTATCTAGCTTGGGATCGCAATCGCACTGTACAGAATGCACCAATGCTTTTGGTTCTCAAAGAAATGAACGCAGATATGGCTCGAATTGCTAAAGCCAGAGAATTATTTGAACGAGAAGCCCGTATTTTAAAGTCTTTAGAGCATCCTGGTATTCCTAAATACTATGATTTTTTTGTGGAAAATAACCGCAAGTATATTGTCATGGAGTTAATTCATGGTCATAATTTAGAGCAGTTTGTGAATCAAAGGGGGGCAATGGATCCCAAAAGAACCATCTCCTGGATGATCCAAATCTGCGATATTTTGGGATATCTGCATCATTTAGACCCACCCCTGATTCATCGCGATATTAAGCCTGCAAACTTAATGCTCAGAAATTTGGACAGTCGTTTGATGCTGCTAGATTTTGGGGCAGTAAAAGAGCTAGGTACTGCTTTGGAAACTCGCATTGGTGTGGAAGGCTATAGCGCTCCCGAACAATATCGGGGCAAACCTTGTCCTCAATCAGACATTTATGGCGTTGGTACGACAATTATTTTCTTACTGACGGGTAAAGCACCTATGCAATACTATCGCTATCAAAGTAGTAAATTTGAGTTTGATATTGAAAATATTCCTAATTTACCAGCTAATTTGGCTCAAGTTTTAAAAATTGCTTGCCAAGCAGAACCAAGAGATCGCTATCAAACCGCCCAAGAGTTAGCTCAAGCTTTGTCTACTTGTCTTTAACCTTACTTGAACACCTATCAAGACTAAACAATTTAACTCTCCTAATCTTCATCCCAATTTTCTACTAAGAGTAATTCACGGATCTGATCTTGAGGAGAAAAATCAAAGTCTAATAATTCACTTTTCCAATGAGGCCAGTCATTGCCTAATAATAAGGCGATTTTACCAATACGATCTTCTGGTTTGATGATGTGAGATTCTATCAAGGAAGATACCTTCCGTTGCAATTTCATCATGGGATGCGCAACTTGCTTTGTCATACGCTCAATCTTGCCTGCTATGATATGTTGATTAAATAATTGAAAGATTAAATCCGTCTGGTTCGACTTTTAATTGTCGTCAACCTGAAGTTTACGGAAAAACCTGACATACTTCTAACTTAAGATACACCATTTTGGCAAGAGATCGTTACGTTTATTACGGTAATTACGCCAAAAGGTTGTGAAATCCGACATTAATTAACAATAAATATGAGTAAACAGATTGGATTTTGGGTTTTTGCAGGAATATCTTTATTAGTTTCTCCTGTTTTGGCTCTCAACAATTCTGTCGGTCAAAATGGAATTAACGCGCTACGGTTACATCAGCCTCCCTATAATTTGCGGGGTCGAAAAATTGGCATTGGTCAAGTAGAGGTAGGTCGCCCAGTCAAGCTAGGTCAAGATAAAGCTGCTAGCATGTTGGAAGTAATCTCTCCTAGAGCCGTTTTTTATCGTAATCAGCGTCCTCTTGCCGATAAAAATGTTGATGACCATGCCAGTATGGTGGCGCAGGTAATGATTGCTCAAAACAAGCAATTAAAAGGGGTTGCTCCTGAAGCGAGATTGTACTCCTCCGCCATTGGCGCGGTAAGCGAAGCTGGGCAACCTCAAGAGTGTCTGGCAACTCAGCATGTGGCTTTACAAAATAGTGGTGATCTCAGAGCAATTAATTTCAGTTTTGGCGAATCTTTAGAGCGAGATGATGCACAATTAAATGGGAAAGAATTATTAACATCTTGTGTCGATTGGTCAGCACGAGAGCATGATGTTTTATATGTGGTTGCGGGAAATCAGGGTATGGGAGGTATTCCCATTCCTACCGATAATTTTAACGGGATCACCACTGCCTATACCATGACCAAAAACGGTCAATTTAGCAAGGTTGACTTTGCTAACCTTAGTGCTTTTCCTGTCGGTATTGGGAGGAGTGTGATTAAAAAAGAAATAGATTTTGGAGAGAGGAGAGCTATCAGTCTATTAGCTCCTGGCGGACAGATTTCAGTATACAACCAGAAAGGCGAAATTGAAAAAGTTAGTGGTAGCAGTTTTGCTGCACCCCACATTACTGGGACTGTTGCGTTACTCCAGGAATATGGCGATCGCCAGTTACGTTCTAAATCAGCCAACTGGAGTCTCGATTCTCGTCGTCATGAGGTGATGAAGGCGGTGTTACTCAATTCTGCCGACAAGATTGCCGATCGCGGCGATGGTTTATTGTTGGATATGGAGCGTACCGTCGTCGGCGAAAAAAATGAGACTTGGTTTGATGCTGATGCCTATGTCAATCCCCGCGTTCCTTTGGATATTCAGATGGGAACAGGACAAATCAATGCTTGGCGAGCCTATCGACAGTTTAGCGCGGGAGAAGCGCAGTCCCAGCAGTCTGTTGCTCCCTTAGGTTGGGACTATGAAACAGTGAAGGCGAATCAATATCAAGAATATGAATTAGAACAACCTTTAGTGGCGGGAAGTCATGCTGCAATTACTTTAGTTTGGGATCGCCAGGTAATGCTTAATGATTTTAATCGTAATCAGCAATACGATCTGGGAGAAACATTTCGCGATCGCGGTTTAAATAACTTAGATGTCTATCTGCTACCAATAGGGGAAGACAGCAATATGAGAAATATCTGTTCTTCTTCTAGTTTTGAAGACAGTATTGAACATATTTTTTGTCCGATCCCCACTACGGGACGTTATAAAATCCGCGTCTATTATCGTCATCAGCTCAATGAGCCTGCACAGTCTTATGCATTAGCTTGGTGGACAAAGAGTAATCAATAGATCTGACATTCCGCAATTAAATTGAAAGTTGATGTGATGGCATTTTTTAATTTAGTTGCACACAGCGTTAACTAGGTAAACCTACTTCTCGTTGAATAAAAATGAGAAATTTGTTAAATTATGTCAAGGGGTGCAATAAGCAGAGCTTAACAAGCATTGACGTTAACAGACTTTTACGATTTTTTGACCAACGGTCAAAAAAGGCTTCGTCATTTTGTGGCGCAGTAATCAATGACTTTTGAAAGTCATTGATACCGAGGCTCTAGCCTTACTGTTACTAGGAAATTTACGTCACCCCAAAAAGTGGATTCGGATTGATTTCAATATTGGCAAGCTGGTAGAAGTCGGAGGAAATTAGCCATGAAAATATTACGGGTTCTACATTTAGTGGGTTCAGCAGTCAATGATTTTTACTGTGATTTGTCACGTCTCTATGCCCAAGATTGTCTGGAGAACACCGCTGATCCAGCACTATACGAATTTCACATTGCTTACATCTCACCCAATCAACAATGGCGTTTTCCGTCCGATTTAAGTGCTGAATCGATTGCCTCCGCCCCATCCCTATCTCTGACAGCAGCATTACTCGTACTGGAAAAGCTCCAGATTGATATAATGGTGCCTCAAATGTTTTGTGTCCCTGGGATGACCCAATACCGAGCTTTATTCGATCTGCTAAAAATTCCTTACGTAGGTAACACCGCCGATTTAATGACCCTGGTTTCGGACAAAGCGAAGACTAAAGCTGTCGTAGCCGCTGCGGGGGTAGTCGTGCCAGCTGGTGAAGTTCTCCGCGTCGGAGGGCTTCCTTCAATTGAATTCCCTCTAGTAATTAAGCCCATGAATGGTGATAATTCGATCGGTGTGGCTTTAGTAAAAAATATGCAGGAATACAACCAAGCCTTCCAAACAGCCTTAAATCATAACGATGAAGTGCTAGTCGAAACATTCATTGAGCTGGGTAGAGAAGTCCGCTGTGGGGTGATCGTTCAAGCTGGTCAACTGATCTGTTTGCCACTGGAAGAATATGCTTTAGATCCTGATATACGACCAATTCGCAGCTATGTAGATAAGCTCACACAAAATAATGATGGCGACTTGGGCTTTGCAGCCAAGGACATTACCAAGTCTTGGATAGTTGATGCCAGCGATCCAATTACAGATAAGGTTTGGGAAATGGCTAAGAAATCTCACCTGGCTTTAGGTTGCCGCCATTACAGTTTATTCGATTTTCGGATTGGTTCGGATGGACAGCCTTGGTTTTTAGAGGCGGGGCTATATTGTTCCTTTGCTAAAACTAGTGTATTGTCGGCGATGACTAAAGCATCTGGTATTCCTCTCAATACATTTTTTCGGAGCATGTTGGAAAGTGTTTTGGCGGTATGACAACTCCATCTGCGGAATGTCAGATAGATCGCTAATTACACATAATTTTTAGCAAATAAAACTGGGGATCGAGATAAGAAATACTTCAGATACTTCTCAATCCCCAGTTGTTAGTTTGCAGTTTCTACAAAAATTTCTACAAAGGAATTACTTGGAAATCAACTGTAGCGATAACTTCGGGATGTAGTTTAACTTCTGCTTGATAGTTTCCAGTAGTGCTAACATCAGGAACTTCAATTCCCCGACGATCAACTTCAATTCCCGCTTGTTCTTTGATCACATCCGCAATTTCTTGGGTAGTGACAGTACCAAAAATGGCATTTTCTTCTCCAACCTGCTTGCGAATAGTCAATTTACCAATAGTTTTGAAAGCAACTTTTTTGTTTTCGGCTGCCTGTTTTTCTGCTAGTTTGATTTGTCTTTCTTTCTCTCTTCTGACTTCAACCTGCTGGATAATTCCTTTAGTTGCAATGCTGGCTAAACCTTGGGGAATTAGATAATTACGAGCAAAACCAGGAGCAACATCGACTAAATCTCCATCGTTGCCCAATTTACTAACGCTTTGATTTAAAACTACGGATACGCGCTTTGCCATTATTCTACTTAAATCCTATATCGATTACTTATTTTGATGTGGCGATTTTGTCTGCACCTCAAAGTTTCTCATTATAACCTGAGTTAGGCTCAGAATAAAAGATGTCTTAATAAGTAATCAGTAGTCTTGCAATATTACTGCTTACTGCGTTAAATCAGCGTGATTCAAATTTGCCCCCATAAGTTTAGCGTTAGTTAAATTAGCATGACTCAAATTAGCATGACTCAAATTAGCAGCGATCAGTTTAGCGTTAGTCAAATTTGTTCCTGCTAGATTGGCGTGGCTCAAGTCGGCATCAATCAGATTAATATTTGCTAGGTGCATCTGTGATAAATCGGCGTGGCGTAGATTGGCGTGACGAAAGTTTCTCCTGCCGAGAGCATAGCCTTGAATCAGACTGGCGCGATCGCTAATTCTCAATTCTCTTTGGGGTAAGCTTGTTACGGTAAAAGTAAAGCGATGCCTTCGGCTAGCTCCGCAATCGCCACTAGCTATTAGTTCAGTTAATTCTTGGTAGAGGGCATAATCTCCCACTCCGCTAATATTTACCCAGGCTCTAGTACGAGTCAAGGCAGTAAAAAGCTGATGACGCAGAGATATATTATCTAATTCGGCGATACGATCTAAACCCACTAAATAGACTAAATCTGCTTCTTGTCCTTTGGCGCGGTGAATTGTGGAAACAGTAATTGCCCCTTGATACCAAAATTGATTGGGGTTATCTTGTTGGGCAGGATCGATACAGTTATAAGTGCGTTGACTGGGAAGATAAATATTGATGCCCTGGTTGATTAAAAAAGTGGCAGTATGTTTGAGTAAAGTGTTAGCTTCATAAGCTGAACCCAAGACGATAATTAGTATTTCGCGATCTTGCTTAAGTTGCTCCTCAATTATATTTTGCTGAAGTTTTTGAGTTAAGACAGTTAATTCTTGTTGTCGAGAAGCAAAGCGCTCAAAGCAAATCATTTCTCCCTGCCACAGTTCACTAATTATATTGGGTGAATTAGACTCTCTGGTGAGAGTAATCTGATTGCCTAACTGCCATTCTCCCGTGATTTTGTACCCCAAAGCAGCCCACTCTTCTGGATAGATTGAACCCGTAAGCAAACCGTTTTTTCTGAGTAATCCTAGAGCGATCGCTTGAGCCACGATCATTATCTGTTGGGGTGTACGATAACTACGAGAGATAATTTCTGTCTTATTAATCTGTTGGTTATATTGTCCTGTAACTAAATGTCCCAACTCTTCGCCAAATAGCTCAACGGGTTCGGGTAACTTTAAACTCCCCAAACTTTGCAATTCGTCATAAGCCCAGATTAGTCTTCTCTGCTGAGGCGAGACAGGATCTACGGGGCGCAGAGATTGATAAGCTAGCCAATAGAAAGGCTGTTTATGCTGATAATGCCAATTATCAGCCATTAAGTCTTGTGCTTCATCAATCAACACAGCATCATATAGCTGAGGAATAATGCGGTTTTCTAATAGCTGTAAACAAGCTTCCGCTAAGGCTTCGTTTGGTTGACTACTGAGGGTAAAAGGGACAGATAAAGGCATACTGCCTGTTGCTTTACAGATCGTGCCATAAAAGCCAGGCTGTTGCTTGCTTCCCCAAGCATGAAGAATTTTTAGTCCAGAATTTTCGGGATTGTAGCTCATTCGATCCTGGGTAAAGTAGCGTATCCAGCGATCTACCTGCTGAGTTATCGAGTCATAGAGACTGCGAGAAAAGAACACTAGGGCAATTTGCCACTCAGGATATTTAACCGCCATTAATGCTGCTTTCTGACACAGTGCAACGGTTTTACCCGAACCTGCCGCCCCTCTAATCCGCTGCATTCCTGGAGGAATTTGTTTAGCGATCGCTTCCTGTTGCACATCCAACTGATTTAAACGCGATCGCACCTGTTGAATAATTTTACGTTTATTTAAACCATAACATTTAAGCTGTTGATGTTCAGGGGTATAAAGAGCAGTACCGCCCAATACAGCTAGTAACAATTGCCACTGAGTCGAAGTGAGATCTGCGCCGATAACTAAAGGATGAGTATCAGCGATCGCCTGAACAATGACATCAGGATTGATTAGTTGTTCTTGAAATAAAATAGGAGGCGAATTCGGCAAATTTGCCCAACCTTGCTCTTGCCACTGAACTTGAGTAATATAAGGCAGTGCTACCATCGCCCTAGCATCAACCTGACGTTTTAATAAAGGTTCGCGATCGCTATATTCTAATAAGGCATATAACTGTCTTTCCGCTTGTTGATAAGGATTACCAGAATCTGTATAAAAATTCTGATATTGCCAGCGATGACCTTGAATGTTAACTAACTGCTCAATCCTGATTGCTTTAACTTCAATAACAATTAATCCTAGCTGATAATCCGCAATTAAAATATCAGGCTCTTTTCTAAATTCACCCTGAATAAAAATAGGATAACGCCAATAAGCAATACATTCTCTAAACTCAAAACCTCTTTGAACACTATCCCAGACTAGTTTCTCTCCTGCTTCCCCCTTGCTATCAAATAATTCTGTGGCAATAAATTTGTTTGAATTAGTCATTTAACCCATGATTTGAGAGAAGCATTTAACTTTCTTTTACGCGATTAATCTTCTCTTGTAAGCGAGCAAAAACTTGTTCGCCATCAGTTAACTGTCCGTTGGCAAGTTGTTCTGTACCAACAGCTATTTTAGCTTGAAGTTCCTTCAGCTTTTTCTCTCTTATACTTATCATCAAAATAATCATTTTTCCCAGGTTTATTTTAGTGACAATTATGACAATTATAATTACCCACGCTAAAAAATAAGATAATCTCTATTGGGCATTCTTAGATTTAATCAGTAAAGACATAGATTCCAAATCAAAATATTGATGATTCAACTTATATGCCATTTTCTCTATTCCAAACATTTGAAACCCAAACGATAGATAAAGTTGTTTTGCTGGGAGGTTATTTGTAATCACATCAAGTAATAATATTTCTATCTCCTGAATAGCCTTAGCTCTTTCAATTAATTCATTTAGCAACAATTTTCCAATACCTTTTTTTCGACATTCTGGTTTAACATACATGGAGCGAATATATGCTTTATGCCTGAGTTTTATCCTTGATTCTTGATGAAATGCGGCAATTCCAATTAAATCTTCATCCCTATAACACCCCAAGATAAAATTGTTATTATCTGCTGGTATTTTCTCCCTAAATTTATCTATCGTCATAATTGCTTCTTCAGCATACATTGTGCCAAAGGAATCTGGATTATTAGATAAAGCTTCTAATCTGATATTTCGATAATGGTCAGCATCATGTTTGATTAATTTTTTAATTCTCATCATCAATTTAAATAATTGAATAATTGATTAAAAAGTAGAAACGTAGCATGCTACGTCTCTACATTGCTGTCTATCCTAACCGCTTCTAGTATTCGGGAATAATAAAAACTCACGCTAGTCATCCCTGTACGCTTAATCTCGAAGCCATTTTCTTTAAGCACAGCAATAATATCTTTCTCCTTGTGTTGATAAGCTCTAGTAGTTTTAGAAGGACCAGGAAAAAATTCGCCGATCTTTTTCAAGACAAACAACAAGCAAGTTTTCGGTGCAAAACTCAAGATTACGCGAGATTCCGCTAAAGATGCCAAGTGAGCAATCATCTTGGCTGCATCTTCGGTGGGGTAATGAATCAGCACATCCAAACAAATTACCGTATCGTACTTGCCTGTTAATGCTTCTAAATCCTTGACGCTAAAAGATACCTTACTAGTATCTTCTAAGGTAGATTCGGCTTTTTCTTTGGCTTCCCCCACCATTTTGGCGGAAATATCACTCGCCGACACCTTTGCTCCTGCCTCAGCCAGGGGAATACTCAAACTACCAACACCACACCCCGCATCACAAATTGCCAGATCTGCTAAATTACCATCATTTTTTAACCAACCCACCACAGTATCGATAGTTTGCTGATGACCTTCGCGAATTTTTTTCTGTACCTTGTTGACATCATCGGTTTCGCCGTAAATTCTGCGCCAGCGATCAAAACCTTGCTGATTAAAATAATCTTTAACAACTGCCTTATCGTTGATTTTATCTGCCGCTTTCATAAATTAATTTAAATATTTGCCTAGACTTAGTATAGTATCTTGTGTACAGCACCCAATACACATCTAAGATTTAGATCAAAGTGCGAGCAAAGAATAGATTGATTTAACCTTTATTTGGTTCTAAGCTGGATTGTATAGCCGTACAAAGTTAAATTAGGACAAGTCTAGTTAACTGTTCGTAGGTAGTAGGCTTCGCCGTGAGCGTCAGCCGAACGGTAGTATTCCCATTACGCACGTCTAAATGTAATACACAAAATTACAGAAGACTTGGCGATCGCTATGTCTCAGGGAAGCTTTAACTCAGATAAAATAACTCTAATAAAAATAATTGTTAAAGTTTGATTTTA
>JAAUOU010000158.1 GCA_012034765.1 Pleurocapsaceae cyanobacterium CSU_1_1 | reverse complement strand
AGCTACGATTTTTCTCCCACCAATCAAACCTTTCTCCAAGCTGTCGATTATACCAATATTGACAGATACGAAGCCAGTCGTTTAATACTAGCTTTTGCTCTGTAGTTGGTTTTAATCGATACTGGTAGTTGTAAATCAAAATCAATGTTGTTAAAATTGCTTACAGTGATTGTAACATAGAAAGATGAAAGATGAAAAATGATTTTATCTCTAGTGCCAGATCTGTATCAGATATGAAAGCTCATTTGGTTCTCACAACCAAGTATAGAAAAAAAGTTTTAACTGGGGACATGATTAGCAGGTTGAGAGACGTATTGACTGAGTTGTGTGAAAAATGGGATTGCAAAGTGATTGAATTCAATGGCGAAGACAATCATATTCATTTGTTATTCCAGTATTACCCACAAATGGAACTACCCAAATTCATAGGCAATATCAAGTCATTTACCAGTAGACGATTGAGACAAGAATTTCCCGAACAAATAAACAAGATTTATTGGAAAAAAGTACTTTGGAACGAGTCTTACTTTATTGCTTCTTGTGGCGGAGTTACAATATCTGTGCTGAAGAAATATATTGAGAATCAAAATACACCAAGTTAAACCCTGCCCACCCTCTCATCCCGACGTTGACCTATCGGTACAACGCGGGGCTTCACGGGTGGAAGCTAAATTAATCTAGGTCAGGGTTTTTTATGGTTGCGGGGAATGTCTTTAATCGTGCTGCCGATTCCTTGAATGATGCCTTTACCTACTAAACCTAATCCTTTGCCAATTACCTGAGTTAGAACAAAGACGACACCACTACCTGCCAAAGCAATAAATTTACGTACTATCGGGGCGATCGCATCGCGAATTTCAATGACGATAGTTGAAAACCAAGGTATGCCTGTCAGCTCATCTAGTTCTGCCTTACGGGGAGCATAAACATATATAGTTCTAATCGCACCAGCGTTAATTACTAATAAACGATGACGACTTTCAAAAATATTTTGCGGGTGGGTAAAATAATTATCCTGGCGGTATCGCCAAGAAAGTTGATTACGAAACCGAGCTAATTCGCGATCGCTACGACATTCGGCTTTATACAGCTTATATTTAAACACCTCCAGATCGTAAAAATTATTGAGGATCACCTGGATTACCCCATTAGCCAGATGAATAATCAAATTGTGGAGGAGAAATTCAATTCTGGCGATCGCTTCTGGATCATCTGATTGATAAACCATGTTGTCTATTACTAAACCAGGTTTACCCAAGAGATAGTCAAACAGTTCAGGAATACTGTACAGATCGTTCAAAATATTTTGTTGGACTGTGGTAAGTTCTTGTAAATAAATTTCTTCTAGCTGAAGTTGTTCTTCATTTGATCCATAATGTTGGCTAAAGAAATAAGCTGTAGACCATTGCCAAAGTTCCTCTAGATAAGCAGTATAATCTCGATCTAAGGTATTGGCGATCGGTATTTGGGCAATAGTTTCACTCAGACGTTGAAGAATTAAATGACATAGGCTTTTGGCTATGGCTGGCTGAAGTAGATCGATTTCTAAGGGAATCTTGGTTCGATTATTTAACCCCATCTGAATATCTGTAACTACTCGTTCAAAAATAGTTTTGTTAGCAGAATCAGCAAATTCTGGTAGGGGAGCTAATTCTGTTGGCGCAATCGGCACAATTGCCCCATCGGCAGGCTCACGGTTAGCCGATTCTTTTAAGACAATTTCTTCCCCAACCAAACGACTAGATAACCACCGCGCAGACTGTAATTCTCGTTTACGTCCCACTAAAAAAACTCGTTCCCAGTCAGATAAATTAGGATTAGCTAATTTTTGCTCTATTTCTTGTAGCGTCTGTTCTAGTTCGATTCTCCCCGACTGACTGATGTTCGCCAATGCCTGTTGCCAAAGCCTGGGTGTAACATCATTAGTCGACCAATAAGTATTGCCATAAGCAACGGTATACAAACCTTCAACAATGCTATTAATACTTGCACCGCGATCGCACTTACCTTTAACCCCCCAAGATTTAAGTCTGGCTATTTGCTTCGTTGCTAAATTAGGAGTTAGTAAAAACAACGGTAGCTGAGGATATAACTGTCTTAACTGGCGAGTCAATTTTAGACCAGAAATTTCTGCATCTGTATAGCTAATCCCCAGCACCAAAACATTTAGCACCATACCTTGAGTAAGCTCTCTTAAGGTATCTTCACTCAGGTTACCCTCCCCCACAACTTCAAAATCAGCATATTGGGCGATCGCTGTGCGTAACCCCAAGCGGAAAATGGAGTCATGATCGACAATAAACAGTTTGATTTTAGGTTGGGTCATTTCGAGCCGATGGCGGATTTAAGCGCATAACTTGGCGACAACAATCAATTATATGGCTCATCTTGATATTGAACTAGCCTGAACAATAATTTGCCTAATTTCCTGGTTATGTTTGCTCAGTGCTACATCCCAAAACGGTATAATGTTTTTTTGACTCACTAATATTATTGTGTCCGAATCATTAAGCGATCGCTATTTTGCCCTCATTGACCAGATTGTCGAGCTTACTCTACAAGGGAAAATAAGTTCTGTCGAGCGAGTTTACGGAATACTCGTGGAACAAGTCGAAGCTGGCACAGGGGAAATTTTTGAACGCTGTTTGAGTCAACGCATCGACTCTGCCGAAGCACAGTTGACAACGAAACTGAAAGCAGCCAGGATCTTAAGAGCCTTACAAACAATTGAAAAACAGTGGTTGCGCTGGCAAGAAGAGAATTTAGTCGCAGCAGAAATCTCAGAAACTGCTCAGATGATCATTACTGGCGATCCTGAAGACTATTTCCTCAGAACAGTAGATGTTCTCGATCCCAATCAGGAAAATCCTTTAAGTATTGATGAATTAAGCCAGTTGGCTCAAAATCTTCAAGCTGCTGCTAAAACCCAAGGAGATGCTCAGTTAGCTCAAGACTGGCAACAGCTAGCCACAGGCATTACCGCAGGTTTAGAGTCCTTTACAATCTTGGAGGGAGATTTGGTTAGCTGGATGTATGGTTCGGGGAGCAATTTTTCAGGTTTTGGCGCAGAAAAACCGAATCCTTGGCGGATTTGGAGTCAAAAAGTCACTAGTCCTCTACCTAAGCAATTATTTCAAACCCTGGCTCAACAGCAGTCGGCGATCGCTTTTGCCAGAGTAGCTAATAATCTAGAATTAAGAGCCTGGATTGAGTTAGCAATTTTGCTGCAATATCTCCAGCGGGGTTTAGTCACCTGGTACGATCAACAGCCTTATAACTCTAAGTTTGGTAAAGAACTTTCCTATAGTACTTTGCTGACTTTTGCCTCAATTTGGTGTGAGCTATGGCAGGCATTTGTGATCAGTCAACCTGCTCTGGCTGATGGCTGTTTTCTGGTAATGCTGCAAATATTACGTACTTTTGCCCAAAGAGAAGATTTCCCTCTATACAGTGGCGTATTTGCCTCGTTCTCAGGAGATTATCTTCAAGATACCCTCGATTACTTTGACGAACCTCTAAAACAAGTGGAGGGAACAGAAGATAAAGCCCGTATCCTGACTTTGTTAGGCTATTCTCAGCGTACGGCAGGAGATTATGAAAAGGCGATCGCCTTCCATGAAGAAGCCCTGGAAATTGCGATCGCTGCTGACGATTATGCTTGTGAAGTTGCTAGTCTTAATCACCTTAGTCGCACTAACGTAAATCTCAAAAACTACAGCGAAGCAATCAAATATAGCCAAAGAGCTTTAATTGCAGCCCGTCAGGTAGGAGATAAATTAGGCGAGGCTAATGCTTCAGTTAACCTGGGCTATGCCAAAGTATTTGCTGCCCGACAGTTTGATAGCATAGCAGCAGAAGACTACGCAGAAGCGGTGCGCTATCTCGAACAAGGAGTAGAACTAGCCTTAAAACAGGGAGATTCCCAGAGTCAAGCCTTTGGTAACACTAGCTTGGGTATTGCCTATGTGGTTTTAGAACAGCCGACTTCAGCGATCGCCTCTTTAACAAAAGGTGCAGAATTAGCCCAGTACTCTCGTGATGTCTATCTTCAGGGATTGAGCTTTTCTTATTTGGCAGAAGCCTACTACAGCATCGAAGATCGCGGGGCAGCTATTACCTATGGCGCTTTAGGGATGTATCTCCTAAATCAAATCAATTCCGTAGAATGGAGACAGGTAGCAGGTTTACTTTCGATCCTGCAAGGGCAGATTGGCGAAGAATTTAAGAATATTTTGGGACAACAGCGATCGCAAATTATTAGTTTAATTGGCGTTGATGGCTATGACTATCTACCCAAGCTACTCGAAGAATACAAACAAAATTAACTACAAACAAAATTGGCGATCGCAATTTATGCCATTAGGCATCACCTAATCGTGACAAGTTAAAAGACTATGCTGTTTTTCAAAAGCTAAAAGCTTTTGAGGGATTTTTAGAGAACAAACTTAGAAAGGGTGCGATCGCTACAAGATTAAAGATTCAAAAATCACCAAGTCACAATGTCAGAGAATATTTCTCCACAGCAAGAAACCACATTTTCTAAGGCGCGTTTTGTGTATACCACAAGGGTACAACGTGAATCTTCATACACAAAAGCCGCCGCTGAACAATCAGCTAAAAAATCATTTAATCAACTCGAAGCCAAACCATTTCTTAAATGGGCGGGAGGCAAAAGACAACTTTTATCTGTAATTCAACAATATCTACCTGCAAAATACACCGAATACTACGAACCCTTCATCGGCGCAGGGGCAATGCTTTTTTCCTTACAGCCAAAAAGCAGCACTATTAATGATACTAATAGTGAACTAGTTAATTGCTATCAGGTAATTAGAGATCAACCAGAAGAGTTACTAAAGCTTTGTCAACAACATAGAGAAAATAATACTAAGGAATACTATTACCAACTACGGCAACAAGATCGCCAAGATGACTTTAATCAGAGGACTCCCGTAGAAAAAGCAGCGAGGATTATTTACTTAAACAAAACCTGTTTCAATGGTCTATTTCGGGTTAATAGTAGTGGTCAATTTAATGTTCCCTATGGCAAATACAAAAACCCAGTCATCGTCGATCCTGCGGTAATTCAAGCTATTAGCACCTATCTTAATCGAGCTACGTGTCGCATCCTTAAAGGAGACTTTGAGCAAGCAGTAGCCACGGCTAAAAAGGGCGCATTCATCTATTTTGACCCCCCATATCATCCCGTGAGTGACACCTCATCTTTTACTGGTTATAGTATGAACGGCTTTGGGGAGCAAGAACAAATTAGATTAAAAAAACTTTGCGATCGCTTAACAGATAGAGGTTGTCAGGTTTTAGCTAGCAATTCAGCAGCACCCTTCATTAAATCTCTTTACGATGATCCGAACTATAAAGTAGTAGAAGTCAAAGCCACTAGAGCGATTAATGCAGTTGCCTCCAAAAGAGGCAAAATAAACGAACTACTGATTCACAACAAATATGTGCTGCGGAAATGACCAAAAATAATCGAGCTGGGAAAATTCTCTTGAAGATAGAGCAAAACGATATGATAAAACGAGAAACAACGGTTGATTAAAATATTTTCAGTAATCAATAATTAGTAATGAGTCAAACAGTAGATGTAGTAATAATTGGTAGCGGTATTGGTGGTTTATGCTGTGGTGCGCTGTTGGCAAAGTATGGTTATCGAGTAGTAGTGTGCGAGAGTCATGCGATCGCTGGAGGTGCTGCCCATAGTTTTGAACGAGATGGCTATAAGTTTGATTCGGGACCTTCTTTATATTCAGGTTTGTCTTCTAGTCCGACTAATAATCCTTTACGTCAGGTATTAGATGTTATTGAGGAAGATTTAGCCTGGGCAAACTACGATGTTTGGGGTTGTCGGCTACCTGAAGGAGATTTTAACGCTTACGTGGGTGCGGATCATTTTTGTGACATATTGCGAGAATTTCGGGGTGAAGATGCGATCGCTCAGTGGCGAAAACTTCAGGCGCAAATGAAACCTTTAGCGGAAGCGGTTAATGCCTTACCTCCCCTAGCAATGCGCTTTGATCTGGGGGCGACCATTAGTATGGGTCAATATCTCCCAAATACCCTTAAGCACTTGCCGAATATTTTGCGGATGACGGGCCCTTTTAGCAAGATTATGGACGGAATTATCACCGATCCATTTATTCGCAACTGGCTAGACTTGCTGAGTTTCCTGCTGTCTGGTTTGCCTGCCGATGGTACTGTCGGAGCGGAAATGGCGTTTATGTTTGCTGAATGGTATAAGCCAGGGGTGCAGCTAGATTATCCCCTGGGTGGTAGTGGAGCGATCGTTAATGCTTTGGTGCGGGGACTAACTAAACGAGGTGGCGAAATTATTTACAATGCCCATGTTGAACAGGTTTTAGTAGAAAATAAGCGCGCTGTGGGAGTGCGTTTGCGTAACGGCAAAGAAATTAGGGTAGATAAGGCAGTAGTTTCTAATGCCTCGATCTGGGATACTTTATCTTTAATTCCCGAAAGCGTATTACCGCCAAGTTTTGTTACAGAGCGAGCCAATACTCCCGAATGTGAAAGCTTTATGCACCTGCATTTAGGTATCGATGCCACAGGATTAGAAGATCTTGAATGTCACTATATTGTGGTTAATGATTGGGACAAAGGTATTACCGCCCCGCAGAATGTAATCGTCATGTCTATCCCCTCTGTCTTAGATCCTAGCCTTGCTCCTGCTGGGAAACATGGGATTCACGTTTATACTCCTGGTAATGAACCCTATCAACTTTGGGCGGGAATGGAGCGCCGTAGTGAAGCTTATCAGCAACTCAAGCAAGCAAGAGCCGAGGCAATGTGGCAAGCGCTGGAACGAGTTATTCCTGATATTCGCGCTCGCGTAGAATTAACCCTAGTGGGTACGCCTCTAACTCACCAGCGTTATCTTCGTCGTCATCACGGTACTTATGGCCCTGCCCATCGAGCGGGTCAAGCCCTATTTCCTGGCTCAACTACCCCTTTGTCAGGCTTACTTTGCTGTGGCGATTCTACCTTTCCTGGGATCGGCATTCCTGCGGTGGCTGCCAGTGGCGCGATCGCTGCTAACACCATAGCCCCTCTACAAAAGCACTTGGAAATTTTATCTTTTTGTGAGAGAAGACCCTCGCTTTGAGCGAAGGGATGAATCGAACTTAGCACTAAGTATTTTACAATTAGCTCTACGCATTTGTAAATCTTGTAGTATGATATAGACATCAACATTCTTCGTTGAGGTCGGAATGCTTAATCTTACTTACAACTACAAATTAGACCCGACAAAGGAACAGATAGAGCTAATAGAGCATAATTTAGCAGTCTGTAAATCAGTTTGGAATCACGCTTTGTACGTCAGAAAACTCTGGTACAACAGCCGTAGTTGCAAGATTAATCAATGTTC
>JAAUOU010000039.1 GCA_012034765.1 Pleurocapsaceae cyanobacterium CSU_1_1 | reverse complement strand
AATTCCCTACTGTTCTAGTTTTTCTATTAGTTGTTAAACGAGAAGTATTGTCTTGCATCCTCATTTCAGCTCTAGTCAGGCTTACATTTTATTTTATGTTTACCGACAGTAAATCAAACTTATCTCGGCTATTCCAACTTCGCCAAGAATTAAGCCTAGCGATTAACAGGATCATTGGCTATAGCGACATGATCATCGCCGAGATTGCCGAAAATCAAGATGTGCCTTATCTTCAAAAGCTAGAGCAAATTCGAGCCTCTGGTAAAGAATTATTGATTTCAGTTAACACTGCGCTTGAACCCGCAATTTTAACTGGAGATTGGCAGATTTTACAGGAAATGGTTAATAATACTCAATTAAAGAGTCAGTGGGAGAAAACAACCCAATTGGTAATTGCTCAAAGTCAGCAATTGATTCCACAAGTAGACCAAAATTTTATGCTGGAGGTAGAGCAGATTAATCGTGCAGCTAACCTACTTTTACAGGAAATCCAAGGATTAATAGAGGTTGTTGCTTCAGAAGAGCTTTTGGAGGATACTGTCCTAGATATCGATATCAATCTCTTGCTAGACAACTTTTCTTTGACTGATCATCAATTAGCAGAAGCTAGCAAAGGTCACATGATTTTGGTAGTTGATGACAGTGCCATGAATCGAGAAATATTGGCCGAACAGGTTGAGGCGGAAGGTTACCAGGCTGCGACAGCGCAAGATGGTAAACAAGCCATCGAGATGATTCAAACAGGAGCTTTCGATCTGATTCTGCTGGATATTATCATGCCTGAAATAGATGGTTATCAGGTTTTGAAATGGATTCGTAATAGTCCTTGGAAACATATTCCCACCATTATGATTTCAGCGCTAGAGCAAATCGATAGTGTCGTTAAATGTATCGAAATGGGAGCCGAAGACTACCTAACCAAGCCTTTTAACTCCACATTACTAAAAGCCAGGCTAGGAGCTTGTTTAGAACAAAAAAGATTGCGCGATTTAGAATCAATCTACGTAAAACAATTAGCCCAAGTCAATCAAAAAATTAGTCAGTTTAATAATTGCTTGCAGATAGAAAATACTCGTCTTAGTAGTGAGTTGGAAGTCAATCAAAAACTGCAAAAAATGTTGTTACCCAAGGAAAAAGAGCTACAGCAGATCGAGGCGCTAGAAATTGCGGGATTTAGCGAAGCTGCCGCTGAAATTGGCGGAGACTACTATGATGTGGTGCAGCATCAAGGACGTATTATTATTGGCATTGGTGATGTTTCTGGACATGGTTTAGAAAGTGGTGTCTTAATGCTGATGGTGCAGACGGCAATTCGCACTTTGATTGAGAACAATGAAACCGATCCCAAACGTTTATTTGAGGTACTCAATCGCACAATTTATAAAAATGTGCAGCGTTTAAACTCTGATAAAAATATTTCTTTGTCTCTAGTCGATTATTACGACGGCATTTTAAGTATTAGTGGTCAACACGAAGAAATTTTGCTGATCCGCCAAGGCAAGATCGAAAGAATTGATACGGTGGATTTAGGATTTCCCCTCGGTTTAGCAGAAAGTATTGCCGATTTTGTCTTTGAAACAAAAATTCCCCTGGCCAAATCAGACGTAGCCATACTATATACCGATGGTATCACGGAGGCGGAAAACTCTCAGGGAATCCATTATGGTTTAGAGCAATTATGTGCTGTAGTTCAGCAAAATTGGCAACAATCAGCCCAAGATATTCGCCAGGCGGTAATTCAGGACTTGCGATCGCATATTGGCATTGAGCAGGTTTACGATGATATTACCCTAGTGGTTTTGAAACGAAAATAAGATCAATAACTAGTTTCTATGAATACCAGCAACTTTGCTTTTGAGCAAATCATGGGGGACTTTCGGCAAAATTTGCCCCCTAGTACAGAATATTTGATTCTCAGCTTTTCTCCTGGTTCGATTCCTCTACAGCAGCGATGGCGCAATAACTGTCTGTCGGCAGATTTTTTAGCCAATTACCTCAGTACCTTTTTTTTGGGTGAGAACGATCAACAGCCAGATCTCGCCAAGCAAGACGAGGTAAAAAGTGCGGTGAGCTACATCGCCAATGAATTGTTAGAAAACGGCATGAAGTACTGTATCAAGACAGCTTCTTTTCCCATCAGCATTCAAATCCATCTGACTCCTAACGCGATTATCTTACAGCTAACCAATAGCATTACTATCAAACAAACCAAGCGTTTTCAAAAACAGATCAACAAATTACTTCATGGCAATCCCAGTGAAATGTATCTGGCGCAGTTAGAACACAATGCCCTCGAAGAAAACCAGAAATTCTCCAACTTGGGTTTGCTAACTATGCTTCACGACTACGATGCTAGGATTGGCTGGCATTTTGAGCCATTAGTCGATCATTGTTCTGCCATCAGCGTGACAACTATGGTACAGCTATTAATTTGATTTAGATGGTTTCGGGGTTAAGATAGCTGAACCTTGAAAATTGCTTTTTTTGACTATAGCTAATTTTGAGACACGACTGATTGAGTCACTACGGCAAAAACTTTTTTAGAGGCAAATATAGACGATTATGGAGATAAGAAGTAAAAACTACAGCGTCATCTACGATCAAACATCCCACCAAATTACTTTTGACGGTTCTCTAAGACTCAACGGTAGTGGCGAATATGCTCTAATTTCTGAGCTACTAAATAAAGTTGCTCAACAAGAACCTCAACAAATCGTTTTAGATCTAACCCAACTCAATTTTCTCAATAGTTCAGGGATCAGCATTCTATCCAGATTCGTAATTAACGTGCGTAAGCGCCAAAATATTCAAATGATTGTCATTGGGGCTAAAAAAAATCCTTGGCAGAGTAAGTCACTCAAGAACTTACAACGGCTAATGCCTTCATTACAATTGGAATTGGAATAAGTAAGTAAGTAAATGGGTAGGTGTAATTAAATATAAATTATAGAAGCTGATAGAAACAGTAATATTAAAAATTTTGAGAAACAAAAAATAGACAAAAGATGTTCGTAAATTACACTATGGAATGCCCGTGTTTGATTACTACAGCCAGAATGAAGCATCGGGTGCAGTATTCGATCGCGCCATGAAAAATATTTCAGATGCAATTAAACCTGCAATTGTCAATGGTTATGATTTTTCAGGTATTGGTCAATTAGTTGATATAGGTGGTGGTAACGGTAGCTTAATTGCCTCTATTTTAAAAGCTAATTCCCATCTACAAGGCATTCTGTTTGACCAAGCGGCAGCGATCGCCAATGGTATGACCGCCTAGCTAAAGCTAATTCAATTTCTGAATCCGTAGATTTAGTTGAGGATAAAATTGAACAATCTGTTTTGTCTAATTAACGACGCTAATTTTGCTTACAGCCGTTTTTAGCAGTAGGTTGGGTTGAGGCACGAAACCCAACGATTACAAGATTTTGTTGGGTTTCACGCTTGGTTCTACCCAACCTACTGAGTTTTTCTTTAACCTTTAACCTTTAACCTTTTCCCAATCTTTACAAATCAATGAGTACGCAACATTAGTAATTAACTAGTTACTCTCTTGGCTTTGTTGGGTGGCAGTTTAATTTTGGTCGCTAAACCAAGGAAAGATAAAGTTTTAATCATCATCCAAGTCAGGTCAATTTCCCACCACTCTAAACCATGACGAGCAGAATATTGAAAGGCATGATGGTTATTGTGCCAACCTTCGCCAAAAGTAAGCAGTGCTACCCACCAACAATTGAGGGATGTATCGTGAGATTCATAGCTTTTATAGCCAAATTTATGAGTAGCGCTATTGACAAACCAAGTACAGTGAAACACTACTACTAGTCTGACAAAAATAGCCCAAACAACGAAGGGTAGACCGCCAAGATAATATAAAATTCCCGCTAAAATAAGCTGGAGAGGAATCATCCCGTATTGACAGAATTGATAAAAGCGATCGCCTGAAATATCTTTGGTATAGAGAGCAATTTTCTCGTTGGCAGGATTTTGACACAGCATCCAACCCAGGTGACTCCAATAAAAGCCTTTTAAAGAATTGTGCGGATCGGCTTCTCGGTCTGAATATTGATGATGAATCCGATGTAGTCCAATCCAATCTATCGGCCCACCTTGACCAGATAAGGTACCACAAAAAATTAAAAAATATTCTAGCAGTCGCGGAACTTGATAACTGCGATGGGATACGAGACGATGGAATCCCAGGGTAATACCCACTCCTGCGGTAATTACGTACAGTACAAACGCTACCCCTAATGCACCCCAGCTAAAATTCTGGGGAAAAATAGCAAATAAAGCTACAAAGTGAATTATAGCCAGGTAGATGATCGTTCCCCAAGCAGGAGGGATTTTTTTGGATGTCACAACTGTCATTTATAAACCTAAATCTCAACTCTATATAATTTATGGTGTAATTTAATACATCATTTAATTAGTAGCACTTGCAGAGCAACAAAAAAATCTGCTGTTAGTTTTAATGTTTAAAATACGCGGTAAAAAAAATCTATTTTAGATTGTTAGTCAGAATGTGTCGTTACCGAGATAAACTGCAAAAGCGTTACTCAATTGAAGACTCAAGACTAAACTTCCCCACCCCGTTAAAAATATGAAAACCGATCGCCTGCTATTAGAAGCAGAAAAAGCACTAATACCGATTTTTTCGAAAATTGACGCTCAGGTCAAGCAAAATCTCAAAAAAGTTTTAAATGCTTTCCGCGATCATCGTGTAGGAGTGCAGCATTTTTCTAGCGTTAGCGGTTATGGACATGATGATTTGGGACGGTCAACCTTAGATCGAGTCTTTGCTCAAGTCATGGAGGCTGAAGCTGCTGCGGTACGGGTACAGTTTGTTTCAGGGACTCATGCGATCGCCTGTGCTTTATATGGCATACTACGACCAGGTGATGAGATGTTAGCGGTGGCAGGCGCACCCTACGACACTCTAGAGGAAGTCATTGGTTTACGGGGTCAGCATCAGGGGTCTTTAAAAGATTGGCAAATTGATTATCGTCAGCTTGAGCTGACCGAACAAGGCTCAATTGACTGGTCGGGGTTAAATACCGCCGTTACTGGTAAGACTCGCTTGGTGTTGATTCAACGTTCTTGTGGTTATTCCTGGCGACAAAGCTTATCAATTTCCGACATCCAAAGAATTGTTGAGTCCGTTAAACAGCAAAACCCCAATACGGTCTGTTTTGTCGATAACTGCTACGGTGAATTTGTCTCTGACTTAGAACCGACAGCGGTGGGAGTAGATTTAATGGCGGGTTCTTTAATTAAGAATCCTGGGGGAACAATTGTGACGACAGGGGGATATATTGCGGGAAAAAAAGAATTAGTTGAAATGGCAGCCTGTCGCTTAACCGCACCTGGAATTGGCAGCAGTGGTGGCGCAACTTTAGACCAAAATCGTCTGATGTTTCAGGGATTGTTTCTCGCACCCCAGATGGTGGGAGAAGCTATTAAGGGAAGTCATCTCATCGCCTATGTTTTTGAACAGCTAGGCTATCGGGTAAATCCTTTACCCCTAGAACCCCGTCGCGATCTTATTCAAGCAGTACAGTTAGGATCTGCCAAAAAGTTGATTGCCTTCTGTAGAGCGATTCAACAGCATTCCCCTGTAGATTCCTATGTCGAACCTATTCCTGGAGAAATGCCTGGATATGCCAGTCAATTAGTGATGGCAGGAGGGACATTTATTGACGGTAGTACCTCAGAATTTTCCGCCGATGGTCCTTTGCGAGAACCCTATATTGCTTTCTGTCAGGGGGGAACACACTGGACACATATCGCGATCGCTCTTGAAGCAGCAATTACAGCAGTTTTTAAATAAAATGGTCTATTTTTTCAATCAAATCATTGACTATTGACTGCTGATAGTTAGCAAACTTGATATACAAATTAGAAAGTGGGCATTCTATCAGTAATTATAAATTTTTAGTTGATGTTTCTATGCCTTTTAAACTTCGTCGAAGTTACTTGTTGCTGTTTGTGGTAATAATCGGGTTGTCGATGAGTTTCTTGCCTAATAAACTGGCTGCGGTTTTTGCTACAGTCCCCACCGAGCAACAGATAGTAGCAACTAAAAGTGCTGCCCAACTTGAGACTCAGGGAAAACATTTTTATTCAATCTCTCAATTTCAACAGGCAGTAGATTTGTGGCAGCAGGCAATAGAAATATATGACCCAAAAGATTCTTTAGGTCGTGCCAGGGTGATGAGCAATTTAGCGCTAGCTCAAAGCCAGTTGAGTAATTGGTCACAGGCAACTGCAAATATTAACGCAAGTTTAAAGTTACTGCGCAATGACCCTAAGCTAAGTGAAACTAAAAAAGTTCGTGCGGTAGCGCAGGTATTAAACAATCAAGGCATTTTACAGCTAAATCAGGGAGAAGCAGAACAAGCGATCGCAACTTGGCAACAAGCTCAGGTAAGTTATCAGCAGGTAGGAGATGAATCAGGTGTAATTCGCACTTCAATTAATCAGGCAAGTGCTTTTAAACAATTAGGATTATATCGACGCGCCTTAAACAGTCTAACCGAGGTATCAGACGTTTTAAAACAACAGTCTGACTCTGAGCTTAAGGTAGCAGGATTAAGAAGCTATGGCGATATCCTGCGATTAGTAGGAGAGGTCAAGCGATCGCAAGAAGTTTTAAGATCGAGCTTAACTATTGCCACTCGTTTAGATTCTGCGGACGAACAGAGCAAAATTTTACTATTACTGGGTAATACCTACAAAACCCATCAGCCCGATCAAGCTTTAAAATTTTATCAGCAAGGATTAGCAACTTGTCAGCAGCAAGATAATTGCTGGCAAACTGATCTACCCCTCCAGATTTATCTTGCTCAATTAAATACTAGCTCAAGCGCCCCCCCCCTTCCTTGGCAGCAAGATTGGGCTTTAGTTACTCAAATTAAGGCAGAGTTGGCTAGATTACCTGTTAATCGAACTAATATTGACCGTCGCCTCAATTTTGCTCATAGTTGGCTTGAACTGGTTAAAGTAACTCACAAATGGGGGCTGAAGCAGAGTCATATAGCAGATATTGAGCAATTTTTAGCAGCAACAATCGAGCAAGCTAAGACGATCGCCTATCCCCAGGCTCAGTCTTATAGTTTAGGATTACGAGGACAAATTAGAGAAAAATTAAAAGATTGGGAGAACGCCCAACAGTATACTCAAGAAGCTCTCATTCTCGCTCAAGGTATTAATGCGCCCGAAGTAAGCTATCTCTGGCAATGGCAGTTAGGCAGAATTAATCAGGCTTTGGGCGAGTCAACTCAAGCGATCGCTAATTATACTCAAGCAGTAGAGTTACTCCAGTCTTTAAGTCGAGATTTAGTCGCGATCAACCCTGATGTACAGTACTCTTTTCGCGATAGTGTCGAACCTGTTTATCGAGGGCTAGTTAGCTTATTACTGGAAAGTGATGCAGGAGAAAGTATTGCTCAGTCAAGTCTAGAAAAAGCAAGAGAAGTGATGGAATCTCTCCAGCTTGCGGAACTGAATCACTTTTTTCGCGAAGCCTGTTTAGATGCTCAAGAAATTGATATCGATCGCTTAGATCCCCAAGCAGCAGTAATTTATCCCATTATTTTAAGCGATCGCCTAGAAGTTATTCTCAGCTTACCAAATCAGCCCCTCCAACACTACAGTCATAAAATCTCGCAAGCACAGCTTGAGCAAGTTATTAAACAGTTTCGTCACCATATAGTAATTCGTAGTCGGCGTGATTTCTATCGTTCAGCACAAAAACTATACGACTTAGTAATTCGTCCTGCTGTTGATGGTTTGAGCAAAAATGCGATCAAAACTTTAGTCATTGTTCCCGATGGTGCATTTGCCAACATTCCTTTTAGCGCCATGTTTGACGGTCAACATTATTTGATTGAAGACTATAGCATTGCCCTGACTCCAGGACTACAGTTACTTAATCCTCGTTCCTTAACACAAGTAAAGCTCAAAACTCTAATTGCGGGTTTGACCGAGAAAGTTGATGGTTTTGCGGGATTAGAATATGTCACCTCAGAGCTTAAGGAGATTGCATCGCGAATTGATAGTCGAGTTCTAGTCAATCAAGACTTTACTAGTGAAGCCCTAAAACAAGAAATTCAATACTCAGATTATCCTCTCGTCCATATTGCTACCCACGGACAGTTTAGTTCTTCCCTAGAAGATACTTTTCTCCTGGCTTGGGATGAGCGTATTAACATCAACGAGTTAGACAGCATCCTCAAGGGTAGGAATGGTGATTTAACCAAGGCGATCGAGCTACTAGTTTTAAGCGCCTGTGAAACAGCAGCGGGGGATAATCGAGCAGCATTAGGAATGGCAGGAATGGCAGTTAGGGCAGGAGCAAAAAGCACTTTGGCTACTCTCTGGTCAGTTAATGACCAAGCTACTGCTAAACTTATGAGTAGTTTTTATCAGGAATTATTAGCTCAACTACCTAAAGCTGAAGCAGTACGACAAGCTCAACTAAAGCTATTACACAATCGCTGGTATAAACACCCGTTTTATTGGGCTTCTTATGTGCTGTTGGGCAATTGGCTTTAACAAATTTAATAGCTATAAAAGAACGCTTATTTTTTTGCAGTCATACGTATAGATTTAGCAAAACTACGTAAGGAAAATAAATAAGTGAACGAACCAATCAAATTGTCTTTGGAACAAGAATTTCATCTCCGTTCTTTTGCCGACGGTGTTGAGAACATGACTCGTGAACAAGCCCTGGAATATCTGATTTACCTTTATGAACAGATGATGATTAAGGAGACTCACTATAAAACCCTGTTGGCTAAAGTGTGGTTTGGGGATACTTTACCTGGGCATTCCGACAAAAATACAACTTAACTAACTATCCTGATGAAATTCAATTACATCTGAGCAATTGCGCCTCTTGGCATATTAGCGATCGCTTAAATAAAATTGTGTCTTCTCGTCCAACAGCTATGGCTTATTTTCTAAAAAACCAAAACTGCAAAGTAGAAGAAACGCTTTTGAATCCTCAATATCTAGGCAACTCAAACTAGAGCTATTTGAATCACAAATGAGTATTTAATAGCTGATTAATTTTTAACCAGCTATTAATGCCTAATCTTTACCCCAAGTCAATTCCAAACATCAATCAGCCTTCACATTTTTCGAGGCTTTCCAAGCGTCTCTGGTTCTGCCCAGGTTAAGTTTAAATTCGTCACCTCCAAAGGCACTACCACGCCTTTCCTCATCCCAGGAGGCGGAAAACAGACCATAGCTTAAGCCCAAGACTCCTAAACCTAAAAAGCCAAAGGAAACAGCAAAAGCAGCATAGGGCGGAAGTTCGACAACTTCATTTGCTTTAAGCCAATAAAAAACTAATAATGACAACATTCCCAAGGCTGAAGGAATACCGCAGAATATTGCCATACGCCGTCCCATACGCTTACTCACAACATCAGGAATTGCTGAGAGGTTAGAGTTAGGTCGAGAATTTCTTGAAGTAGCTTGACGCTTCTGCTTTACGGTTGTCGCGGTAGCAGTTTTTTCGGGCTTTTCTTTTTTATTATTGTTACGGGGTTCAAATGGTAAGCGACCCCGTTTAGAATCTGCTGGCATAATGTCTAATAGTTAACGGCGAATGCCAAGACGAGCAATCAATTTTTGGTAGCGTTCGTAATCTTGCTTTTGGATGTAGGCTAAAAGTCCTTTACGACGACCAATCATTTTTAATAGACCTCTTCTGGAAGAATGATCTTTCTTGTTGGCTTTGAGGTGAGAAGTTAGCTGATTAATTCTTTCGGTAAGGACGGCAATTTGCAGATCAGCAGAACCAGTATCGGTTTCGTGAACTTGGTATTCTGCCATTAATTCTTGCTTGCGCTGTTGAGTCAGAGTCATAGTTAGTCTAGATTTGATTGTCTTGATATATTTAAACTGCAAACTATTATATTATCATCGATTTTTTGAATCTTTTGCCCAAATAAAAACTGATGGTGTAATTGGGACTATAGTTATCACTTGGCAAATCGAGCAAGTGAGTGTTATTGAAAAAGTTAAAAAAGCTATTAGAAAAATTTAAATTAAATTAAATTAACACTGATGCTGCCTCGGCATCTAAAATTGCCCAAACCTTAGAAGTTAGATTATCTAAGCCTGCACGAGTCACTGCGGAAACATGAAAGATAGGTACAGAGGTCAATTCTTTTAGTTCAGAGGTAATAAGTTCTAGAGTTTCATCATCTACCGCGTCAATCTTGTTAAAAGCAATAATTTGTGGTCGTTCGGGTAAACCATGTCCGTAGGCTGTTAATTCCTGTTGGATAGTTTGATAGTCAGTAAGAGGATTGTCTGCTGTCGCGTCGATTAGATGCAGCAAAACACGAGTTCGTTCGATATGACGTAAAAAGTCATGACCTAAACCAACTCCTTCAGATGCGCCAGAAATTAAGCCAGGAATGTCGGCAAATACTGTCCCGTCTCCTGTGGGTTTACGCACCACTCCTAAATTAGGTACTAGGGTTGTGAAAGGATAGTCTGCCACCTTGGGTTTAGCAGAAGACAAAGAAGATATAAGCGTTGATTTTCCCGCATTGGGTAAGCCGATAATGCCCACTTCGGCAATTAACTTCAGCTCTAGGCGCAAGCGTCTAATTTCTCCTTCTAAACCAGGCAGGGCATATTCTGGAGCGCGATTACTATTGCTCAAAAAGTGCTTGTTTCCCAAACCGCCTTTGCCTCCCGCAGCAACACACAGAGTCTCGCCATCTACAGTCAAATCACCAATATATTCTCCCGTATCCGCATCAGTGATGAGAGTACCACAGGGAATTTCAATTAGGCGATCGCTTCCCTTAGCTCCCGTACAGTTATTCGGTCCACCTTTTTTGCCGTCTTCTGCTTTAAAGATGCGAGCATAGCGAAAATCCAGCAGCGTCTGGAGACGATTGGAGGCTACTAAAATTACTGAACCACCCCAACCACCGTTGCCCCCCGCAGGTCCTCCTGCGGGAACATATTTTTCTCGACGGAATGCCACCATCCCGTCACCACCCTTACCAGCGATTACTTCTACTTCTGCTAAATCGATAAACTGCATTGATTATGCTCAAATAATTGATTATTTACGGGAATTTAAAAGCTCATCGCTATTGAACATACTTAGTCACATCTTCCCCACACTCGTCAGCCAGATATGACAAGGAACGAAAACGCAGCATCGTAAACTGCTCGTAGAGAGGATTTAGTTTACACAGAGGTGGAATATGGGCAACTTTGCGTCCAAACAAATTTATGTCTCGTTCAAAAGGACACTGAGGTGGAATTACTTTACAAACAAACTTCGCTAATCGAGGATCTTTAATTTCCATTCCTTCAAGCCAATCTTTGACAGGATGAAGTACGTCCACACATGATTTGGGTTTCTGGGGTGGAGTCAATGTCGAAGTGGATGTCTCTGGTCGATAAAGATTGTACTCTAGAGATTTTAAAGCTTCTACTTCAATATCTAAAGCATCACTAAATTGATGCAGCAGTTCGTATTCAGGTGTTGAATAAATCCCGTCAGCCACGGCGACTAAAACCGCTGTACGCAGAAAATTTTCTGCTGTATCAGGTTCTTTGCCTAGTTTTTCTGCTAGTTCTTCGGGAGTTATGGTTTGCAGACGATCTACCGCATTGATATCAACTAAATCTTGAGTTAATTGACCAATTAGTTCTTGTTCTTCGGGATCATAATGTCCATCTGCTAAAGCGATGGTGTATAAGCCTCTGAACCAAGCCTTAATTTGGCGATCGCTATATGCAGATTGAGTAATGCCAGTCATCAAAATTTATCTATCTTTCTAACAATAATGGACTAATAGTAATTTTTAGTTTGCGTTAAACCTACTTAATCTAAATCATAGCGAAAACTGCCACCAAAACTGTTTAGAATTAATTTAGCCCTGCTTAAAGATCCCAGTAAGCTCTCACCGTCAACTAAATTTATTACCATTACCATTCAAGAAATTATCCTCCAGGCAACCGAAAACAGCGAACGTCTTGACCGTTGGCTTGCCAAACAACTACCTAATATTTCTCGTTCTCGCGTTCAAAAGCTGATTGATTCTGGTCACGTGCAGCTTAACAACCAAGTTTGCCTTAGCAAAAAAACTCAAGTAGCCTCAGGAGACTGTTTAAATATTACTATTCCCGAACCTGAAAAACTCAATCTCACTCCCGAAAACATTCCTCTAGATATTCTCTACGAAGATGAGTATCTAATTATTGTCAATAAACCTGTGGGGATGGTGGTTCATCCAGCGCCAGGACACTATACAGGAACTTTAGTTCACGCTCTTTTATATCATTGCGATTTAGCGGGGATCGGTGGAGTAGAACGTCCTGGAATAGTCCACCGCATTGATAAGGACACGACAGGCGCAATTGTGGTAGCCAAAAGCGATCGCGCTCATCAACATCTGCAAGGGCAAATTAAAGCCAAAACTGCTAAAAGAGAGTACTGGGGAATTATCTACGGTTCTTTTGCTGATGATGCTGGGACAATTGATTTGCCGATTGGTCGTCATCACGGCGATCGCCAAAAAATGGCGGTCATTCCTCTTGATCATGGTGGTAGAGCAGCCGTTACCCACTGGCGAACATTAGAAAGAATTGGTAATTATAGCCTGATGCAATTTTTCCTGGAAACTGGGCGAACTCATCAAATTAGAGTCCATTGCGCTCATCACGGACATCCTTTGGTAGGAGACAGCACCTACGGCGCAAATCGCTCATTGAAAGTAAATCTTTCTGGTCAAGCGCTACATGCCAGACAACTATCTTTAGTCCATCCGCTCTCCGAAGAATTGATTACGGCGATCGCTCCTTTACCTGAAGAGTTTACCAAGCTGTTACAAGTCTTGCGTAATCGCAATTAGATTACCTTTGCAGAAATAATTTTTAATTTTTTAAATATATTTTAAATACAAAAAAGGGAGCATTGCCCCCAAACTCAATAAGAGTTAATAATTTTTCGTAACTTTGTAACATAAACATTATGTCAATCAACGAACTCCAGCGGTAGTTTCATGAGATCTAAAAGATTCATTGGTAACACTGTAAACAGTACCTTTTATTTTAGTAGTAGTATCTTCTACAAATGTTCCAGTCAGTGAAGAACCAGATCTATGAATAGTCAAGCCATTAAAACTATTGGTATTGTTATAAACATCTGTATAATTATCATCATTTAGATAAACATTAGACAACTTCAATGCAGAATTATTATTAACAAATTCTTGCTGAAAATCATTATCTTTTACTGATAAAGATTGAGGTTGATTAGTCTGTTTTATTGAATTACCTTCCAAAAAAATCTTCTCAGAATAAGTATCGTAATGTTCGGTTCTATTAGAGTTGGTTACAGTATCAATTTCTAATGAAGTTTCTGTGCGATTCGTTCTGTGAACTGTGTCATTACGAACAAAGGTATCTCCTGCCCAAGCAGGAGATGTAGTAAAAAACGTAATAGTTATTAAACCTAAAATTTTTCTCATGAATTAATTCTCTCAATATTGTATTTTTTGCGACTAAAATATGTTTGATTTTTCTAAGCTAATTAAGGCTTTAAATCAGAAAAATTTTTGTTAATCAAAAGATTATCTTGAAATTCAAGAGTAATATTCTCAGAAAAGTTTGGATTGCCCAACCTGTTAGAAGTACCTGATGTACTATCAGTTGAATAGACATCCTCCTTATTCCACTGATAAACTTTTGTCTGAATCATTCTTTCGCCATTGTTAACTTTATTCTCATAGAGCAAAACACCATCCCAACCAATGATAGATCTGACTTCTTCGTAAGACATACCAGTGGAAATAGAATTATAAAGCTCAGATTGAATTTGATTTTGCAGGTTATTTTCCTGAAGACTATTGTCTTCAATTCCTAAATTTTCACGAATGCTAGGAGCAGGGGAGTTATTGAGGTCATTATTATTAATAGTATTTTCAGGCATTGCAGCAATCTGCTCGAAGAAAAAACCTCGATCAAAAACAATAAAGATAATCCAGCCTAAAAGTAGTATTAGCGAAAAAACTAAACGGTTCATGGCAAATATATATTGAAAAAGGCAGAGTTATCTGCCTTATAATGTTCTAATCGAGTTAAGACAACTTGCTTTTATCTAACTCCAGCAGAAGTTTCGTGAGCGTTAGATTTAAATTCTGAATAACTGTTGATATGTCCCCCGACTTTTGTGTGAATAGTTTCTGTGAATTTACCTACAAGTAGAGATCCAGCAGTATGCTCACTATAATCGTCGTAGCTAACTGTCAGAGGTTTACCCCAATAACCACCTTGTTTAGTGACATCGCCATCGGTATATTCTTTGTAAGCAAAAGAACCGTAAGCTTCATTTCTGGTAGAGTAGGTATTAGACTCAATTCCCAAATTTGTATGAGTGTCTCCCCAAGAGTTGATTGACTCGTTACGGACATATGTTTCACCAGCAAAAGCGGGAGCAGCGATGATTGATGCAACGATTGCTAAACCTAATACTTTGATGTTTTTCATGATTTTAATTATTATTGATTTTCCTTGATTATCTTAATGACTTTAGAGTTTTTTTCTTAAATATTGAGTCAAGAAAATTGATTTCTAGAAATACTCATTATTTTCATCAGTTTCATCATCCCGTAATCTTGTAGATTCAATCTTATTAAGATTATTTGATTCCTCATCATCATTTTTGTTTAATGAAGGTGAATTTTGAGGCTCTAGTTGAACTGAACTTTTAGATTGATTTATATTGTTTTCAACTAGAGATACTCCATCACAAACTACTGATAAAGTTGGGAATTTTTCGGAATTTAGACTAATTCCAGCACTGATAAGTTCAGCACAAGAACGAGCATTAATAATCTCTAAATCATATTGAGCTTTACGAGCCAAGGCTTGACCCATTTCTTCACAAGCTTTGCCTAATTTGCCCCCTAAAGGAACAATAAAAGAAGCATTTATGGCATAAGAAGAGTTTTCTCCAAAATTAATTCCTTCCGCAGAGTTATAGCCACTTCCTACAATTAAGGAAGATTTGGGACAGACTACATTTCTGCCACCTAAATCTTGAATTTTGTAAGTTGCAGCATCGCCAACGTTATAAATACCAGTTTGATTAATCGCCGCAGCATTATTTTGATCGTTATCTAGAGTTTGTTCCTGATTAGGTTGTGACTCTGAAGTAACTGTATTTTCAATTGTTTGTGCTTGGGCTTTAGTTCCAATACTAACTAATAATAAAAGACTAAAAAATCGTAAGGTGTATTTAAACATTGTTCTCTTTCTATAAAGGACATTTTTTTCTGGAAAAGTTCTTTTTTAACCATGTACGTAATATACAAGTTTTAATTTAAATACACAAGAGAATTTTGCGAACTTTAAAATCACTTAATGATAATTACTGATATTTATAGATCTAATATTATTTAGATGCTTTTTCAGTAAATAAATACAGTTTCATCATAAAGTACAAATAAAGTCAGTCAATCAGCAGCCTAATAAGAGCTAATTTGTATAAAGAATATAACAAGAAAAATTTTGTTCAAACAGCAAAATGTCTCTAGAAAAAAAATAGAGAATTTATCCATTTAATTCCTAGAAGTGTTAATTTTTGATTTTGCTAAAAAATTCTAGAAGCGTTGGAATGACTATAGTTTTAAAACTGAGGATACTTAGCTAGCATCAACTCAATTTGCTTAGGCGCTAGGGGTATAGAGAACAAGTATCCTTGAGCAAATTCACACCCCAAACCTTTTAGTTGATTTAGCTGGAGAGAAGTTTCAACGCCTTCAGAAATCGTTTTCATCCCCAAGGTTTTGGCTAAGGTAATAATTAAGCGCACAATTTCAAAATTCTCGGAATCAAAGTTCATTTGCTGAATAAAAGAACGATCTATCTTCAAATTGTCAATGGGGAAACGGCGTAAATAGCTTAAAGAAGAATATCCTGTCCCAAAATCATCAATACTCAACTTAATGTTTCTGTTTTTAATCTGCCTAAGAGTATCCTGGATGCTTCCTTCTGGTTCGATTAAGACACTTTCAGTAATCTCCAGTCTTAAAGAACTACCATCTAACCCCGTATCCCCAAGAATTTGATCGAGTTTACTAATAAATTCAGGTTCTTGTAGCTGTTGACTAGCTAAATTAATACTCATCTTAAGGGAGCCGATTTCAGGGATCGAAGCAAATTGTTGTCGCCAGGTTTGCAGCTGTTGGCAAGCCTCTCTAAGTAGCCATTCGCCAATCTCCAAAATTAATCCAGTATCTTCAGCAATAGGAATAAATTCCACGGGAGAAATAGAACCCCGCTCAGGATGTTGCCAGCGAATCAAAGCTTCAAAACCAACCAATTTATTACTATCTAAAGATATAATCGGCTGATAGTGCATCATCAGCTCATTACGCTTGAGAGCAAAACGCAAATTATTCTCTAATTCAACCAGTTTCAAGGTTTCATCGTACATTGTCTGGTCAAAAATTGTGTAACGTGCTTTTCCTTTGTCCTTAGCGCGATACATGGCAATATCAGCATCACGCATTAAATCAGCCGAGTTATGATATTCGACCGAGCTAAAGACAATCCCGATACTGGCGCTGGTAAAAATATTTTGATTCTGTAATTCAAATGGCGATCGCATTCTTTGTTGAATTCGCTCTCCGATCAAAGTTGCATCTTTAACACTTTTGATCCCATCTAGTAAAATGACAAATTCGTCTCCACCCAGGCGAGCTACCAAATCGTTCTCTCTAACGCATTCTTGGAGTAGATTAGATACGGCAATTAGCAATTGATCCCCAATTAAATGACCCAGGCTGTCGTTGATCACTTTAAAGCGATCGAGATCGATAAACAAGAGTCCATACCTATAGTCAGGATTTCGTTTAGCATGAGCAATGGTAAATTCAATCCTTTCGATCAACAAAGCTCGATTTGGCAATCCTGTTAAGCTATCGTGTAGAGCATCATGGATTAACTGCTGTTGTATTCGCTGACGCTCATTGATTTCTTGACGTAGTTTTTGCACCACAGTTTTTAGTTTGATCGTGCGTTGATAAACTCGCCGTTCAAGGTCTTGATTTAGTTCAGTTATCTCAGCTTTAGCCAGTTGTAAAGCAATTTGGTTTTTAACCCGAGCTAAAACTTCTTTAACTTGTATTGGTTTGCTAATATAATCGACCCCACCAACTTCAAAAGCTTTAACCTTATCTAAAACATCATCTAAGGCACTCAGAAAAATGACTGGGATATCGCAGGTTTGTTTATTAGCCTTTAACTGTTGGCAAACTTGATAACCGTCAAGATCGGGCATTTTGATATCTAATAAAATTAGATCGGGCAAAATCGTACTTGCACCACGCAATGCCGTCAATCCACTTTTAGCACAGCGTACCTGATATCCCTGTTTACTAAGGGTATTTGCCAGAATCTGTAAATTATCAGCAATATCATCGACCACTAAAATACTAATTTCCTGGACTGAAACAGAGATTGTCATTTTTCTTTGGGGTGGGTAAGGATGGACTGTTTTGAGCGAGTGAAAACCTTTCTCATTGTAGTGAGGGTCATGATTTAGAAGTTAATTGCTTTTACTTTTTTTTACTAAGCTAATAATCTTATCGAAATCAAAGTCGTTAACCTGTTTTTGCAGAGAATTTTTTAAATTGTCATGTTCTGGGGGAATTTTTTGTAATAGCTGGATCAGTAAATCTCGATCTAATACCGTTGCAGCCTGCTCTAAATTGTTTAGCCACTCCCTAGACATGATATTTAAAGTATCCGCTGTTAATTTAAAATTGCTATTAGTATTACTAGTTAAGGGACTGATGGATTCGTAAACATATCGTATCCCCAAGTGTTGAGCGATTTTGTCAAAGATAACGTTTTCTGAAAAGGGTTTGCTGACAAAATCGTCGCACCCCGCTGCTTTAAAAAGTGATTTATCTTCTTCTAAAGTGCTAGCGCTTAATGCCACAATTGGCGTATATAAGGCTTGGGAATAGGACTTAATTCGTTTGGTGGCTTCACAACCATTCATCACAGGCATTCTTAAATCCATCCAAATCATATGAGGTTGCCAACGCAACCAAACATCAATTGCTTCTTGACCATTGACTGCTTCTTGAACTTTGAAACCGACAGGCTCTAAAAACCTTTTCATAATTGCACGATTAGTTTTAGAATCGTCTACAATCAAAATTCGATATTCAGTTTTGTCTGATTCTAAACCGATCACTCTTCTTAAGCCTGACTGAACCTGTAATTTCTGAGCAGCAACGCTCTGGGTTTGAATCTTTAAATTAAAAGTTAAGCCCGATTCTAGAGGTTGATTGTTGCTGATGGTGATATCTCCTCCCATCAGTTGAGCTAGTTTACGGCTAATCGGTAGGCTTAAGGAACTGCCTTCAGTCGAATTTAGTTCTTGTCGCACCGTCACCAGAGGATGAAATAAAGTAGCTAATTCCATCTCAGTAACTGATAAATTGGTATTTTCTACCTCAAAAACCAGATGATACTTTTTTGTAGAGTTTGATTGATTTGGGTCAACCGCCTCGTGGAGAGAAATACTTGAACTAACTTTAAGGCTTACATCGCTTGTGGGTTTAGATTTAAGACAATAATTAATTAAATTTCTTAAGATCTGGCGCAGTCTACGCTCGTCAAGACAAATCCATTGAGGCAAATCGTGCTGTCTGATTAGCGAAAATTCCCAACCTTGATTATGAGCCTGAAACTTAAAGCTTTGTTCTATATTATCTAGCCAATCGTGAAAGTCAATTTTATTATCTTCTAAAGTTAAGCGATTTGTTTCAATTTTTGCGAGATCGACTACATCATTAATTATTGATAATAAACGCTCCCCGCTACGATTAATAATGGCGATATTTTCCTGACTTGTCTGGTTTGTGGATAATTCTTGCTCCATGATTTGAGCAAATCCCAGGATTGCGTTTAAAGGCGATCGCAGTTCATGACTCATATCCGCCAACAAGTTATATGGCTCACAATCGATTTGAGCTTTTGTTTCCACCACTAAATTACTCTGATTATCGGGCAATTCAACTACTGCTGAAGGCTCAATTTTGTTGCTAGTATCGGAGTTAGAGGTAATCTGCTGTTCTGGGGAGCCATTTTGCTTTTTGATGAAGAAGGTGAACCAGGCATAGTTTAAGATCCCCAGTGCGATCGCTGATAATAAATAGATGACATAGGCGTGCTGAGAACTTAAAGAATTTTCGTCTACTGATCCAGTCGCCAACTCCGACTCAGGAATAGTCACCACCAACCAGCTCAATCCTAGTGTTTGACTTTGCCAGGGAGTTGCTTGTCCTAAAAAACGCTCCTGCTTGATTTTAAAACTGAATTTATAAGCTTGATTAAAGTCAGAAAAAATGTTTAAATTAAGCGGAAAATAATGTCGAAGATTTTGGTCAGTAATCTGGGAATTAGCTTTAACTTTTTCCAGGTTACTACTAATAATTGAACCATTTGGATCGATCACAGCAATTTTGAGTGTATAGTCAAGGTCGAGTTCTGACAAATAACGATCAAGTCGTCGCTCTAGGGATTGAACTTGAGACGCTTTTGAGTTGGGATCAATTGCTGCTTCGTTGCTATCTAAATGTGATAATAAGCGATCGCTTATTTTTTCTGTATAACTATTGGCAATTTGATTAACAATTTTGTGATTATTTCGCGCTCCAAAGTATTCAGCAGTACCCAGTGCAGCCACTGAATTCAGGCTACTTATCAGTAAAATCAAGAGATACAAAGATCGGTTGCTTCTCTTCATTTGTATCTTGCTGCTGATCTTGTCCAATTGTTTAATTCTATTTTTAAACTTCATGTAGGCTTCTGCAATAAATGGAAAAACAGATGCTTTAACCTCAAAATTAGCTCATTAACAAATGTTAAAATTAAACTGCAACAGATTCCATAACTAATTAAATGCAATTTGAAAACCAAATAAAATTAATTAATTGTTATGCTGATTGTCAAGTTTGATATTGATTGACTAAGGTAAGTTTTTACGCGCAACAAACAAAGATAATTGAGCTAAATTTTGCCAGTTTTGTATAAATCTATACTATGGCAAATTCAATAATCGATCTAATAGTTACGAGTCAAGATAATTATAGACATAAATCAATTATTGTGACCGCAATTTTTGTATTTTACTGTTTAAAAAAAGAAAAGAGTTAATTGTTGACAACTTCTTTTCTTCTTCAATGCTCATGGTTTTACGTTACCTGCTGATAAGGTTGTCATTAACAAAAGGCAATTTAAAAGAGGGAAGTCAAGAATTAACAGCATAATTCATCAGAACTATGAAGCTAATTTATAACTTTCCCTCTTTAGTTTTTGTCAGTCAGACAATGATGCCAACTGCAATTACAGATTTGGCGCTACCAATATCAAAGATAAATTAGGTAGTTTTGCGGTAAGGAACTTTGGACAGATAGTTGATGTTCGACACTGAGGTTGAACTGGGCGCAGTTGCTCTACTAGGTAGGCTACGAGCCATATCTAAATACAAAGATGGATTTCCTGCGGTGGGTTTTTGCTCTTGAGGTTTGTAGGTACGAACTTCGCTTTGCCAAATAATTTGGGGGAATCCAAGAATGGCACGATAATATTCGTCGTAACGAGGAGAAGTAATGTTAAAAGGACGTTCTCCTTGGTCGCGACTTGCTAGTACTCGACGACGTTGGTAAGGTACGATATCGTAGCCAAAATTCTCCATGTATTCCTCACTGTCTAGCAGTTCGTCAACGAAACCTTGAATACCTTTGGTTGCTACTTTGATCGACCAGGCAATTTTTTCTCGTTCGTTGTAAACATCACGACCCAAAACTCTTTGGACACATTGTTCCACAAAGCGATAGTTGCTGTTCTTAGCGTAGAAGCTATTGTAAAAAGTTGCTGAGAGTAAAAGTCCTCGAATAAAGTCACGCACAGTAATCTGACCGTTACGCAACTGAGATTCTAAAAATCTTTCACGATCTGCGCGAAAAGCGTGGAAAAATATCTGACGATAAGCCGCTTCAATCAAATCGTTCATCTCAGACAAAGACAGTAGATTCTCTGCTGAATAAACTTTAGGTTGGTCATCTCCCCCAATATCGTATCCTGCAACACGAACATTTTGAGAGCTGGGCTTATAACCCAATAAAGGAATAGACAAGTCAAAACCTCCGCCTATTGTAAATGTAAATTATGTTAAAAATCTTAGTCCCAATCATACGTTAGACGGGGGTAGTAAATAAACAACAGTAACAAAATATTACAGAGTAATTAGTTAGTTTTTGTTTGCTTACTTGTCTTTTGCTCATTAGTAATCAATTACCATCCTGAAATTGCCAATGATTGCCCCTCAATGATGGCTGCTGTTGAGGGAGCATGATCCGTTTCACTGACCCGAGATTCAGCACAGAAAGTAGCTGTATTAAACCCGCCAAATCTTTTAACAGTGCTGCTGCGTAGTCGTAGATCAGAATTGACAAACCAAAAACGTTCAATAATACTCATGGTTTCGTATTCGGTAATCAAAACTAATCCGTCATCATGATCCATGTGGTATTCTCCAGCCACAGGAACGATTTCCGCGTAACCTCTTTCTCTAAGTAACTTGCCCGTGCGGAGATTCTCTGAGTCAGGAATTAGGGCAAATACGGTTGTTCCTTTATGGTCTTCGTTTTCTTTGTCCCAAGCCATTGATCCATCCCAGCTGACAAATGCCCCACCAATTGCTGTTTTGGGGTCTACTTCGTGCATCTGACAGATCGTGGCAATCTTTTCATCGTCAGCATCCAGAAATTCGACGTTAATATCCGAGCTACCGCTTTCTGCTCGCCTAAAAGGCAAATGATGAGTAGTGCGTTGCGATCGCCATCTACCCGCGCTTTGTTGAAAAAATTCTTTAGCGTCTTTAATTGAGTTCATTTTGAGATCTAATCTTAAACTTATTGTTTACCTAGTTACTATTTACTATATAAACAAATTAGCTGATCTTGCCTTTATCTAGTCGATTCTAAAATTTTTTCAGCATCAAAATACACCAAAATTATAGTTCTTCAATAAGTATTTTATAACTTTTTGTTGCTTCGATTAATTATTCCTTGACATTATGGACTATTTATAGGTGGGGGTGTTAGATTAATTGCAAATCAACACTTAGCTTCGTAAATAAAATTTCTACAGGCTGAGTACTTATTAGATTAAGGAGTGATGCCCATGGATTTATCAGGTCAACTGAGTATGGAGCAGCAGTTTAAGTTAAAAGTGCTTCAAGAACAGGTACAGGGATTAAGCAAAGAACAAGCACAAGAGTATCTACTAGAGATGTTTCGTCAAATGATGGTCAAAGATAATTTGGTCAAAAATCTCTTGAGAAACGCCTAGTATTTTTTGAGCTATATATATTGATATAGATAGCTAATCTTGATCTTGATATAGTGCGAAGCTAGCCATTGCCATGAGAAAATCATCGAACATAGATGGTTTCACTTAGCTATCTCGATCCAGGTAATTGGGAACGCCAGGAATCGGAACTCATCCAAAAATGAGGAAGTTTTAACTACTAAACTTCGCACTTATAAAAGTCGTTGCTCAATTTTTATAATTAAGATTGGTGCTTTAGTTATGAATACATTAGAAAAAATGCAACAATGCAGCTTACCCTGGTCAGTTCACCTTCTAAAGTTAATCAAATAGGTTGATAACAAAATGTTGATATTTTGTTAATATACTTAGCAATTTGTGACAGATTCTCGTGAATTGTTAAAGAATGATTCATTTATAACTTAAACGGTAATTAAGTGGAAACTTTACCTTCTACAATGAGTAGATGTAGTGAGTAAATGTACTGGGTAAACCCAAATGGAAGCTGAGAAAATTAGTCATGAAGCATTATTGTCAGCCCGAGAACTAGAAATTGTCGAGCTAGTAGTAACTGGGTTGAGCAACCACAAAATTGCTCAAAGACTAGAAATCAGCAAGAGGACGGTTGATAATCACATTAGCAATATTTTAAAGAAAACTAATGCTGCTAATCGTGTGGAATTGGTACGCTGGTCTTTGAAATGGGGCAAAGTCTGTCTCGATAATGTAAATTGCTGTTCTATTCCCAGTCTTGAACCCAGTCTCAAAGAAAATGAAGTGGTATCTTAAACCGTCTTCAGTTAAAATAACTCTGGCAATCACAACGTTAGTTTTGGGTAGTTGCCAATCTAAATACATCACCCCTCCTACCCAAGCTATCAACGCCTCCTTAAATTCTTTCGCGCCTGAAAGCGATGCCAATTTTTCCTATAATGGTCGTTATTTAGTTTACACGAGCGATCGCGCAGCCAAACGCAGCGTGTATCTATACGATCTCCAGCAACGGCGTTTAGTCTCTTTACCTGGACTAAATCAACCTAGAAGTATGCAGTCTCAAGCAGATATTAGTGCCGATGGACGCTACATCGTCTATTGTTCAGAACAGTTGGGTAAAACTGACATTTACCTTTACGATCGCTCTAATGCAACTAGTGATAATCTCACCAAAAACTTTATTGGCGAAGTTCGCTATCCCAGCATTAGCGGTGATGGACGTTTTATCTCTTTTGAAGGAAATCGTTCAGGACAATGGGACATTGAAATTTACGATCGCGGAACGGGAATCAATTTATCTGCACCGCAAAACTCCTCCGTCACTCCTGCAACACCATAATTGAGATGGAGCAAGGGAGCAAATATTCAAGCACTAATGACTGTTAATTGCCTTTTTTCCTAACTCAGAAAAAGCGTAGCCTAAAAATAACTCTATATCTGGAGCGAGTGGTGCTTGGTAGACGTAATATAAAACGGGTTCATTTTGATTATGCTTGACTCTCAAGCTATTTATCTGGATAGCCGTCAAACCTGCTGCTTTTTCTGCTGGGCTTAAAGGGCGATCTAAGGCTAGCAAATCGATATCTCCTGAGTATAGAAGAGCCAAAGCTACATCACTTCCATCAGCGTTTGTAGTGATTATAGTCCCAGGATATTGCTGATGAAAACCTTTCCGCAGGGCTATGTTGATCTGATTTAGCTTGTCTGAACCATTGATATTTATAGAAGTCCCTTGAGGGACTATGGCTGGCAGCACAAAATTTGCTTTAGTTACAGCTGACGGAGGTGAAGCAGAATTTACTCGCTCACCTGCTTTAAGAATACTGTTTTTGCTAAAATTATCTTGACCAAATCCTGCAAGATTATTTTTGATTAACCAGTTAAAACCCTTTGCTACAATCAACATTGTGGAAACTAAAGCCAAAATAAAAGGAAGAAGCTCTTTTTTTTTAACATAAAGAAAATTTTGAATTGTCAAATAAACAGCTTTGTTAAAGCAGATATAAAGTCAGAGATTACTCCGCCGTACAACGACGGAGCCTGCTCTGACCGTTGGTCAACTAATCGACAGTAAGTTTAGCTTAATATCTCATCTCAAGTAAAAAACGTAATTTTCTCAGGTTAACCTTTTTAGACAGATGAGGTTAAATTCTCCTTCATATAGGTTCCTCAAAAAGTAGATCGACGAAAAAATGTGCCTAGAACAATTAGTTGTGTTGTAAACTAGGCTGGCGACTAGAATTCATGCACAGCCTCTTGGCTTAGTTCGTAAAGATGCAGCGTGAAATAAATCCAGAAAATCGAGAGCAAAAAAGTAATGTCATCGCTAAATAACCCGCGTCGGACAAAAATTGTTGCCACAGTAGGACCAGCCACCCTCAAGCCAGATATTTTGAGACAATTAATTACAGCGGGAGCAACTACCTTAAGAATTAATTTTTCTCATGGTACACAGCAAGATCATCAAAAGGCGATACGTTTGATTCGGCAGACTGCTTTTGAACTAGACCAGCCCGTAGGTATTCTACAAGATTTGCAGGGTCCCAAAATTCGGTTAGGTAAATTCGCAGCAGGGAAAATAGATCTTAAAAAAGGCGATCGCTATATATTAACTAGCCGCCAAGTGGAATGTAATCAGGAAATTGGCTGTATCAGCTACCAAAAGCTAGCGGAAGAAGTGCCAGAAAATGCCACTATTTTGTTGGATGATGGCAAAGTAGAAATGCAGGTAGAAAATATTGATAAAGCTAATCAAGACCTACACTGTCGAGTTGTTGTGGGGGGAGCGCTCTCCAGTAACAAAGGAGTAAACTTTCCTGGAGTTTATCTTTCAGTCAAAGCCTTAACTCAAAAGGATCGCGAAGACTTGATGTTTGGTTTGGATCAGGGAGTAGACTGGATTGCTCTAAGTTTTGTCCGTAATCCGCAAGATATTTTAGAAATCAAAGATTTAATTTCTAGTGCGGGTAAATCTATTCCCATCATTGCCAAAATTGAAAAACATGAGGCGATCGAACAGATGGATGCGATCCTCTCATTATGCGATGGGGTAATGGTGGCACGGGGAGATCTAGGAGTAGAACTACCCGCAGAAGATGTGCCAATTCTGCAAAAACGTCTTATTGCTACAGCTAATCGCTTGGGAATTCCGATTATTACCGCTACTCAGATGTTGGACAGCATGGTCAACAATCCTCGACCAACTCGTGCCGAGGTATCAGATGTGGCTAACGCGATTTTAGACGGTACAGATGCAGTAATGTTATCTAATGAAACTGCCGTCGGTAACTACCCTGTAGAAGCGGTGGAAACGATGGCAACGATCGCCTGTAGAATTGAACAAGAACAGGGGACAAACAAACTAAAACGAACTAAACGCTCCATAACTCACGCTATTTCCGCAGCAGTAGGTGAAATCGCTTCTCAACTAGATGCAGCAGCGATTATGACCTTGACTAAAACTGGAGCAACAGCTCGTAATGTTTCTAAATTTAGACCAAAAACGCCCATTATCGCGATTACTCCCCATGTCTATGTATCTCGTCGGCTACAGCTAGTTTGGGGCGTTAAACCTCTGTTGGTTCTAGATCTGTCTTCTGCCACTCAAACGTTTCAAGCCGCAATCAATGTAGCGCAAGAAAAAAATTGGCTAGCGGCGGGAGATTTGGTGGTAATGACGGCGGGGACGCTTCAGGGGGTTGCAGGCTCGACGGATTTGATTAAGGTCGAATTAGTTAAGGCGATTTTAGGGGAAGGTTCGGGCATTGGACAGGGAGCAATTAGTGGTCGAGCTAGAGTTGCCAAAAGTGCCACCGATATCCACGATTTTAATCCAGGAGAAATTTTAGTCACTTCTTCTACCAATGCTCAGTTTGTCGATATTATTCGTCAAGCATCAGGAATCATTACGGAGGAAGATAATATTACTAGTCATGCGGCGGTAATTGGTTTGCGTTTGGGTATCCCTGTTATTGTCGGCTTTAAAAACGCCACTGAGGTAATTCGAGAAGGAGCAATTTTAACCGTCGATGCCAAACGTGGCTTAGTTTACTCAGGGACAGTTAATAAGCAGTAATTCTGGCGTTAGTGATTTGATCAAATTAGTGGCTTCTGTTTAGCTTGTATGATATTCCATTGCATAGCAGATTAGTTCAATACGGTTATTAAGATCCGATTTACGCAATAGGCTGCTTACATATTTTTCAATTGTACGGGGAGATAGATGCAGTTGTTTACCGATTTCTATGTTTGAGCGACCTTCGATCAGTAGTTCTAAAACTTCTGTTTCCCGTTGAGTTAATTTAAGTTTGTCATACAGCTTACTTAAATCATGGTCCTTTTGCACAGCAGGAAGTTTAGCTGATTCAGGAATCGTATTTGCTGGTTCAAGGCGATCGCCCTGAGAAAATATTATTTCCGAATGAATTGCCTGCGATCGCTCCAGCAGATTACGAATAATTGCCCCTAATTCTTCCATGGCAAAAGGTTTCGGCAGATAAGCATCACAGCCTACCTGATAGCCGTGAATACGAGCCGTTGTTTCACTAAATTCGCTTAGAAAGATCACTGGTAGTAAACGGTATTGAGGTAGTCGACGAATATTTTTGATTAGTTCATAACCGTTTTTATATGGCATTTTGATATCAGAAATCAGCAAATGAGGATGATATTTTTCTAACATCGACAGGGCTTGTTCCCCATTTTCTGCCGTAATGACTGAATAACCATTAAATTCTAAATAATCATTGATTGACAAACGTATTGCTGGATCGTCTTCAGCAACCAAAATAAATAAAGGCATTAACTTTTAGCCTACTTCTCCATCTACCTATGCTTAATTTTAATCGTTATTTCTATTTCTCTGGTTGTGTAATTTGATCTAAAAATCTTAGATTCACAATACAACTTGTGATAGAAGCTACCAGAGTAAAGTTCTCATAATATAATTAATGTAATCAAAAACAAATATTGCACTGGATGGGAGTTGTACCGTTGTGACCCATTATCAAAAGCCGAAGGAGAGCGAATTGGCAGGCTTTTGGACAGTCAAGTTTAGCTAGTTAGGTGTGGAGTTTTTATCGCTTCCTCCACTTAGTTACTACCGAGGGAAGGCGCAACCCTTCATCAAAACGGTCTTAGGTAGTAGACGTACGCTGATTCACACAATCTTTATGATCGATAAATACAGTTATATAGATTACATAATGCTTATTCCCTTAGCCTGTTCTTGCAAGTAGGTCGAGGGTTTTTTCGTAAGATCCGCTACTCATTGTTATCTGTCGTCTTTAGCACCATCTAGATTAATATCTTTAACATTCCTGGCAATCCGAGAAAGCTCGCTTTTCTCATTGATCGAAACACGAGATGGTGAACCACTAATAATTCCCTCATAATTACGAAAAGATTCCTTAATGTAAGGAATTTCTGGGGCATCGGAGCTAATTACATATTCCCGAATTCCCTTGTCATGCCATGAGCCACGCATTTTAAATACGTTCATCGCCCGTGACATTTCCCCGCGAATTTCGACATACTGCAACAAAATAATAGTGTCGGTAATAGTGGAAATGTGAGATTCCGTGATGGAATTAGCCCCCAAAAACTGATCGGTAGTGTTGGTAAAAAAGCCTGTAATTTCTTCCTGTTTAGCATAACCCGTCACTCCAATCACAAACTGACGAAAGGCATTATTGGTAACCCCTCTGGCCAAAGCAGAAAGAGAATCGATCGCAATTCGTGAGGGTTTAAAATCAGTAATCTCTGATTTAATCATTTGCAGGTGATCTTCTAAACCAGCCGATTCTGGATAGCAGCAGAGCAGTTTTAATAGTCCCTTGCGCTCCATTTCCTCAAAGTCTACGCCCCAGGAAGAAGCATTACGAGATAGCTGCGCTCTAGATTCTTCATAGGCAAATAATACCGATCTTTCTCCTTGACGACAGCCTTCTTCGAGGAATTTACTGACCAATAGAGTTTTGCCTGTTCCTGTAGCTCCTGTGGCTAGGATAATTGAATCTTTGAAGAAACCTCCACCACATAGTTTATCTAGAGTTTTGACCCCAGAAGAACGACGTACGTTAGAAGAACGTTGAGTCAGACGCATTGCCCCCAAGGGAAAGATATTAATTCCATCATTGGTAATGGTAAAGGGATATTCTCCCTTCATATGGGTTGTTCCCCTCAGCTTAAGAATCTCAATTGTGCGACGGCGACGCTCCCCTTCTAAAACATTACGAATGATAATTACATTGTCGGAAACAAATTCTTCTACGCCAAAACGCGCAATCTGTCCATACTCCTGGACTCTTTCTGTAGTCAAAATCGAAGTAACTTCTAGCTGCTTGAGACGTGCTACCAAACGAAATATTTCGCGTCGTACCACTGAAGCAGCATCGTACTGCTGAAATACTGCCGTTACGGAGTCGATGGAAACCAGCTTGGCTTTATATTTACGAATAGCATATTGAATGCGCTCAATTAGTGCTGATAGATCAAAGTTACCCACCACTTCTTGTCCTTCAGGATCGGGAGAGGCATCCAGAATAAATAGTTTACCGCGGTCGATTAAGTTCTGTAAGTCCCAACCAAAACTAAAAGCATTCTCAATAATGTCTTTCGGCGATTCTTCAAAGGTGACAAAAATTCCTGGACAATCAAAAAATTCAATGCCGAGATAAAGAAACTGCACCGCCAGCAGAGTTTTTCCTGTGCCTGAAGTTCCACTAACTAACGTAGTTCTACCAATAGGCAAACCACCATGGGTAATCTCATCAAACCCTTCAATCATCGTACGGGTCTTGCGCACTCCTTGAAAAGCTTCTTCTGGCTGAGGTTGATCAATGGAATTTGGTGAGTTCATCTAAAACAGGACTAATGATGTTCCATGCTTAAAATTAACTAATAATAACTAATTTTAAACAATATTTAATAATTAGTATAATATTTTACATGTAATCAACCATTTGATTTTATAACCTTTGTTCGCGGATTTCTTCGTACAGTAAATCTAAACCAATTAGCACTTTTTCGCGATCGCTTAAATCACCAATAATTTTCCGCACGGGAGGAGGCAAAACCTTTGACAATGTGGGAGTGGCTAAAATCTTGTCTTCTTCAGCTAATTGAGGATTTTTTAACACATCAATCACTTTGAGAGCATATACTCCCTGAAAATCTTTTTCTAAAATGTTTTTTAGCATCTTCAAAGCTCTGACTGAATTTGGCGTGTTTCCTGCTACATAGAGCTTCAGTACGTAGGTTTTTCTAAATTGGTCCATAATACCTAACAATTTATCAACTATTATCGTAGAGTGATAAATCTAAAAGTTTGCTTAAGAAACACTAAAATATTTTAAATAATTAATTTAGCTTAAAGTTGAATATTTATTCTACTGTAAACAGCAAATTCATTGAGGCATCCGATTCAGGAATCGAACGCCGATACATTTCACATAAATGAGAGATGATATCAATTAAAGGTAAACGATAGTCTAGCAGAATATCGTCATTTCGCCCCTCTATTTTTAACTGATGTGCAAAGTCATCCATCAAATCCATGTGTATTTCGAGAATTTGCGAAGTGGAAATGTCGGCAAAGAAAGCGCGATCGACAAACTCGTCGATTAATTTATTGATTTCCGTATTGCGACTAAAGTAAATTAGTAGTATTTGACGATAGCTTTGACTGATTTTAGCCGCTAATTCTTTTTGCTCTAGTTTAGATAAATTAGGCCAAAATACATCAGGATTACGCTTGTAAAAAAAACCTGAATAACCCAGTCTTTCTTTCAATTTGTCCATTAAACGTCGTTGCTGGGCAATTAGAGATCTTTGTACTTCTTGATGTTGTTGGCAAGCAGAAAGTATTTCAGTTTTATCACCAGGAGCAAGACTAATAAATTTGTTGATCGCCAGATTTATGTAAGAGTTTATTTCTTTAAGCTGTTTGGGATAAACCTTAATCTCTGCTTGATGGTAGATGTTGCTACTTTCCAACTCGATCATGCACGCAGCTAAATCATCCGCTTCGGTTTCCCAACTACCCGCTTCCGCTTCTATAACAACTGTCGGTAGCAAAATTTCTGCTTGCCAGAGCCGATTAATTACCGAATCTTGCTGCTGCTCACTAAAGCTCAACACAAGACAGTCAATCTGCTCGTAATTATCGATCACAAAGTCAGCCAAATCTTCCATCAGACCAATACACTTAAGCTCGTAGCGATCGCCATTCAACAATTTGCTGACCCAATCCCGTAGTGGCTGCTGAGTAGCAAACAAGCAGACTTGTAACTTAGTTGGTGTAGTTTCGAGGCAAATATGATTATCTTGATGGTCTGACATTGTACAAGGCAAAGATTAATACTTGTAAACAAAAAAATTTAATTTGAGGCTGAAAGTCTAGCAATAGTTATTCTAGGACAAGCGTTGCGTAAGATGTTTAGGCACGACGACGTAAACATCAGAGCAAAATAACTTGAAGATTTTATTCTTTAATAAAAATTTAACATTTATTGCTAATTTTTGCAGATTGTAATAAAACATTACCAAAAACAAATTCATTTTATTGACAAAAAACACTATTATGTTTCGTATCAACTCAATTTTTGATTAAAGCAAAGTTTAATTTTTGAGAAAATGTTGATTTAAATTAAGCAGAATGCTAAATCAAAATGCTAGTTTTTTGTTACTTGAAGCTGCGACTGAGTTTGAAAAATAATAAGTGTGAAAAAATATTGTCATAAAAGCTTATTAATCATTTCAAATCTGGCTAAATATAGAATTATTTTTTAAATTTGAGCGGATCAATTAATTTTAAATTCAAGTGAATGCTTATTTAAAGAATTGAACTTGCATTCAAATTCATAAATACTTATGTGTAATCATTCTTGCTCTCTAAAAGAATTTATCGATCCGTTGCCGATTTGTCAACCAGATACAGATTTGGGCAATATATTGAGTATTTTTCAGCATTCAAATTGTAAAATGCTGGCAATTTCCCAAGGAAAATTAGGTTGGGGGATAATTAACTCTGAGGATTTATTATCTTTAGTTGCTGAAGTTTGGCTAAGTGATCCCGAAGGGTACGCGGAGCGTAATCGCTTGAGAGTAACTAGTCATCCTAGAAATTATATGCATCAGCAAAACAAAAGCTGTCGATTGATTCCAGAGGTAAAAACTTTGATCAAGCCAGCAATGGTATACCAAGCTGATACCAAACTAAACGAGTTTCTGGGTTATTTAAAATACAGCTCCTTACTCACCCAGGAGCAAGTCTGTTTAATTGTCAATCAACAAGGAGAATTACAGGGAAGACTCAACAAAGACAAAATTATTGAATACTTGGCATCAGAATCTTTTGCAGTGGAAGATAGACAATTATCTCCAAGTCTAGATTACCTGACTACTTTGCTGGAGGCGATCGCCTTACCCAGTAGGATCGAGACACCAGGAGGACAAGTAATCTATACAAATCAACTTTGGCAGCGGTTAATTACGGAGAATCAATCAGCATCCTCTGAAGTTGAGCTAAACGAGATGACACAATGGTTAATTGATAGACAAAAAGACTCCGTAGCACCCGAGCCACAAGATAGTCAATCTAGCTCGATTCGGTTAGATGTGACTGGAGAATTAGAATCAGACCAAGATTCTTTGAATATTGAAATTACCCAGATATCAAGCTGGAATTACTTAAATATACCTCTAGTTAGCGATCGCCATAAAAAACTCCTCACGGAGGATAATCGCCAGCAGACAGCAACAGAAAAGTCACACAATTTAGTCTTAGCCACTCCCAAGATCAAGTTTGCCTCAACAACTAGCGATTCCATATCTACTCCAGAAGTATCTTTATATCAGCTTTTAGCTACCGTGAGTCATGAGCTTAAATCACCGTTAACGGGCATTATAGGTTTGATCGGCTTACTTCAAGGAGAAAAATAGGCAATCTCAATCAGCGTCAGGCTCGCTATGCAGAATTAATTTACCGTAGTGGCAAATTAATGATCGGGGTGGTTGATGATCTATTGCAGTTAACCGCTTTAACTGCTGACCAGTCAAGAGACTTAGAATTAATAAACTTAGAATCTCTCTGTCGCCAGCTTCACGAAGAAGTTTTAACCAAAGTTCAGTCAATGCAGGGAAGATTGAACTCGGCAGTTGATCTTCCTCAACTCAAGTTGAGTATTGAGCTTGGCAGTGAAATAGCGATCCCGAAGGGTATATCCGCAGGTGTCCTACAGGATACCGCTCCGCATATATCCTTTAGGACACCCCATTCGGGTGCAAGCGCTTGGAGCGTAATCGCCAATAAATTGCTCTTATCCTCTGTGCTGTCTCATTTGATGTTGGAAGCAGTGGTTGGTAGCGAAACTATTAAGCCATTAAAGATTCAGATCAAAAGCTTATCAGAACTCACGGCAGTAGTGATTACTGGAGAAGCAATTTCTACCACAAGCAACCCAGGTTTAAACTTGATGATTGCCAAATGCTTATCAAAACCACTCGAAGCGAAAGTGACTCATGCTTGCTCCACGACAAGTTGCCATTTCACCTTACTGTTGCCCAAAAAGAAAGTTCCACTCTCAGATGAATCTGCTGCCAAGACCACAACAAATCTAACTATTCTCTGTCTCTATCCTGATTTAGAAGTTATCGATCCTCAAGGGAGCTATAACTGTAGTTCTAACTTCAATCTTAAGAGTTGGTCAGATAATTATGTAGAGCAATCTGGTTATCAACATCGCATTATTGAAGCTGATAGCTTAGAACAGGCTCATAATCTAGCTCGTATTTGGCAACTTGACGCTATCATTTTAAATGGTTATCAGATTTCACAACCAAGTCTTTACTTGCGATCGCTCCAAGAATCTGAACAACTTGCTAATCTTCCTTTGATCACCCTAGACACGAAAACTACGGAAGCTGCCAACCAAATAAAAGGTTTAAATGTCTATCCTTGTTTACTTTCTGCTCAACAGTGCAATATTGACGACTTAATCCAGGTCATTCAAATTGCGAACAAATCTAGATCATGAGAATGAGCAATGAACAGTAATGAATCAGCTATGAAGGGTAAAAACTGTAATTTCTGGGCGACTGCCAATTCGCATCGGTAAGTTAGTCATACCCAAACCACGATTAGTATAGGTGATCGTATCTTCAACTTGATTTAATCCTGCAAAGTATTTTTGACCGCCATAGGGTAATACTAGAGGAGCGAAAAAAGGAATTCTAATCTGTCCTCCATGAGAATGACCCGATAGTTGTAGAGCAAATTTATGAGTCTTGGCACTTTTTTCAATATAATCTGGTTCATGAACTAGAAAGATCGTCGGCACTTGCTCGGGTAGATGGTCGAGAATTTTGTTCAAATTTGGTTTACCCCAATAAGGATCGTCTAGTCCTGCAAAAGCTAGTTTTTTTGACCCACGCTCGACAATATAAACCTGATTATCTAAATTATCGATTTTGCTTTGCGCCAGAATTCGGTTGAGCAATTTTATTTTTTCAGAATGATCGTGATTTCCTAAAACCGCTACTATGACTGTTTTTGCCTGAAGCTGACTTAACTGCTGTTGTAGTTTCTCTGCCTGAAAACGGCTATGTTTAGTCACAATATCTCCCGTAATAGCGATCGCATCTGGCTGCTGCTGGTTAACTAACTGGATAATTCGGGCAAACCGAGATTCGGGCATATATCTACCAATGTGCAGATCGCTGATTTGAACTACTTTAAATTGATCAAATGCTCGATCTAAATGAGGAATTGTTAGTTGAATTGGCACAACTTCGATCCAATTAGGCTCTATTTTTATGCCGTAAATGTAGCAGCAAAGAAATAAAATAACGGTTGTTAATGCTGATTGTTTAAGCCATCTTTTAATTTTGCGTCGAAATTGAAGATGTTTCATGGTCAGCATAATCAAAATATTTAAATATTTTTAAATAAGAGAAAAAGCTATTCTATGGTAATCTTTGCTTACAAGTTTTGACTTTTAGTGATATTACTGAGCAAAAAATCATTAACTAACTAAGCATAATTATTTGTATATTTTTTGAGAAACTTGATCGAGCGATCGCCGAACTTAATTGCTGATATCGCTCAATTAGATTATCAATTAAAGATGCACAACTTTAATGAGTAATACTACAGTCTGGCAGAGGTTTAAGATCCCTTTCTCGACAGGTTTTCCCACGACAACTACTTAAATTAATCATGCGTTTGGCATATTCTTTAATTACTTGAGGCTGAATTACGTTAGCCAAGTTTTGTAGCTGATCAGGATCTTGTCTGAGGTTGTAGAGTTCTTTCTCACTAGTGGCATATTGAACATAGGTACAGTTTGAAGTTCGCAGACCTTTATAATCAGGGATTATCGGAATCGTTTGACGATTTAATCTATGCTGTAGGAAAAAAACCTGTCGCCACTGAGCAGGTATCGGTATATGGCGGCGAAACAAGGGAATAAGAGAGCGCCCATCAATAAAATTTGGGGTGTCTGCTCCTGCCAGTTCGGCAAAAGTAGGGGCTAGATCGAGATTACTAACAATTTGATCTCTAGTTTCCCCCATAGGAACATCGGGGCCTCTAACATATAAAGGTAAATGAATATCCTCTTCATAAGCCGTTTCTTTGTCGGGAGGCAGTCGGTGTTGCCCCAGATGATACCCGTTATCTGAGGTAAAGATAATATAGGTATTATCTAGTTGCTCGTTGGCTTTTAGCGTGTTGATTAGAGTCACTAATCCTTCATCTACTGCCTGAAGAGATCGCAATCTTTTTTGATAGAGTCTGTCAAGCCAATCTTTTTGTGCCTGGTTTAATAAAGGAAGTTCGCGAATATATTTGGGTTTATCCTCAACGTCTGCTTCATTAAAAGAGGGCGTGCGCGGAGCAAAAGCATCAGGAAATAGCTTACTGTGACGTGGTGCGGGAATTGCTGGTTGATGAGGGGCGAAATAGGCAAGATAGAGAAAAAAGGGTTGTTTATCCTTGGCTGCTTGATTGATAAACTCTTGAGCTTTACTAGTATAAACATCAGCGCTGTAGTCTTCAGGGCGATCGCCATATTCAACGAAAGAGCCATTTTCATTTAGAGTATATTTGTAGCCCATATAGCCACTATCATAAATGGGACTAGCCCATTCATCCCAACCCGCAGGTACATAATTTTTCGGTGCTTGGCGAGGATAACCATTAAAGTATTTGCCGATATAAGCATTGCGATAGCCTTTTTGCTGTAGCCAAGTGGCTATTGTCGATTTTTCTAACCCATGGCGATAAAAATAGATAAAGCTGCCGTCGCTTTTTTTGTTGCTATAAACCCCTGTATTGTGGGCGTATTGACCACGCAGAATAGTTGCTCTAGAGGGACAGCACAGAGAAATATTGACAAAATAGTTACTGAAACTAACTCCTCCATCAACCATCAACGATTTTAACTGGGGCATATAGTCAACCTCAGCATTATTAAGATCGTCCGTTAGGATAAAGACAATGTTAGGCGAATTGCTTGCCTTAGTAGCAGTAGTTTTCCAGGACATACTAGCAATGGAAGTCACAATCATCAAACTTAGACTCAGACAAAGCAAATATTTAAACTTTAATAATTTGGTCAAGATTTTCGGACATACTCCATATTTGCAAAATGATGTTCAAACAACTGAGAAAAATTGATTATTAAGCAACAATTTTCAGAATAACTAGTCGAGTCATCAATTTTGCCGAAACATTGTAAAGAACTGGAATTTATGGAGATTAATTTTTATCATACTTTTAGGTTACCTCACCGCTCTGGCGACTAGAATTCCTAAGTAGAGACAGAGAAAACCCAAAATGGCACTTCCTAACCAATAAGCAACTGCTTTTACTACCCAAAATAGTTTTATTTGCGTTTGCCAGCTAGATCCTCGCAAGAGATTCATAGCATCGAGTTCGTAACTTGAAAAAGTAGTGTAAGAGCCTAAAAAACCGACAGTAATTAACAAAGTAATTTCGGGAGAAATTAACAATGTTCTTTCTACAATTAAGGTGGTAATTAACCCCATCAAGAATGAGCCTGTTAAATTAACCAACATAGTAGCGTAGGGAAAAGCCGTACCCAAAGTTTTAGCTACCCAAATACTTAAATAGTAACGACTTAAAGCACCTGCAATAGCCCCTAAACTAACGGCAAGTGGATGACGAATTGATGGCTCTTGAAACACTTTTAAAATTAGATTAGCTACAATGATGAAGAAATTTATTTAAGCTTAATTTTGCGTGGCTACTTATCTATTCTATAATTGTGCATTCGCCATAAAATACCCAAAGTGACTTGTTTGGTTAGCCAATAAAGTACAGTCAAAATAATAAAAGTAATAATTATTACCAGTAAGGGTTTTTTAGTAGTTAAATTGTCGATCGCCGAAACCAACACAATATCAGGCTTAATCACAAAATCCCAACTATTGAAGCGGAGAAATCTACCTAGATAAATTCCTACAGCACACAGAGCATGAACTAAGATTTCGCTGGTTAAAACAAATTTTTCAGCACCTTGTTTTTCGAGATAACGACTTTGATTGAGCAAAGAAATTACGTAAGCTTCCCAGCCGATAAATATGGCAAATAAATGTAAGGGAATAAAAATTAAAGTGATGATCCAAATTGAGTAACCTGCGCGAATTGCCTCAATCAAATGTATGATATCAGTCAGCAAATAAGCAGCGTTAGGCAGAAAAGCCATAAAAATAATCAAGCCCGCCCACCAAAGAGGAGATCGCCGAGCTATTCTCGCCCCACGTCTGGGAAATCTAGTAAATAACCAAAAGCTAAGAGCTAGAGGAATAAAAGCTAAGAATAAGTTCCAAACAATCCAGCCACTATGTTGATTAAATGCTTCAAAGGCATTGGCAAGTATGGATTTCATTTTAATCTTGGGCGAAAAAATAAATTACTCTAGTGTAATACCTTATTTAATTTTAGTAATGTTAATAGCTGGTTTTGGGGACAATCAACAATCAGGAATTTTTTTTAACCGCTCCAGCCTAATAAATGTAAAATAACTGCGATCGCTCCCAGGCGAAAAAATACCTGGGCGAATTCTTTTAATCGTTGATTTTGTTGATGACGACTCATTATGGGTTACACAAAGAGCTAATTTTTTCCCATAAAATTACTCTATTTCAGCCATCATTTTTTTTCAATACGATCATCGGATACTGAAAATACTTAACAAAGAAATTAGGAAACTTTTCCTCAAGATTGTATAAAAGAGTAAACATTTTTCCCCCCAGTTTATTATTGGGAATTAACATTTTTTGGTGATGGGAGTAAAAAGAACGCCAGGGAAAGATCTTAACCTCAGCTTCATCCTCAAAGCGATTCCACCAGCTAAGTGGATAAGTAAAGCCATATAGTTCTTCTTCTTTAATAGTGGTATTACTTAACTTTTTCCATATTCGCTTCAGTTGACGCAGGGGCGACACAAAATACTCAATTAAAGTGTGGGGATTTCTATAGACAATAATTATTGGTTGACCTGGTTTGGTGACCGCAATTAGCTTTCTGACGGCTTCTTCTTGCTTTTCTTTGTCTATATGATAAATGGTGTGAAGACTAATAGCACAATCAAATAGGTTTTCTGCTAATTCAAGCTCAAAAAAGCTACCATGTAAAAATACACCGCGATCGCCAATTTTTCGTTCTGCATCAGCTAAAGCTTGCGCTGATAAATCTACACAATATCTTTGCTGGAAATTTTGCGAATAATTTAAATATTCTTTATAGGGAATAGGTCCAGATGCCATATCTAGCATCTTATCTCCTTGAGGAGGAATGTGTCTTGCTACTCTTAGTCGGCATTTGTCGTTATATTCTTGAGCCAGTTCGCGCAGATCTTCATATCTTTTGGTGTCTTCATATACATCCTCTTCTGATTGCCAACCAACAGTATTGTAAAAATCAGATATGTTCTTTTCGGCACTATTCATGACCTAACCTACACTTTTAACTGAGAAATTTAGTAATTTATTATAGGCTATGTGTCAACCGCGAAAAGTCCTTGACACTCTTCGACACATAAACTACTTATGGCTAATAAATATCAGGTAGTTGATACTTTAGATATTGACGGAAATCGTCCCATCACCTCAGAGTAAAATTTAAATACATAAACCCCAAGCGATCGCTTCTTCAAAAGGGCGATCGCCGAATTAGGTTAAGCATTACTTTCCTCTAGGCTACAGAGGGTTGATTGATTTGCTCCGATCACAATTTCACCATTCAAATAGCAGGAGATAGTACCAATGAGTTTATTATCTAATTTGAAGTTAATGAGCCAATACAACCAGTGGATGAATCAGAAGATATATCAAGTTGCTCAACAATTGGGTGACAATAAAATTAAACAAGACCAAGGGGCATTTTTTGGCTCACTTTTCGGTACGCTCAATCATATTTATCAGGGCTATTTCATTCTAAAAAGAGACGCGATATGTTTTAGGCTGAATTGGCATTTGCGCTGTGCCTGAGCCATATTGTCAAATCCAGCATCTCGATATAAGTTTAGGGCTAAGTTGCGCGCGATCG
>JAAUOU010000157.1 GCA_012034765.1 Pleurocapsaceae cyanobacterium CSU_1_1 | reverse complement strand
AGTCATGATTCTCTTGAGACTAAATCTTCTTTTTTCCTTGTCTAAATTTTTCCTTCAATCAAGCCCTATTGATCGCGATTAATTAAGTAATAATTGTAATAATTAAGTAACAATTATACATTTAAGGTTTGTTAAGTAATAAAGAAAAGCTATTTTAAAATAATAAGACTTTTGCTAGTGTTAATGAACACAGATTAATCGGCTAATATTCAAGCATTTGCTAAGTTTTTTAAACGAATTATCAAGCGAATTAATTACTTAATAAAATCTTATGCAACACTTTCAAGACGAATGGATTCAAGAATGGTGCGATCGCAACGGTTGGACAGACGTATTTATGGAACGTTACAATCATTATTGGGCATTTCCTCCCAACTGCGTAATGCCAGAACCTATTCCTCAGAAAGTCATGAGACTAATTAAAAGCGAGAAAGGCTTGACTAATAACGAAAAAAAATGGCTGTATTCTGCTGCAATAGTTAGTGTTGCTGCTATATTCACTAGCTGTTTATTTGTATCTCCCATGCCAATTATGCTAGCTTTTGGCTTTGACGCTATTACATTTGCTCGTATGGAATGCGAAGTATAGCTGATAGCCAAGAACTTACTATTAACTATTGTTGTTGGGTTTCGCGGACTCTACCCAACCTACTAGTACCGCTGTGCGGAAGTCAAAAGTCCTAAAGGATAAGCTTCGCGACGCGATATGCGGAGCGGTATCCTTTAGGACGTAAGGAGCTAGTCCTTTAGGGCAAATCAAAAGTCAAAAGTCAGAAGTATTTAACTGTGAGGCTTTGACAATTTATAACAATTTATAAATGGTGGCTTTATTTACGCTCAAGTCTACTAGAGTGGACGAGCTACTACAAGATTTACTGTTTTTGGACTCTTTCCACTTGTTTAGGTGCAGGTATTTTTTGATAAAAGGCGATCGCTTTTTGAAAACACTGTTCACTCTTAGTTATCTGATGGTGATTTTGTAGGGTAATTCCCCACTGAAAATACGCTTCGGCGAGGTCACATTTGGCAGCAATTTTTTCTAGTAGCTCTACGGCTTGTTGATGATAGATATTAGCCTGAATGAAGTTATTATTTAGACTCTCGATCTTGCCTAAACCAATGAAAGAATTAGCTTTAATTTGGGTGTAGTGACTAGACTGGGAAAAAGCGATCGCTCTTTGCCACATTTTTCTGGCGAGTTCTATCTGTTGCTGATTGCAGAATATTTGTCCTAACATTTGGATAAAATAGGCAAAGCGTCCTGTATTGTAAGTGGGGTCTTCGAGTTCGATAATCTGGCGATAGAGTCGGGAAACTGTAGGATCGGCGGTGGTGGTATGGTAGGAGTTAACTAAGGCTAAACCTAAACTAGCTTTTTCTGACCAGGGATGATGTTTGGTATTATGGGCTAAATCAATTGCCTGCTGAAATAATGCTGCTGCGATCGATAATTCCCAAAGGTCGATATGATACAGTCCTAAACTCAGGAGAGAATCTACTTCTAACATCCGCCAATAGTAGAGATCGTGGCGATTTTCTTGACTAGGGGAAATTAGCTGCTGGCTGTGGCGACTGGTGGTGATAGTTTGTTGTTGAAAAGCGATCGCTCGATGAACTTTCCCCGTTGTCCAGTATAAGTCCCCCAGGATATTATTTAATTCACTGCGATGGCGATCGTGATCGATACGCTCAATAATTTGATGAATGGCGATCGATAATGGCTCAATGATTCCCAGGCGATAGAGGGTTGTCCCCAGAGTTAAATATTGTCCCCACTGATTTTCGCGGCTATGAAGAATCACCTTGGCAGCAGCAGCATAATCGGTAATGGCGAGATAGTGATAGTAAGCTTCCAAAGCAGTCAAACCATCTTGAATCTGATTGATTCTGCTAACGCTGTGGGTGAGAAAATCAGCAATTTGTTGATGTGTCTGCACCCAATCCGCAGTGATAGACTGCAATCTTAATCTTGCCTCTGCCTGGATCATGGGATGTAGCCAGTATTCACCTTGAGCAAATTCTAACAGAGAGCGATTACGCAAGGATTTTATTACCTGTCTGGGTTTTGTGGGGACATCCCATAGCAGACATAATACCCCTGCTAGGGATACTGTGGCTAAATCTTGATAGCGATAGCAACCCAAACGACAGAGTAAGTTGTAAGCTTGAGGATCTAGCTGCTGAAGACGGTCAAATTGACTGGCTACCAGATTAGTTAAATCGGTTTCTATCAAAGGATCGTGACGATTTTCTTGCCAGTACTGGATTAAATCACCATCATAATCTTCCTGGACAATGCCACATAACATTCCCATCGCCTTGGCGTTGCCACCATAGGTTTGATGAATTTGAGTTAGTACCTCTCCAGTTTTAATCTGATATACTGTGAAATACTTTTGCCAAGCTGCCAGATCTAAACCAGAAAGACGATAATGTTCTAAATCCAAGTCAGCTTCACAAAGGCGATCGCGACTGGTAATAATAGTAGTGGACTGTACTTTAGCATCCCCTAAGATTCGCAATAGTTCTAGATAGTCTCGATGATGAGCAATAAATTTGCCGTTTTTGTCTAAAGCTGGCTCCAGATTATCAATTAAAATGCCCACAGGACGTTGTTCTAAACACCTTTTGAACCGCGAGAGAGTAACACCAAATTCTTTGCCCGAATCTTCATGCAAATCTCGCTGTAGCCATTCTTCCACCACAGAAGCCACCGACACTATATTTGTTGTTTCCTTTGCCATCAAAACTTCTAAGTTTAGAGGAAAGTTTTGATGAGCAAGGAACTTTTGTGCCAGGGTAGTTTTGCCGATTCCTCCTTCCCCTTGCAAGACAATAATTTTGTTTCCTTGAGCAACTAGACTTTGAAGATTAGCGATCGCCTGTTGTCTGCCAATAAAATCTGGATTTTCTGCAATAACTAAATTAAAGCTAAAATTATTTTTCTCACGCTCAAGAGATTGTTTGCCATCGATAGCCTGTAACTGCCTGTTAATCAGACTCCGTAAATTGCTTTTAGTAACTTTTTCTCCCCAAGCCTGAGTTAGCAGTTTCCACAATAAAGATCCTGTATCCTTTGCGTGTCCTTCAGTACAGCCATAGGCATCGGCAATTTCTAGATATTTATGACCGAGTAAAACATTAGTAATTACAGCCTGTTGTAAATCAGTGAGATGCTTATTAGTATGGCGATAAACTTCTCGATCTACCAATGCTAATGCTGCTTCAACATTCATAATTTACAATTCACAACAGACGTTTAACTGCTTAAATCTTCAATTTAAACAGCAAAATTTAAACAGCAAATAAATTAGCGATCGCTTGAGCCAAATCATTTTGTTTGATTAATGATTCGCCGATTAAAACTGCTTTTGCTCCTGCTGCTTTGACAGTATTTAAATCTACGGCGGTATGTAAACCTGATTCGCTCACGATCAGAATGCCACGTTGTGCTAATATTTCTTTCCTCTGAGCCAAAATATCAGTAGTAATTTGCAGACTAACGCTAAAATCTTCTAAGTTGCGGTTATTAATACCAATTAATTCTATTTCCTCAATCTCTAGCACTCGATCTAATTCTGCTAGGGTATGTACCTCAACTAAGGGAGTCATCCCTAATGCCTTGGTGATTTTGACAAAATAATTGAGGTCTTTATTTTCTAATACCGCAGCAATTAACAATACGGCATCTGCACCCTTAGCACGGGCATAATAAATTTGATAGGGATAAATAATAAACTCCTTACACAGCAAGGGTAAATCCACCTCAGCTCTAATTAAGCTGAGATTATCAAAACTGCCTTGAAAAAACTTACTATCAGTCAAAACCGATAAACAGCTTGCCCCGCCTTCAGCGTACGCTTTAGCGATCGCCACAGGATTAAAATCGGCTTTAATAACCCCCTGAGAAGGAGAAGCCTTTTTAACTTCAGCAATCAAAGCAGGGTTAGTTTTACCATGGCGCAAAGCAGCTAAAAAATCGAGAGGAGGAGCAACATCCTGTACTTGTTGGCGTAGCTTCAACAACGGCAGGCGATCGCGCATTCCCTCTACTTCTACCTCCTTGTACCAGATAATTTCTTCGAGAATATTATTCGGTTCGGTGTTAGGAATTTTTGAGCGATATTCTACTTCCCCCGAATTGACTTTAGGATTGGGATTTCTACGTCTAATTTGCATAATAGATATTAATTTAATTATTAATCTAAATATTTATTGATAACGAATTCCTACTTGTTTAAATCTTCGCAGCACTTCCCCCAGGCGATCGCAATCGGCAATCAAACTAATCCGCACATAACCTTCTCCCGCTTCCCCAAAGGCATTGCCTGGAGTAATTACCACCCCTGTCTGCTGTAGCACATCGAGGGCAAACTCCGTTGAACCTTGCCCCCTGGGAGTTTTGATCCAAAGATACATGGTTGCCTTAGAAATAGGAATTTCCCATCCTAGTTCCCCCAAGCCTTTAATTAAAAAATCTCTCCTGGTACGATAGCGCTGCTGTACTTCTTGAATATATTCATCTGGTAATTGTAAAGCAGTTTCTGCTGCCTTTTGAATTGCCGAAAAAATACCGTAATCTAGATTAGTTTTTAAGGTGCGTAATCCTTGAATCACATCTGAGTTACCAACTACAAAACCGACTCGCCAACCAGCCATATTGTAAGTCTTCGAAAGAGTATGAAACTCGACCCCAATTTCTTTGGCTCCTGGTATTTCTAAAAGTGATGTGGGTTGATAACCATCAAAAGCCAACTCAGCATAACAAAGATCGTGTACGAGCAATATTTCATAGTGACGGGCGAATTTAACTACCTCTTCATAAAATTCTCTTGGCGCGGTAGCGGTAGTGGGATTATTAGGATAATTGAAATACAGCATTTTAGCCTGCTGCGCTACATTTTCAGGAATAGTAGTCAGATCGATGAGCCAATTTTGCTCTGCCGAAAGGTGGATTGAATGAATCTTTGCCCCCGCAATTAATGGTCCTCTAAAATGGGCGGGATAGGAAGGAGTCGGCACCAGGATCACATCTCCAGGATTAACATAAGCTAAAGCCAAATGACCTAAACCTTCTTTTGACCCAATCAAGGGTAAAGCTTCACTATCAGGATTTAGCTCAACGCCATAACAGCGCTGATACCAGGTAGTGATCGCCTGACGAAAACTAGCTGTTCCTTCAAAAGGAGGATAGCCATGATTATGGGGATTTTGCAAAGCAGCGATCGCCGCCTCAATTACAGGCTGAGGGGCAGATCCATCGGGGTTTCCCATCCCCAAATCAATTAAGTCTAATCCTTGTTCTTTGGCACGGACTTTTAATTCGTCTAAACGAGCAAATACGTAAGGAGGCAAGGCATTTAAACGCTCGGCGCGACTAATCCAATCTAAACTCATATCTACAGCTAACGGTTGATGTAGCTTCTTATTCTCTCATCTCGTTCCGTAATTGTGTCAATAATAATTTCTGGTTTTTACCGAAGCTAAGAGCTAAGAGCTAGGGCGAAGCCCTTTACCTTTTCACCGCAGCTAACCTTTCTATAGTGTGGTTGTTTTCTGCGGGAGTACCGATGGTAATGCGTAAACCGCCCCCCGTATGACGAACTAAAGTTCCTGCTATTTTAAGTTCTTGAGTGATGCTAGCTAAATCCTGCTCCTGTTGGGCAGTATCTTTTAGGCGTATATAAAGAAAATTAGCCTGACTTGGGTAAACCTCAAACTTGCTATCTGCTTTTAAAATTCCATAGACTCTCTCTCTTTCGGCGATAGTTTGCTCGACTAACGGTAACAGTAATTGGCGTTGCTGGAGAGCGATCTTGGCTGCTACTTGAGAAAAGCTAGGCAGATTGTAGGGTAAACGAACTTTTTCTAAGACGCTGATTAAATCGGGATTAGCGATCGCATATCCCACACGATGAGCTGCTAAACGAAAGGCTTTGGAGAAGGTACGTAATACAACCCAATTACTGCGCTGGGCTAATTCATTCACCACCGATGTCTGACTAAACTCGAAATAGGCTTCATCGATCACTACTAAAATATTCTCAGGCAAGTTTCTCAACCATACCAACTCCTGATTACTTAAGGCATTCCCAGTTGGTGAGTTGGGATGTACCATGAATACTACCCGTATAGGTGGCTCGTTAGCCTCGGCGATCGCTAATTGAGCCAGATTTAAATCTAAACTAAAATCTTCCTGTCGGGCAATCGTAACTACGGGAATTCCTAAAGTTCTTGCCAGGATGCCATACATTGAAAAAGTTGGGGTAAATACTAAGATCGAACCTTCTCCCCCAAGACAGGTGGCAATGAGCAAGGAGCGAATTAGCTCATCTGAGCCATTTCCCACCGAAATATGAGCGTTAGTTAGCTCCCTAAGATTAGCCGACTCATTAACATATTCGGCAATTAGACTTTTTAATTCATGATGACTACCATCTGGATAACGATTAGCTTCGATCTCCTTTTGATATTCCTCTGCCAGTTTCGATTTAATTTCTACGGGCAAATCTAAGGGGCTTTCGTTGGTATCTAATCGATCGACAATTGTTGAGCTTTCACCTCCAGGATGGGGTGTATAGGCAGCCAGCTTAGGTAGATCGGAACGAATAAAAGAAAGGCGATCGTGACGCGAAGCTTTATCCTTGAGGAATCCTTTGAGGCTCATGTTATTGATCCAGTAAGAGAAAGATAAATTATAAAATATATCTTCTCAGTTGCTAACTCTAGCCAATTAAGCAATCAAATTTATATATCAGTGACATAACCTTAATTATCTATTGCTCGGTGGGCAATTTTTTGTCTTTTAGACGATAGCTGGCGATCAAAGTTATCTTTAAATAACATTTGCTTGTGAAATTTAATCAATAATTCTTTAGTCTCCTCAAAGGATAAATCTTTAACTTTAAGTGCAAATACCTGGTGCATAAATTTTTGCTCCAGAGATAATTGGTTTGACTCAAGATTCATAGCTCAAGCTCCTGGTGTGTGAAGTAAGTGCGTGCGTAACAATAATATAGCAATGTAGCCACAGTAAAGTTTTTGGCTAATTAGGAGTAGTTAGTTGGGGTGTGGGAAAAAATCTAACTTTCAGGAAATGATAGCAGATTAATAGTGCCAGACAACAGTATTTAAGAAAGTATTTACGAAACGCAGAGCCTCTCCCCAAATCAAAAATTTGCAGCGCTGACTTCAATCCCTATCTAAAGAGAGACGGCCAAATTATAAGTTGAAGATTAATATCTTGTCAGCATATCTAAATTATTTTTACTAGGTCATTAAAAAAATTATTTTGTCCATCTTTTTCAGAGAAACAACTCCAACCTCAATAAGGCTGGAGTCAGTACAATTGAACCTCCCATCGGTAAAACCGAAGGATTCCCATATAGACTCTTGACTAGGCAAAACCGAAGTTATGCCCCCGCTAGAACGCCGTTACTGGGCTGTTTAATCACGGGCGCACCGACCGCGATCTATCACTTGGCGAGCCTTTTAATCTTCTTCCAAGTA
>JAAUOU010000038.1 GCA_012034765.1 Pleurocapsaceae cyanobacterium CSU_1_1 | reverse complement strand
TCCCCGAACTGTAGATATGAGAGAGATTATCAACGGCATTTTCTACATTTTGGTGGCAGGATGTGCGTGGTATTTCGGATTATGCTTAGGCGTTTGGCAACATAAATAACTTTTCAGATGTCCTCTAAAAGATAAATTGGTCGAGTAATCCAGCGAGAAGTATACCAACCTAATACTATTGCAACACCCAAAGCCCCTAGACACAAAATAATTGTGGTTCGAGTATTAACATTAATTTGTGCCATAAAGTCTGATTCTGGCATTGTAATCACAATCAACCAATCCAAACCCAATTCATCTTGCCAAGGAGCTACCTGAACAAACTGTCGCTCCCCATTTAGAAAAAATTCAGTTTTTAGGGCTTGGTTAATCTTGTCAAGAGACTGATATTCTCGCAGTAGGTTTTGAGTAGTCGCCTTGACTACAGGATTGGAGCTGTTAGCAGTTTGAATTCTTTGCGGTTCTCCTGACACCATTTTATATGGCAAGTCTGTTCCTGAACCAGCCACTAAAGAACCGTCTCGTTCAATAATGTAAATTTTAGTTGATGGGCTGATGTCAATTTGATTAAGAAAATCGCCGATTTGCGAAAGAATTAGATCTACCCCAATCACCCCAATGAACTTCTCTTGGCTATCAAAAACTGGATAACTAGAAGAAATTGACAGTATTTCTGGTTTATCTTGCCATTGATAAATTTCACTCCAAACTGGACGACGAGTTCTAGCTGCATCGACATACCAACCTTCTTCGCGAGCATCGCCACCTTCTGGATCGTAGTCTGAAGTGGTGCGATTGCCTTGAGGGTCTGTTTGATAACTAGTCAAGCCAACGATATTTGGTTTAAGGGCTTCGTGAATGGCAAAAGTATCGTCTTCAAGTCTTTCTACACCGATTAGAAAACAAGCGAATTAAAGGATTTGACATGGCTTTTTGCATTTAGTAATTTCTTTTGCCATTCATTATGGTGCAAAATACCGATAAAAATCATCTAGATCAAGGTATTAGCAAGAGCATTTTGCCAGTTAGCTAGGGGGAAGTAACCTGCCAATAGTACGATTTGAGTCAGTAAATGTTTTTTGCGAAACTCGTTGAATATCTTGAGGAGTAACAGCCTCTAGCTTGGTCAATTCCTCAAACAGATTGCGCCAACTACCCGTTTTTGCCTCATATTCAGCCAGTAAATTTGCCATACCCAGATTAGAATCAAGGGTGCGTAACAAACCAGCTTTGAGTTGAGTTTTGACTTGTTCGAGTTCTTCAGGAGCAACGGGTTCAGTTTTGAGACGTTCGATTTCGGCTCTTAATGCGGTGGCTAAACGATCAACACTAGTTCCAGGGGCAGTAAGAGCATAAACTAGCATTAAATTGGGATATTTATTGCCAGGGAAACCGCTAAAACCTTGGGCAGAGAGAGCTACTTGCTGTTTTTCTACTAAAGATTTATAGAGACGAGAGGTTCTACCACTGCTTAGTAGTTCAGCAATGACTTCATGTACCTCATAATCAGGATCGCTCAAAGCAGGAATATGATAGCCTTCAAGATACCAAGGCTGGGAGGGAAAAGTGACCGTAACTTCCTTCGTTTTTGTTTGAGGAGGCTCAACTTTAGCGACGACACCAGGTTGAGGTTGGGATTGAAAACGCCCAAAATAAGTTTTAGCTAATTTCTGTACTTCGTCAGGATCTACATCTCCAGCGATCGCCACAGTCAAGTTATTCGGTGAGTAATAAGTCTGAAAAAACTGTTCTACATTTTCTCTGGACAGAGCGCCAAGATCTTCGTCATAGCCAATTACAGGTCGTTTGTAGGGATGAACATCATAGGCGGTATCGAGAAATTCTTCGATCATTTTACCGATAGGAGAATTATCAGTACGCATCCTCTTCTCTTCTAGGATTACCTGTTTTTCTTGATAGAATTCGCGGAATACAGGTTCAAGAAATCTTTCCGATTCCAAAGACATCCAAAGTTCTAGTTTGTTGGCAGGAAAACTATAAAAATAGGTAGTGGAATCGGCAGACGTGGCAGCATTTAAACCGACTCCACCCGCAGTATCGACAATCTCCCCAAATTTATTTTGTTTTACATATTTATTCGCCGCTGCTTGAGTTGCAATAAACTGTTCCGTTAACTGTGCTAGTTTTGCTTGATCGCCCGATGTTTGCGCCTGCTTAATTTCAGCAAAAATTGTGTCGAGCTTGTCTAGCTCTTTAGCTTCGGCAGGATAGTTAGTTGTGCCAATTTTTTGGGTACCTTTAAAAGCTAAATGTTCTAAAAAATGAGCTACGCCAGTTTGACCATCGGGTTCATCAACTCCTCCCACATTGGCGTAGGTGACAAAAGAAACCACGGGAGCTTCATGGTTTTCGAGGACCATAAACTTTAACCCGTTATTAAGGGTAAACTCAGTAATTTGTTCTATTACCTGATTAATATAAGGTTGGATTGATGACTTTGTTTGAGTTTGAGTCGCAGCCAAGACAGATAAACCAGCACAATTCCACCACCAAAACGCGATCGCACTAAAACCACCCAGCGCGATTTGGTTAACCCACAATGATTAGCTCTATCTGATTTCATTCAATCTCCCTAAGTAATTAATTTTTACATGCTCGTAAAAATGCTGCGGTTATATTCTACTCAGATTTTGCCCCTCTGGTTACGAGAAAATAATCATTAAGGAATAAGCAATGAATAAATATAGATAACAATCTGTAAAGAATTGAGCTAGAAAAGATGACCTTTTGCCATATCCGATTATTGTAAAGTTCTAGACAGTCAAATTTCTGATCTATTTTCTGAATCTTTGAGAGCGATTTAAGTATAGTCGATACTACTATGCAATCAATCACAATCTACTTGTCTATAGCCTGCCGATTAATGATAACTATTAAAAGCTTATGCAAATTTTTTCACAGCAAGCCTGGAGAGAAATGCGTCAAACTCCTCAAACAGAAGAAGATACACGCACTAAAATTTTACAGGCGGCACTGCAATTATTTGCTAAACGTGGGTATGAAGGTACAACTACCAAAGATTTAGCCAAGTCAGCAGGAGTGGCAGAAGGAACTTTATTTCGTCATTTTGACAGCAAAAAAGCGATTTTAATTGAGGTGGCTACTGCTGGATGGGTCGATATTCTCACCGACTTATTAACTGAATTGAGTGAAATGGGGAGCTATAAAGCAGTTTCTCAAGTAATGCGCCGTAGAATGCTCAATATGCGAAAAAATAGCGATTTAATGCGGGTTTGCTTTATTGAGGCTCAATACCACCCAGAATTGCGAGAAAGCATTCAAGCCGAAGTAATCAACAAAATGACCGATGTGGCAGAAGCTTTTTTGAAACAGCAATGGAAAAAGGCATTTATCGGCGGATGAATCCGAAAATTGTCGCTAAGGTATTCTTGGGTATATTTGCGATCGCTGGCTTTTCTGAAGAAACTATTATGAACCCCGATGCTTCCCCCAAAGCGATGCAGGAAATGGCAGAAGGCATCTCCGATATTTTTCTCCGTGGTGTTTTGAACAATGAACAATAATCAGTAATCAGTAATCAGCGCGAAGTTAAGGCGCGTTTTGAGAAAGAATACTCTTACTCAAAAGCCGCCGTGCGTTGCGGGGGTTTCCCCCGTTGTCTATCACGGATACACCTTCGGATAAGCAAACTTCGTAAGTAAGTAATTAAGTAATCAGTAATCAGTGACTATTGTTAAACGAATTCCCAGGAGAGTTAAAAGATCTAGACCAAATCTTTGGTTGGAAAGGTTGATGGCTTTAATAGCCGTAATCAATCTCTTGATTGTGGGTTTTGATCTAAGTTATATTCCTTTGCGGGATTTTTGGCTGCTGGGTCAAGTTACCATCGGAGAAATTAAGACTGCCTATGGTCAGCTTCCAGGTATTGAACTTGATTTACTACCAGAAAATGTTTCTAAGTTGATCACCCAATACGATGTAGTGAAAGGAATTATTCCCAATCGTGATACCCAAGAATATCTGGCTAAGGTGGAACAGCTAAAACTTGAATTGGCGACTAACGGGGTTGATTCTGCTAAAGCTAAGACTCTCTTTGGCGATATCCGCCGTCGTAGTATTGAGATAGTTCAAACTAATGCTTTTGCCGAAGCAAATAAAACAGGTAATTTAGAAAGAATTAAAAACAGGATGCGATCGCATCTTCCCAATCAAGATAATTCAGCCAAGGCTGCATTTTGGCGTTTTTGGACACCTGACTATTTCAAAGGTAGGGTGGCTGAAGAAATGACTTTTTTTGAAACAGAAATCAAACCACTGTTAGAAACCAACTATTATCGCGCCATCGGCGAAAATGGTGGCTATGTTGACTATTTTGGCTTGATTGACTTTCCTTTCGGCGTTTTGTTTGCTCTCGAATTTTTAGGACGGAGTTGGTTTATTAGTCGCCGTCGTGTGGGCATAAGCTGGCTTGATGCGATGCTTTGGCGCTGGTATGATATTTTCTTTCTGCTGCCTATTTGGCGCTGGCTGAGAGTAATTCCTGTCACGGTTCGTTTGAGTCAGGCACAGATAATTAACCTAAACTCGATTCAGAAACAGCTAAGTCAAGGTTTAGTTGCAGGAATTGCCGAAGATGTCACGGAAGTGGTAATTATCCGTTTAATTAATCAGATTCAAACTTCAGTTAGAAATGGCGATTTAGGTAGACTACTATCTCAACAAACTGCTCATACTTATGTTGATATTAACGACACCAATGAAATTATTGAACTTATTAGAATATTAGCCAAAGTAACCGCCGATCGCGTATTACCCGCAATTCAACCTGAAGTGGAAACTCTGCTGCAATATAGCATCGAAAAATCCCTCAAGCAAAGCCCCGCTTATCAAGGAATCAAAATCCTGCCTGGGAGCGATCGCACTATCTCCAGCATCAGTCGTCAGCTAGTATCCCAAAGTTATAGTGCCTTTAGTAGTACACTCCAAGCAGCACTGGCAGAAGATAAGCAGTTTGATCGCCTCGTCGAGAGCTTAATTAGTAATATAGGCAAGTCGTTTTCCAGTGAGCTACAAGCGCAGCAGAGTATGACTAAAATCGAGCTACTGTTGGTGGACTTGTTAGAAGAAATTAAAATTAACTATGTTGAGCGTCTTTCCCAAGAAGATATTGAAGACATCCTTGAACAAACTCGCAGTCTGCGTCAGCAAAGCTAGTTAACAATGAGCAATGAACAATGAACAATGAACAATGAGCAATGAGCAACCTCGACAGTTTACTTATCCGAAGGTGTATCCGTGATAGACAACGGAGGAAACCTCCGCAATATGCCCTAAAGGATATGCGGAGCGCGGTATCTCCAACTATGCGAGACAAGTCCTTTAGGACGTAACTGTCTCGCAATGAGCAGAGAAATACGCTCAATAATTATGTTCTAAATCTAAATTTATCTTCTTAAAGCTTATAGCTAGGGCTTCGTCCCTTTATTTTGCACCCAAGGCTATGAGTTTATCTTCAACATATTGATATAAAGCCTGGTTATTTTGCTGTTTAAATAGGGTTGCTGAACGTTCTAGATGTTTAATTGCCTGGCGTTTATCTCCCAAGGTTTGATAAACTAACCCCATGTTGCCATAGGCTTCGGCATAGTTAGGCTTAAGTTTGATTGCCTGCTGATGATCGGCGATCGCTTTTTGATATTCACCCAGTTTGTTAAACGCCACTGCACGATTGTAATAGGCTTCGGCATAGTTGGGATTAAGAGAAATTGCCTTAGTGAAATCGGCGATCGCCTTGGCAAAATCTTGAATTGCTAAATAAGTTGTGCCTCGATTGTAATAGGTTGGAGCGTGACGAGAATTAAATTTAATTACATGGTTATAGTCAGCGATCGCTTGGGGATAGGCTTGAGTTTTATGGTAGACATTGGCTCGATTATAGTAAGCTTCTAAATCTTCGGGTTTAAGGGCAATTGCTTGATCATAATCTGCTAGGGCTTGAGAGTATTGTTTGACTTTGTTATGAGTGTTGCCTCGGTTATAGTAGGCTGCTTCATCATTTGGCTGAAGACGGATTACTTCAGTGTAGTCGGCGATCGCTTGAGAGTATTGTTCTAGTTGATTCTGGACGATGGCGCGGTTGTAGTATGCTTCTGCATAGCTGGCATTAAGTCTAATCGCCAGATCGAAATCGGCGAGGGCTTGAGCATATTGTTTTAAATTATAGTAGGCAGTACCGCGATTAAAATAGGCTTTAGCATAGTTGGGAGATAAATCTAAGACAGCGTTGTAGTCATCAATTGCCCGCTGATAATTATGCAACTGCCCATAACCATAGCCACGAAACATATAGGCTAGAGCATCTTGACTGTTTCGTTGCAGAATCGCGTTGAGATCTTTAATCCCTGCATCGTAGTCTTCTAAGCTATAGTACAGTTCGCTTCTAGCATAATAGGCATCAATATCATCGGGATTTTGCTGTAGTTCAAGGTTCAACTCTGTCAAAGCATCTTGATAATCTGACGATTCCCATTCTTTAGCCATATTGCTAGTGATTATTGATTACTGTCAAATCGATTTTTAGGAGAAATATCCTTGGTGGTGGGCAAAAGTCTGATAATTGAGTACTGATTGTTTTAAAGTGAAGTTTTGCCCACCCTACTTCTCTAATTACTGCTCATTGTTCATTGTTCATTGTTCATTGTTCATTGCTCATTGATTGTTGCATCATGCTGGAAGCTCGTTGCGCTAGCTTAACCTTTTTTTGTTTCAAAAATAGATTCTGGGCTGTAGTTAGGTCTTTTAATGATTTTTGCCGATTTTCGAGCAGATGGTAAACTAAAGCTCGGTTGTAGTAAGCATCAGCATAATTAGAGTCTAAAAAAATTGCCTGGGTGTAGTCGGCGATCGCTTTTTGATATTGCTTGAGCTGTTGATAAGCAATGCCACGATTATTATAAATTATAGAAGATTGAGACTTGACAGTCAGCGCCAAATTATAATCATCAATTGCTTGATGATATTTTTGCAGTGAATTATGGCTAACACCTCGATTAAAATAAGCTTGGTTGTGATTAGGATCTAGCTCTACACATTTGGTGTAATCGGCGATCGCCTGCTGATATTGTTGCAGGAAATTATAAGCATTACCCCGATGATAGTAATTGCCAGACTGTTTTGGCTCACATTTAATTGCTTGAGTATAATCGGCGATCGCTCCGTTGAAGTCTTTGAGTTTACCGCAGACATAGCCACGATCCTGATAAACGCTAGCTAATCGCGGTTTGATTTTAATTACCTCACTATAGCTTGCCCAAGCATTGGGATAATCTGCTAGCTGACGATAAGAATGTCCCTGGTAGTAGAAGGATTGCCAATCTTGGGAATCAAGAAAAATTGCTTGGCTATAGTCAATAATGGCGTTGCGATAATTTTCTAGCTTAAAATGAGTCTGTGCGCGACTGCGATAGGCTTGAGCATGATCGGGATTGTCAATAATTACTTGGGTAAAATCATTAATTGCTGCTTGATAATCATCTAGATATTGATAAATATTACCTCGATGGTAATAAGCTTGAGCATTGCGTGGTTCTAAATTAATTACCCGAGTAAAATTGGCGATGGCAAGATGATGCTGTTTGACGAGATGATGAATACAGCCCAGATTAAAGTAGGCTTGAACATATTTAGGATCTAGCTCTAATGCTTGCTTGAGATCGGCGATCGCCTGTTGATATTGTTGCAAAATACCATAGGCATAACCTCGACTACGATAAGCTTTTGCCAATGTAGGATTCAGAGCAATTGCTGCACTATAGTTAGTAATTTCTTGGTCAAAATCTTTGATTTCTCCGTAAGTATAGCCACGAATCAAATAAGCTTTGACGTTTTGCGGGTCGATTTCTAGAACAGTGCTAAAATCTTGAAGCGCCGCCGCATAATTTTTCAGCTTGAGATTAGTCCTACCTCTTTGATAATAGGTAGCGACTAAATTGCGATCAAATTCCGTCAATTCCTGATTGTTAGGTGGTGATTTTAAATTGCTTGCTTGCTCCACTTTAATTTAAACACTCTGCTTAATTGCCGATGGTTAACGCCAATTTGCTAATATTTGGTAATTTTGCTTTGGCAGCTATTAATAATAGCTAATCTTGTGATTATTTAATTTTGTGATTAACAATTGATTATGCTTTAAAATCTCTTGATTTAAAAAACTAATTTTACATTTGTAAATTTAGGATAATTGACAAGCAATTGTTTTTCTCTACCCCAAACCAAAGTTAATCTTGCTCTGAAGAAGCTTTAACTGTTCCCAACTGCTGTCTAACATCATCAATGGCTGAATTGAGTTGAGCAATTTTGTCCTCTAAACCATGTCGAGCTAGTTCGATACTTTCTTCTGTCCCCAAAGATCTTTCTTGCCTAGTTTTTAATTGATAAGTATCTGTCCCCACAATTTGCCTTTCCTTACGAGTGGCGATAACTGTACCTAAAACGCCACCTACTACTCCACCAATGAGCGAACCTAAGACAAATCCACTCCCAAAACCATTTTGTTGACTCATAAGATTTAATCTTTTTGATAGTGCTTATAATTATTTTACGCCTTATCTAAGTGCCAAAAGCGCGATCGCCTGCATCCCCTAAACCTGGAACAATATATCCTTTGCTGTTTAATCCTTCGTCAATCATAGCCGTATAAATCTCTAACCCAGGGTAATTTTCACTAAGCTGTCTGAGGGCGGGAGGAGCAGCTATGATCGCAATAATCCTAATTAACTCTGGCTTGATGCCTCGCCTAGTAACTTCCTGCATTGCCATCATAATAGATCCTCCTGTAGCTAACATCGGCTCTAAAATGACTATTCTTGTTTCCTCGTCAAATTTTTCTGGTAGCTTATTTAAATAGCAGCTTGGCTCTAAGGAAGATTCGTTTCGCACCAAACCTAAGTGATAAACCGAAGCTAAGGGCAAAACCTTCTGCACCTCTTCGAGCAAAGCTAACCCAGCACGCAAAATAGGCACTATCCCCATAGGAACTTCTGGATTGACAAAAGTTGCCGAACATTGAGCTAAAGGGGTTTGTAGACTGGTATCTACAGTAGGCAACCAATTTCTCACTGCTTCATAGGCTAACCATCGACCCAACTCAGACATCGCACTTTTAAATAGTACTGATGGCGTATTGACATCACGAGCTACCGCTAGCCAGTGTTTGATCAAAGGATGCTCTGGAACATAAACGCGTAGTTGTAAAGTCATATTCGCAAGTTAGTCTGATGGTGGCAAAAATTAGTAAATCTGCTGAGAAGTCGATCTTACACGATCGCGTCTCAATCTAAACTCCATCACCATAATCAATCAAATTAATGGTCACGTAATAGCGCAAATTATCTCTACATTGCCACTAACCAAATTTTGTCTCATAATTTACAGACAATATTTACAATTTAGCCCTACTAACGCTACTGTTAGCATTATTGCCTTCGGGCATATTCGACAAGTTTTGAGAACCATTGAAGTTGTTCTGACTTTCATACTGAACATTGCCTTTTTCAAAATATTTTTCCCATACCGTCCATGATAAGAATAACGGTCAAATTCGTTTGCTTTGACCCCATTGACCACCATCCCTAAAATTTTCTGTCCAGTGGTAGCCAAAGCTTCCTGAGCCAGTTCAGCGCTTTCATGCTCCACAATTCCTGGTCTAGTAACGAATAAAATGCCATCCACCAGCTTGCTAACAGTCAAAACATCAGCCGTTACTGGTAAAGGAGGAACATCAATTAAGATGAGATCGTATTCACGGCGGGAACGACCGACGAAATCACTCATTTTAGGCGAATCTAGAATTGCTAAAGGATTAGATTCAACTATCCCACTAGTTAACAAACTTAGCTTGGGCATGGGTTGCCTGATCACTGATAAGGGGCTAACATTATCGACGACAATATCTTTGAGTCCCTTTTGATTGTCTACACCCCAAAGATGATGTTGAGAAGAACGACGCAGATCTGCATCTACTAATAATACGCTACGTCCTAGTTGAGAGATTGCAGCCGCTAAATTAGCCGTTACGGTAGACTTACCTTCTTCAGGGACAGAGCTGGTAACTAAAATTACTTTGGGTGGCTTATCGTTAGTCAAAAACTTGAGATTAGCCTGGATCATTCGATAGACTTCGCTGGAGAAAGAATCAGGCTCGTCCCTCGTCACAATCTTACCCTGATACATAGGAGGTTCTAAACGAGTTATACCAACAGTTTGATAGGGAAATTTCTTTTTAATTTCAGTTAAAGAGCTAATTGAGCGATCCTGCATCTCCAGTAAAATAACTGACAAGTTGGCGAGAAACGCACCCATGATTAAGCCCATCCCCATTAAGATAGCTCTACCTGAATTGCCTTTGTCAGGTACGGCAGCATATTCAACCACGTCAGCATTACCGCTTTTACTATTGGCAGCGATTGTTGCTTCTTGTAAATTGTTGAGCAAAGTCTCATAAGTTTTTCCTGCTGATTCTGCCTGACGCACTAGTTCACGATCTTTCTGCTCTAGTTGAGGAAGAACTTTAGCTCTTTTGATTAGCTCTTGCTGAGAATTGTACATAGCACCAACCTGTTTTTGCAGACTCAACTCTTCAATTTTGAAGCTAATAAATTTTTCGAGCTGATTTTCTTTGGTTCCATTTTCATTGCGCAACAAACCTTGAGAAACATCAACTCCCTCACCTACATTAACGGCAATTAAGTTTCTCAGTTGCTGGGTTAAACTGTTTTTCTTTTCATTTAGACTAATTACAGCAGGATGTTGGTCGCTAAATCTTTGGCGTTCTTTTGACAAATCTGATTCGGTTTGTGCTAGTTGATCCAAAATACTTTGGACTTCAGGATAAGAACCCAACTGATTAGCTTTGACTGCTTGTTCTAGATTTAAGCCTAGCTGTCCTTGAAGAGCAGCAGACTGAGCCTGCATTCCCTGAAGTTCAGAACCCGTAACCGTGATCTGCTGATTGATCGACCCTAAATTAGCAACTAAACCTCTTTTTTCTTCCCCCAGATCGACAATGTTATTTTGTGATCTAAAAGCGGAAATTTGTTCTTCAGCAGTCTTAACCTTAGCTTCTACCTGTGGTAGCTGACCATCAATAAACTCTTTAGCAGCTCCAGGCTGGCTCTGATTGCTGGCAATTTGGGTTTGAATATAGACATCCATCAAAGTATTGACGACGTTAGATGCTATTTTAGGATCGGGATGCTTATAGCTAACGCCCACCACATCGGTTCCTCCTACAACCTCGGCCACCAGTTTTTTTCTGAAGTCTTCTGGCTTTAGGGGCTCACCATTTTGATCGGTTAGTTTTTGCCGATCAATTACCTGTTGAATTACAGGTTCAGATTCCAAGACTTGAATCTGAGTACTCAAAGGAGTCTGATCGTTTAAAATAGTATTTAAAGTACCTGCCTCCTTGCCAATTTCACCAATAGCTCCAGCACTTTTCTGTTTAAACAGCAGCTTTCCTTCTGCCTGATATGTTTTTTGTTGTAATAAGCTCAGACATCCAGTTACTCCCAAGGTCAAAAGAAAGACAGCCAAAGCGGGTTTCCAGCGTCTTTTTACTTTAACTAAATATTCGCTCATACTAACATCTAAAGAATCTCTAGAAGGAGTTCCCGATGCAGAAGAATTGGTTGCGTATTGATCGTTAGAGTTATTACTCAACATATTTTATTTCAGTTAGGAATTTAAATTTTATATAGTGACCAAATAACTGATGAATTATTACGATAGTTATATCAGTATTTATACTAATATTTGTATTTAAAATATATCATTTACTACAGAATCAATTGTTTTCACAGCTATAATTTTTTAAATATAGACTTTTCTAGGCTTTTTAAAATTGATTTACACTATACTTCTTCGGTAATTTATTTGACTTCATCTTGCGCTTACTTTTTAGTTTTTCACGGCAGTAGAGACTGTCGAACCCAAACTGCTGCTTTGAAGCTTAGAAACCTATTAATCGCCAAATATCAATCCAATCACATACTAACTCAGGACAATTGCTTGGGAAAGAGTTCGTTGGATTTTGAGCCTAAATTATTGACCAACGGTCACCCGCAGGCACCTTCGTTTTACGGAGGTGTACGGGTGACTGAACCAGCAATTTCAGATTTGCCTCGAACTCCTCTAATTGAAATAGCTGCTTTAGAGTTGGCTGATAAGTCTTTGAGTCAGAGTTTAATTGACTTTGCACAAAAAGCAAATCTACAAGGATTCAAACGGATCAAGGTACTACCTCTATTTCTAGCCCCAGGATCTCATGTTCAGTCAGATATTCCTGCTGAAATTGCCTTGGCTATTAAACAGTTTGACAATCAGGTATCTATTGAATTATCTCCATATTTGGGTAAATATTCGGGAATAGTTTCTCTGCTGACAAATCAATTCGACGAATTGTCGAGCAAAACACGCATCTTGATTGCCCATGGCAGTAAACTGCTTGCAGCAGAAGAATATTATCAGAACTTGTCAAAGCAGTTACATGCTGAAATAGCATACTGGTCTACTTTTCCTAAGTTTACTCAACAAATTAAAGCTCAAATACTTTCAGGTAGTCAAAAAATTGCCATCTTGCCCTACTTTTTATTTCCTGGCAAAATCACTGAAGCGATCGCCACAAAAATTGACGAATTACAGCAGGAATATCCTCACGTCGAGTTACTGCTCGGCAAACCCCTTGGGGCAACACCTGCGATCGCCGAATTAATTGCCCAGTCAGCTTAAACTATCAATCAATTTACTATTATATGAATCAATCAAAGTACCTCGGTAAGGTTTATTTAGTTGGTGCTGGACCAGGAGATCCTGGCTTGCTGACGGTGAAGGGAAAAACTCTGCTAGAACATGCTGATGTCGTAATTTATGATGCCTTGGTTAGTCCTGAAATTATGGCAATTATTCCAGGCACAGTTGAGAAAATCAATGCAGGTAAGCGTAAAGACCGTCATTCTCTGCCTCAGGCAGAAACTACTGAATTATTGAGAGTCAAGGCAGAAACTAACGCTGTAGTGGTGCGTCTTAAAGGAGGTGACCCCTTTGTGTTTGGCAGAGGTGGGGAAGAAATGGCAGATCTAATTCAGGCAGGAGTAGAGGTGGAAGTTGTGCCAGGGATCACTTCAGGAATCGCAGCCCCTGCTTATGCGGGTATTCCCATTACTCATCGTCGCTATAATTCTTCTGTCACTTTTGTCACGGGACATGAAGCCACCGAAAAATATCGTCCCGAAGTCAACTGGCAGGCGATCGCTCAAGGTTCAGAAACCATTGTGATCTATATGGGAGTTCATAATCTACCCCGCATTATTCCCAGTCTAATTACAGGAGGCATGACCGCCGAAACCCCGATTGCGCTGATTCGCTGGGGTACTAGACCAGATCAAACACAGTTGATTGGTACTTTAGGCACGATTGTTGAGCAGGTAGCTATAACAGAATTTCAAGCACCTGCGATCGCTGTAATCGGCAAGGTCGTAGATTTACGTTCCCTTTTGCTTCCTCGTAAATAACGGCAAAGGTAAAGTATTGCTTTGCCTCGAAAAACTTTTCCCGCAGTTGGGTCTATTAAATGAGATGATATCTATTATTATTGGGGCGCAAACGGTCTTGCTGAGTATTATTGCTCATCTCGGCTTAAACGAAATCCTAGTATAATACATAATTACTGAACAATGACGAAGTCAGAGGAAGTCCCGTCGTCTTACGGCGGGGTCTCTCTGACCATTTATTAATCATTTAGTCTTCCATTAAAAAGATTTAGATAGACCGTACTTATGGGCTTTGCAGAACTATCAATTGCTGATATTGCAGCAGAATATGACTTGGAAGAACAAGCCGTATTTGAACTTTGCGATCGCTTTCAAATCAACTATAAAAACGAACGCACTTGTTTAGCACTCGAAGATGCTAAAGCAATAATCATGGAAATTCTGGCTGCTAAAACTAATTCAGAAGCTGGTTAAAGGAATCATGATTCATGTTCCCCATTGATCCTGAGCGATAAGATTGTTTACTGTTTTTTATAACCTTTGAGTATTCTGTCAAAATAAATAGCTGGAGATTATGGATGCTGATGCCTTGACCAAGGCTCAGGCAAGTCCTCTCGTTTTCTACCCGAATGCAATGGGTGCAATCGGCAGGAAACCTGACCATGGCAACCAATTGGAGACTATCCCATCCTTTGATGGAGAGGTTTATCCTAAGCATCGATCAAATTCAAATTTTGAGGAGAACAATGTTGAAAAAATTTTTACTTGCTGCGGTAGCTGCCTTATTTTTGGTAATTCAATTTAATGTTGGTAGCGTAAATGCAGTGGAACTTGATGAGAGTATTCGTACTGTTCCCCTAAATGACAAAGGGGACAAAATGACTTTAAGTTTAAAGCAGGTTAAACAAGGGCAAAAAGTGTTTGTTGATAGCTGTAGTTATTGTCATAAAGGTGGTGCGACCAAAACTAATCCTAACGTTAACTTGGGTTTGACTGCTCTATCTGGAGCTTATCCCGCCAGAGATAACGTTGAAGGGATTGTAGACTATCTCAAAAATCCCACTACCTATGATGGGGAAAAAGATATCTATGAATTCCACCCTAATACTACTCGCTCCGATCTTTATCCCAAGATGCGCAATCTGACTGATGAAGATTTAGAGGCAGTAGCGGGACATATTTTAATTCAACCTGAAATTCGCGGCATCCTTTGGGGTGGCGGTAAAGTTTATAACTAGAATTAAAAGTTATTTAAAGATTGAGTTGATACCATAAAAATAAGTTAGATAGGAGATTTAAAGATTACGTTCTTTAATTTCTTATCTTTTTTTGTTCAGGCAAAAATGCGATCTAGACACCATCTACCATAAGGATTAAATTGCGGACTATCCATTTCATGTTCATCATCTTTGAGCCATCGTATTTGATACCTAGGAGTTTCCAGATCAGGTTGAAAGGTATGTCCTTCTTGCAGTATGGGAGACTGAGTTAAGCGGTAATAATTAAATACATTCAAAACATAAATAGCCAGGTTAAGATCTTCCGTAATTTCGACTGCCGCATCAGCTTTGCCAAAATTATGCATTCCACAGGAGTAGTAACTATTTTCTCCTTCTACTAAGCCCACAAACAGATGATAAAGCGCCAAAACATCGTCTGAATTGTAATTACATAGCCACTTATCTGCTCCATGAGTAATTCCCGCTGACTCAACAGCGATCGCGCAGCGTCGTACCCTTCGGGTAATCGCCAATGGTGGGCTACCCTCAATCACCAGACCGCTAATCTGTACAAAGACTTGTGTAAATCGAGCAATTTTGAGACAGGCATTGTACCCTACTTGATTAGAGACTAAGTAAACAGTCTGTGGAAAAATTTTAATTTCACAGCTTTCACTAGTCTTAGTTTCCTGCAAGATTCTGCCGAGTAATACATAATCAACACCATACCTATCCCAGAGGGCGGAAGCTATTTCTTGTCTAGTTTGCTGTTGGATTGGTATTTTGATAACTATTTGCTTGGCCATATGCATGATCATAGCTAACCGCTATTAGCTATATGCCCTAAAGGACTCCTAAAGAACTAGCTGCGCGATCGCCTGCCACTGCATTTTTTGGCATAACTTCATCAAATGGTTATTACTAATCACCTGACTGATAAAATAAAAATTCCGCAATCTTACTGAAGGAAATAACCATGCGACTAAACCAGATGCTGTTTGTGACACTGAGAGAAACTCCAGCAGAGGCAGAAATACCCAGTCATCAGTTATTACTCCGTGCAGGCTATATACGCCGTATCGGTAGCGGGATCTATGCGTATATGCCCTTGATGTGGCGAGTGTTACAGAAGATATCTCAAATTGTCCGAGAAGAGATGGATGCAACGGGGGCGCAGGAATGCTTATTACCCCAGCTACAGCCATCACAGCTCTGGCAGGAATCAGGGCGGTGGGATACTTACACTAAGGCAGAAGGGATTATGTTTTCCCTAACCGATCGCAGCGATCGCGAATTGGGTTTAGGCCCTACTCACGAAGAGATTATTACGACCATTGCTCGTGAAACGATTCGTTCTTATCGTCAGTTACCGCTGAATTTATATCAGATTCAAACTAAGTTTCGGGATGAGATTCGTCCTCGTTTTGGCTTGATGCGCGGGCGAGAATTTATTATGAAGGATGCCTATTCTTTCCATACAGATGAGGCGAGTTTAAAAGAAACTTATCAGGCGATGGATCGGGCATATCGCAATATTATGACCCGTTGTGGTTTGGAGTTTCGTCCTGTGGATGCGGATTCGGGAGCAATTGGCGGTTCTGGATCTCAGGAGTTTATGATCCTCGCAGAAGCGGGAGAAGATGAGATTCTCTATACCGAAGATGGTAATTATGCTGCCAATACGGAAAAAGCAGTATCCTTACCTGCCGATCTGGCGGAGTCGCCTTTTAGCAGCTATGAAAAGCTCGCCACTCCCAACACGGAAACGATCGCCACTTTAGCCGAAACGCTGAACTGTTCCCCCACAATAATTGTGAAAAATGTTTTATACGAGGTGATTTACGATAACGGCATGACTGTTTTAGTCTTGATTAATATCCGTGGCGATCGCGATGTAAATGAAGTCAAGCTAACTAATGAATTAACTAAACTTGCCCCTCAGTACCAAGCTAAAACAATTATTGCTCTCAATGTACCTGATGCCACAGCACAAAAAAAATGGGCAGCTAAAACCCTTGCCTTTAGGCTATATCGCACCTGATTTGCATGACGACTATATCAGCACATCTAAAAATGTGGCGCAGCAGTTTTTGCGTTTAGCCGATCAAACCGTAGTCAATGCCAAAAACTTTGTCACAGGGGCAAATGAAGTCGGTTATCACGTCGTGGGGGCAAACTGGGGAGATAATTTTATTCTGCCTAAACTTACAGTAGATATTCAATTAGCCAAAGAAGGCGATCGCGCTGTTCACGATCCGAGTCAAATTCTGAGCAGTGCGCGGGGGATTGAAGCAGGGCATATTTTCCAGCTTGGAACCAAATACTCCGAAGCGATGGGGGCAAACTTTACTAACGAACAGGGTAAAACAGAACCCCTCTGGATGGGCTGTTATGGTATTGGGGTATCCCGTTTAGCTCAAGCAGCAGTGGAACAATCCTATGACCAGGATGGTATTATTTGGCCTGTGGCGATCGCACCTTATCATGTAATCGTGATCGTACCTAATATCGCTGATGAAGAAAAAATGGCGGTGGGGGAAAAGCTTTATGAAGAATTTAAACAGGCGGGAGTTGAAGTCTTGCTGGATGACCGCAAAGAAAGAGCGGGAGTTAAGTTTAAGGATAGCGAACTAGTGGGTATTCCCTATCGCGTGGTCACAGGGCGATCGCTCTCTGAGGGCAAAGTAGAGGTAGTTAAACGAGATACTAAAGAATCTCAAGATCTACCAGTGACAGAAGTTGTCGAAATTGTTAAACAATGGATTGAAGCAAAACTGTAACTCAGTTATTTGAGCTAAAAACTCATGAATTTGGACGCAGCTAATTCATACTAGGGTTAGTGAATAACTTTTCATTGCCAAAAGTTAGTATTCATGCTCCAATAAAGCAAATGTTTAGGGATTAGCTAGAATGAATTTATCAAACTCACGCTGTGCTAATTTCACCAACTATAACAACTATAAAATTATCGCCTTGACAACTTTTATGGCATCATTTTGAAACAAAGACTGATTTTAAAAATACTAGATAAATAGCAGGTGCAAGCAGTAGCTTACATTAACCAAACAGCAACATGACAACTGAAAATATACATTTACGCTCTGAATTTATTAACACTCAGGTCATTGCCCGTAACACTGGCAAAAGATTAGGAGTGGTAAAAGAGGTCTTGGTAGATATAGACCGCAGAGAGATAGTGGCTTTGGGACTACGAGACAACATCTTATCAGTCTCTGGAATACCCAAATATATGTATCTTGATAGTATTCGTCAAACTGGAGACGTAATTCTGGTAGAAGATGAAAACGTCATTGAAGATATTGATGTTGAAATCTATAGTAAGTTAGTCAACTGTGAGGTTATTACCGAAGCTGGTGAGCCTCTAGGTAAAGTTAGAGATTTCCAGTTTGATGCAGAAAACGGTGCGGTTAATTCTATTGTGATTGCTTCTTTGGGCATTCCTCAAATTCCTGAGCAGTTTATTAGTACCTATGAGCTATCCATCGAAGAAGTTGTCAGCAGCGGCCCTAACCGCCTGATTGTCTTTGAAGGTTCGGAAGAGCGGATCGAGCAGATTTCCGTGGGACTGTTAGAGCGTTTGGGAATCGGTCGTCCTCCTTGGGAAAAAGACGATGTGGGTTATTATCCTCAAACTATAAAAGCAGAAAACCAGTTACCCACAGGCACTCCTCTACGTACGCCGATCTCGACCACTGTAGATACAAGAGAGCCTGTAATGGAGGAACGGTGGGATGAAGACGAATGGCAAGAGTCCCGTACTGCACCTCCGCCGATGAGACAGCAAGCCGAAGCAATTCCTTATGATGATGATTACGAAGAGAATAATTGGGAAGATGCTGAGTCGGAAGTCTATGAAGCGAAAGTATATGAAGCGCCTCCAGTAAAAAAATATGAGTACGAGGAAGTCAACAATGATGATGTCTGGGATGATGATACTGAACCACAAGCTTATAATCCTCCTCCCGTAAATATTCCTGAAAAGCAAAAATCTCCTGAATATGAAGAAGAGCCAGGGTAATCGGAGTCAAAAGTCAGAAGTCAGAAGTCAGAAGTCAGAAGTCAGAAGTCAGAAGTCAGGTACGGACGTTTCATGAACGTCCGTACAGAAGTAAAGGGGTGAACTGCCATTCGCTCGTGTAAGTAGAAATTGAAGGCGAGGGTAAAAGCTCGTCTTTTTTGTTGGTCTTAGAGACTATTTATAGAACCCATTTGATTTATGCACTCAAAGACTCATCTACCACTTGAAGTAATTCGTAACGATGAAGCAAAAGCACTCGAACCAGGGGACATCATCGCTGTGCATGAGCTTCTGAATCGAGTATTTCTTGAAGAAGATGGAAAATGGCGAATTGTTGAGAGAATCTACGACCAACTTTCTGTCCTTGGAAGCCTAATTCCAGATATTACTCTTAGAGCAAAAGCAAGTGAGAATCTATCTCCGTGACGCGACATAATATTAGATTTGATTGGTATTGGCTCACGAAGATGACCATGTGTAGCGATCGCCTAAAATAGAGTTACACAGCTTTTTGTAGCTTTAGCACAATTGCAACTTTCAATAATGGTTATGAGTTTAAGCGTTATTATGAGAAATGCCAAAAGGCTTTGCAAATACGTAATAAGTGCTATTAGAACCAGGATTAAAAATGAGGGAGAAGTATTTAACAGATTTTAATTCGTGGATTAGCCAAACAGCCCAACTGTTACGGGAGCATCGTTGGCATGAAATTGATCTGCCGAATTTGATTGAAGAGGTTGAAGACTTGGGCAAAAGTGAACGACGAGGGATTACCAGTCAACTAATTCGTCTTTTACTGCATTTGCTCAAGTGGCAGTATCAACCGCAGCGCCGCTCAGATAGTTGGCTTGATTCTATTACTGATGCGCGTACTCAAATTGAATTAGCTATTGAAGATAGTCCTAGTCTAAGGAGTTATCCTTCAGAGCAACTGGAAGAAAGCTATCATCGGGCGCGTCGTCAAGCAGCTAGGCAAACTAGTATAGAGATCTCGGTGTTCCCAGAAACGTGTCCATATTCTCTAGAATTGGTATTGGCGGAAAATTGGCTACCAGAAAGCTGACAAATCATCAGTAACTTCTAATGTTTTAAATCCACTCATGCTTACAACAGCTATTTTAATAAAATAATCAAAATCAATTTTAATTGCGATCGCTCTTAAAGCAAATCGAGATTACATTTGAAGAGGTCAATCTGGTGCGATAAAGTCATAATAGTAAAAATCCTGATTGATAGAAATTCATGTCATCTGAGAAGCATCATAAAACAGATAAAAACATCATTACCGATTGTCGCAACATAGATAAGTCCAAGCTTTCGCCGATGTATCAACATTATGTGGAGGTGAAAGAACAATATCCTAATGCGCTGCTGCTATATCGGGTAGGGGATTTTTTTGAATGCTTTTTTCAGGATGCTGTTACCATCGCTAGAGAACTCGAACTGGTGCAAACGAGTAAAGAGGGAGGTAAGGAATTAGGGCGAGTGGCGATGACTGGTGTGCCACACCATGCTTTAGAGCGCTACAGTACGATGCTGGTGGAAAAAGGCTATGCAGTGGCAATCTGCGATCAGGTTGAGGATGCTGCTACTGCTAGTGCGGAAAAACGCAACTTAGTCAAAAGAGAAATTCAGAAACTGCTTACCCCTGGTACTTTAACTGATGATGGGATGCTTCGTTCTCGTCAGAATAATTTTTTGGCTGCTATTGTCGTGGCTGGGGAGCATTGGGGATTGGCTTATGCCGATATCTCTACAGGCGAATTTTTGACAACCCAGTCTAGTGAACTTAGCTCTTTAACTTTGGAATTACTTCGTTTACAGCCTTCTGAAGTCTTAATTCCAGCAAATGCGCCAGATGTTAATGGTTTACTCCGTCCTGGAGAAAAATCTGAGTATTTAGCCGATTATTTACCCGATAGCTTTTGCTATTCCTTGCGATCGCAACAACCTTTTACTCTAGTTGAAGCCAGTCAAAGACTTAAGGATACTTTTGAGGTAAGTTCTTTAGAAGGGATGGGTTGTGGGGATATTCCTTTAGGAGTTCGGGCAGCAGGAGGTTTATTGGAATATGTGGAAGATACGCAAAAAGCTTATCAAGTGCCATTACAACCCCTACGTACCTATAGTCTGGCAGACTATTTGATTCTCGATCATCAGACTCGGCGCAATTTAGAAATTACTCAAACCATACGAGACGGCATATTTCACGGTTCGCTACTCTGGGCATTAGATCGCACTAGTACAGCAATGGGGGGTAGAGCCTTACGACGCTGGGTATTGCAACCATTGGTCGATTTAAAAGGAATTGCCGCCAGACAAGATACGATTAAAGAGCTAGTAGCTAATACTTCAATGCGCCAGGATTTACGCTCAATGCTGCGTAAAATATATGACATTGAAAGATTATCGGGCAGAGTGGGTTCTGGTACGGCAAATGCACGGGATTTACTTGCCTTAGCAGAATCTCTAATCAAATTAACTGACTTATCGGCGATCGCTTCCTATGGCAACGCACCCTTTCTTAAAGCTCTGCATAAGATTCCCCCTGAGTTGGAACAGTTGGGGATATATGTCACCGAGCGTTTGGTAGAGTCTCCCCCTCTGTTACTTAAGGAAGGAGGGATAATTAAAGACGGTGTTGATACTCGACTAGATGAGATTCGCCAGCGATTAGAAGACGATAAGCAGTGGCTGACAAATCTGGAGGTAACAGAAAGAGAAAGAGTCGGCGTAGCTAATATTAAGGTGGGATATAACAAAACCTTTGGCTACTACATTAGTATGCCTCGTTCTAAAGCTAGTCAAGCTCCTGATAACTATCAACGTAAGCAGACTTTAACAAATGAAGAAAGGTATATTACCTCGGAGTTAAAAGAACGCGAAACGAGAATATTAACGGCGAAAGATGATTTAAGCAACCTCGAATACGATATTTTTAGCGAATTAAGAGTTACTGTTGCCGAAAAAGCCCAAGAAATTCGGAGTATCTCAAAAGCTGTCGCGGCGATCGATGTTTTAGCAGGATTAGCAGAAATCGCTGTCTATCAAAACTATTGCTGTCCAGAAATGATTCAGGGGCGAGAAATTGATATTATTGAAGGTAGGCATCCTGTAGTCGAGCAGTCTTTAGGAGAAGGTTTTTTTGTACCAAATTCCGCGCAAATGGGCGAATTATACCCAGATTTGATTATTTTAACTGGGCCAAATGCTAGTGGTAAAAGCTGTTATTTACGGCAGATTGGTTTGATTCAGTTAATTGCTCAAATTGGGAGTTTTGTTCCAGCTACAGAGGCGAGATTGGCAATTTGCGATCGCATTTTTACCCGCGTAGGTGCAGTAGACGATCTTGCCACTGGACAATCTACCTTTATGGTGGAGATGAACGAAACCGCGAATATCCTCAATCATGCTACGCCTCAATCGCTGATTCTCCTAGATGAAATTGGTCGAGGGACTGCCACTTTTGACGGGCTTTCTATAGCTTGGGCTGTAGCGGAATATTTGGCTACAGATATTCAGGGACGCACTATTTTTGCCACTCACTATCATGAATTAAATGAACTGGCTTCGATCTTGACTAATGTAGCTAACTACCAGGTAACCGTCAAAGAAATGGCCGACAAAATTATCTTTCTCCATCAGGTATGTGCAGGTGGTGCTAGCAAATCCTACGGTATTGAAGCAGGAAGACTGGCGGGTTTACCTACTTCGGTGATATCTAGAGCTAGACAGGTGATGGGACAAATTGAAAAACACAGTAAAATTGCCTTGGGTTTACGAAAAGGAATTGAGCAGGTACAGCCTAAGAAAAATGCTGACGATAATAAGCTGGAACAGCTCGATATTTTTGAAGAGTGATCTCTTGTCCTAAAAGACGACACGTAGTTAGGGCTTTAGCATTCTCTTCGATCAGGTCATAAAGTTAATAACTATCTCTGCCAAGTGGAAGCTAATATATATAATATTCCTCTGCTCTTATTTACTGACGAAATGAGCATTGACCTAGCATCTTTGCCACTTGCGGTAGATAATTGCTTGATTCTTGCTGATATATATCCAGATTTTTTAAAAAAGATTATTTTTTTTACTCTCAAAAGAAATAAACAAAATCAATATTTCAAGGCTCTAAAACAAGAAAATGTCAAACTCACTTCTGATTTGATAGCAACTAAAAATCTATTTAAAACTATTATTAATAATACCTCTACTTTAGTTTGGATGTGTGATGCAATTGGTAACACCACTTTTTTTAATCAAGCTTGGAACAGAGTTTTAGATCGAGAAAACGAAACTAAGTTGAATAGCAACTGGATGGTAAATATTCATCCTCAAGATTTAGCCAATTGCGAGTTTGAGTTTAAGCAATCTCTAGCTAAATCCACAGGATTTAAAATTAATTATCGCTTAAAAATATTAAATCAAAAATACTGCTGGATCTCTAATTATGCTGTGCCACAATTTTCGCTTGAGGGCAAATTTAAGGGATTAGTTGGTTACTGTTTTGATATTACTTCCCTCAAAAAAACTGAACAAAAATTAATTCAGCGAGCAGCAAGCGATCGCCTTTTGGCTCAAATTACCCAAAAAATTCACGCTTCTTTAGAGCTAGAGCAAATTTTACAGACTACGGTAGATGAAGTTAAGCAATTTCTTTTGGCTGAAAAAATTCAAATTAATCGAGTGGAGGAAACAAAACAGTTAACTTTGTTAGTCGAATCTCGGCTAGTTGATTCACCCTTAAGCTGTGACATTTCTGAGCCGAAACAAGTCCCCGAAACTCTGTTTCAAAAAAATATAGCTTGTTTAGCGTCAGGAAGTATTGTCTCCCAAAACTTTGACGAGTCATCGCCAGATCAGGCAAGAGCCTGTTCCACATTATTAATACCGATTATGGCTGAAGCAAAGCTATGGGGGGTGATCTGCGTTGAGAATTGTTCGATTGATAGAGAGTGGAATCTCGAAGAAATCAATCTTTTAGAAAGAGTTGCCTTGGAGCTTTCTGTCGCCATCAAACAGGCAAAACTTTATCAACAGCTAGAACAAGCAAATCAGGAGCTACAACAACTATCTGTTATGGATAGTCTGACTCAGATTGCCAACCGTCGCAAATTTGACCAGTATATTGCCCAAGAATGGATTAGGTTATCTAGAGAACAAAGTCCTTTAGCGTTAATTCTTTGTGATATTGACTATTTTAAACTCTACAACGATACCTATGGTCATCCAGCAGGCGATCGCTGTTTAGTCGAAGTAGCTCAAGCAATTAGCAAAGTAACCAAGCGTCCCAGCGATTTAGTTGCTCGTTATGGAGGGGAAGAATTTGTGTTGGTGTTGCCCCAAACTCCTATAGCAGGAGCAAAATATTTAGCCCAACAGATTCGTCTACAGGTTCAATCTCTCAAAATTCCTCACCTACGTTCGTCTGTAGATCTGTACGTCACTATCTCATTGGGCGTATCTTCCTGTCTTCCTCATCCTGACTTCGATTTTGAGGTCTTGGTTGCCGCAGCAGATCAAGGTTTGTATCAGGCAAAAGAAAGAGGTCGTAATCAAGCGGTAGAATATGGAATTGAGCTATATTAACTGACCTCATCTATGCCTTCTGGATATACTCTGCCTGTTTTTGCCTGTGCCAGTGCGATCGCTGCTTTGCGTCATCTCCAGCAACAATCTTCACCTTCGCAAGTAACGGTAAATTTAATTAAGCCAACAGAACAGGCAATAATTGACATTGAACAGGTAGCTAAAATTGATTGTAATTGTGCGATCGCCATTACTCGCAGCGATCCTGGCGATCATTTGGATTTGACGCGCAATACTCCTATCTGGGCAAAAGTAAGCCTGAGTGTTAATTATGATTCGGGGAAGCAAATCACCATCGCAGGGGGGGAAGGTATTGGTCAGCAACAGAATAACCAAAACCAAGCAGCAATCTACAGTTATGCTCAAGAATTAATTCAGCAAATTTGCAACCTTTGCTGAAGCAAAATCAAAGCATTACCGTAACGATAATTTTGCCAGAAGGAGTGCGGTTAGCTAAACGAACCTCTAATGAAGCTTTTGGCGTAGTTGAAGGACTGTCTTTATTAGGAACAACGGGTATAGTTCAGCCTTTAACAGCCCCTAGTCAACTGTCGGCATATCAATCAGAGATTAAAACCAAAGCGAAGCAGTTTGATGATCTAGTATTTTGTATTGGGGAAAACGGCATCGATTTAGCGGAAAAATCGGGCATCGATCCCCAAAGAATTATTAAAACCGCTAATTGGCTCGGATCGATGTTAGTTACTGCTGCTGCTGCTGGAGTTAAGTCAATCTTACTCTTTGGTTATCACGGTAAATTAATCAAGCTAGCAGGAGGAATTTTTCACACCCACAATCATCTTGCTGATGGGAGATTAGAAATCATGACTGCCTATTGCGCCAAGCTAGGCTTGCCCATATCTCAGACTCAACAAATTTTTGACTGTGCCACTACCGAAGCTGCTCTAAATTTATTGCGGGAACTCGATCCAGACTCAGACAATTCTTCTTGGGTAGACTTAGTTTATCAAGAACTAACTCAGGCGATCGATCTAAAATGCCAAGACTATATTTGCAAGTATACAGAACAAAAACTTTGTATAGGTTCAATCTTATTTGATCGTAGTAGGGAAGTGATTAAAATAAGCGATAATGCTGTTTTGTTGCTGCCTAAATTATGTTAATCTATGAGGATATTTACATAGATATCTTTCAATAAACAACATCCCGCTAAAATCATAACTCTCCAAATATAAATTTGGTATCAAAATCTTAAGTTTCTTTACACTTTGTTACCTATTTACTTACACAGACTTCCTAGAGTATAGTGACTATTCAAACAAAACCAATTTCCTCCCCCAGCAGCGATGCTTTAGCTTCTGACTCTTTCGTCGATCAAGTCAATCGTCAAACAATTATTATCATCGATTTTGGTTCTCAGTACTCCGAGTTAATTGCTCGCAGAATTCGAGAAACTCAGGTATATTCAGAAGTTTTATCTTATAGGACAAGTGCTGAAGAACTGCGGAAAATAGATCCTCGCGGCATTATTCTTTCTGGTGGTCCTAGCTCGGTATACGATGACCATGCACCCAAATGTGACCCTGAAATTTGGAATCTGGGTATTCCTGTTCTTGGCGTGTGCTACGGAATGCAGCTAATGGTAAAACAGCTAGGGGGAACAGTCGAAAAAGTTAAGCTGGGGGAATACGGTAAAGCACAGCTATTTATTGAAGATCCCACAGACCTACTGACCAATGTAGAACATGGTGCAACCATGTGGATGAGTCATGGAGACTCATGTACCAATCTACCAGAGGGGTTTTCGATCTTAGCCTACACCAAGAATACTCCCTGTGCAGCAATATCTAATCCCGAACGAAAACTATTTGGGGTGCAGTTTCATCCAGAAGTAGTCCATTCAGAAGGGGGAATTGCTCTAATTCGCAATTTTGTTTACCATATTTGCCAATGCGAACCCACCTGGACAACGGAAGCTTTTGTAGAAGAATCAATTCGAGATATTCGGGCAAAAGTTGGCGACAAACGGGTTTTGCTGGCTCTTTCAGGAGGAGTAGATTCTTCGACCCTAGCTTTTCTGCTTCATCGAGCCATCGGCGAGCAATTGACCTGTATGTTTATTGACCAGGGGTTCATGCGCAAGGGTGAACCAGAAAAACTGGTAGAAATATTTAAAAATCAGTTTCATATCCCCGTTGAATATGTCATGGCACGCGATCGCTTTTTAAAGCAGGTTGAGGGAGTCATCGATCCTGAACTAAAGCGCCGTCGGATTGGACATGAGTTTATTCAAGTATTTGAAGCAGAATCCAAGAAGTTAGGACCTTTTGACTATTTGGCACAAGGAACACTATATCCTGACGTAATTGAGTCGGCAGACAGCAATGTTGACCCCAAAACTGGCGAAAGAGTAGCGGTAAAAATTAAGAGTCATCACAATGTTGGTGGTTTACCCAAAGACCTGCGTTTTAAACTAGTAGAGCCTCTACGAAAACTCTTTAAAGATGAGGTGCGCAATGTAGCGCGAGCGATCGGACTACCAGAAGAAATTGTGCGTCGTCATCCTTTCCCTGGTCCTGGTTTAGCCATTAGAATTGTCGGAGAAGTTACGGCAGAAAGATTAAATATCCTGCGGGATGCTGATTTTATTGTGCGAGATGAAATTAGTAAGCAGGGAGTATATCACGACTACTGGCAAGCTTTTGCCGTATTATTGCCTATTCGCAGTGTCGGGGTAATGGGAGACAAGCGCACCTATGCTCATCCGATTGTGCTGCGTTTTATTACTAGTGAAGACGGTATGACCGCAGATTGGGCAAGAGTTCCCTACGACATGTTGGAAACCATCTCTAACCGTATTGTCAATGAGGTTAAGGGAGTAAATCGAGTGGTGTATGACATTACCTCCAAACCCCCTGGAACAATTGAGTGGGAGTAATAGCTAGTAGGGGCGAACAACCGTTCGCCCCTACTATGTGTACCAACATACGAAGAAGTTGCTGGTTTTAATTAACGATCGCTTTTTCCTCTTCCTGAGCCGATTCAATAGCAGCCTTATTTTTAATATCTTCTTGTTCAGTCATTAATTTAATGATTGAAGCTTTTTCTAGCAATCCGAGAACTTTGCCCGCTGCACTAATGACTACTAGCTCACGAGCTTCGGTAGTCTCAAACAGCTTTGCTACTTCTAGTAAAGAAGTATCGGCAGCAATAGTATCAGCTTCGGGAACAGGTTTAACTAACTCAGTAAGATAAATATCATTCCAATCCGAAGTGTGAATCTGTTTTAAATCTTCAGTAGTAACAAAACCAAGTAGCTGTTGATTTTCGTCCACTAATAAGAATTTTTTCCAGCGCTCTTTGCCAATCACGTAGTTGTTTACAAACTCTCTGATCGAGAGACTGCTGCTAACAATAGGGCTATCGGCAATTACTGCATCTTCTGCTGTATATTGACTTAACTTATCCTGTACAGTGGCAGATTGAGCAGCAAAACCAGCATTTTGTAATAAGAAAGTACCAATTAATAGCGTCCAGATGCTGCCTACTTGACTAACGCCAATTATGGAAAGTATACCAAGAGCGATCGCAATCCAGCCAATTACTTGACCAACTCGACCTGCAATAATTACACCCTTATTAGGATTACCTGTAACCTTCCAAACAATCGCTTTAAGCACGTTACCACCATCGAGAGGTAACCCAGGAATCATATTGAATGCTGCTAAAACTAAATTGATGTAAGCGACTAGAGAAATAATCGCCTGAAGGGGTGTAGTTAAAGGTGCTGTGGTGGCAACGAAGGTAAGCAAACCGAATAATAGCAGGCTGACTAATGGTCCAGCGATCGCTACTAAAAATGCTTGTAAAGGTGTTTCTGATTCTTTTTCCAAGGTAGCCAAGCCACCAAAGATAAAGAGGGTAATTGATTTAACAGGAATTCCCTGAGAAATAGCGACAAAGCTATGTCCTAATTCATGGGCTAATACGGAAGAGAACAGCAACAAGGCAGTAACTAAACCTAGTAGCCAAGGTGTGATCCCAGTTAATTCAGGAAATTGAGTTAGTCCCGATCCATAGCTCCAGGTAACTAAAGCTAAAACAAAAAACCAAGAAGGGTTAATTAAAAAAGGTATACCGAATAAGTTACCGATGCGAATGTTGCCGTTCATGGCACGCTCCTGTCTAAATGACGTAAATACTATTCCACTGTTGTCCAAGCTATTAGTAAAAGCTACTGTCAAAGTGAATTATGGTAATTTTTATGCTTTCTATTAATTATTAAAATTGTAACGAAGAGTAAACTACAATACATCTGCCGATCTACAGTAAAAACCGTCCCAAAGTTTACGGTAGGAGCGCATTACATTTTAAACATATTTGGACATAATTTGAGCATAATAAAATTAGAGAGTTGCTGAAAAAAAATATGCCAGACACTACCCCCAACTATTCCAACTATCCCGATGCCTACAGCCAAGAAGACATTCAAGCAATTTTAAATTTGGCGATCGCCAATCATCCTACCGACGAACCTCTGAGCCGACAACAGCTTTGGGAAATTGCTGCTGAATTAGATATTAGTAACAGCATGATTCAAGCTGCCGAAAAAAACTGGTTAGATCAAAAGGCGATCGACCATCAGCGTAGTGCATTTAATCTAGTGCGCCGTCAAAAGTTCCAGCGGAAACTGACTAAATATGCGATCGTCAACACCTTCTTCGTTGCCTTCAACTTCGTTCTAGTAGGCACGCTTTCTTGGTCGCTGTATATTTTGCTATTTTGGGGATTGGGAGTAGCTTTGAGTGGCTGGAAAGCCTATCAATCTAGCGGCGAAGAATACGAACGAGCTTTCCAAAGATGGAGCTTTCAAAACGAGGTCAAGCAAACCGTCGCTACTGTCTGGACAAAGGTTCAGCAAGTCTGGCAAGCCTAAACCAACAAACCATTCACTAATTAAATAGTTTGATTTAATCGGGGTATTTCATTAATTATAGAGTGGAGCCGAGCAGAGTCGAACTGCTGTCCAAGCCAGCTATTCACTTGCCCATTCGTTCACAGGTTTAGCTCCTTTTACCCTTAGAGCGGGGGTCATCAATTATCCCTGATGGCAGGATTCTTTGATAAAATCTTTGCTTAAATAACCTACCAAAGAAAATTATTCAGCGCATCCGTTGGGGTTTTGTCTTTAGTCCTTAACGGAGTCAAACTAGAGACGAGCAATCTAAAAAAGTGTTTTTAGATTAGGCAGCTACTGCCTGACGCTCAAATTTTACGATGTTGTTTGCATCTATATTTAGTTTGAGTCTGATTTACGAGATGGTACTCACTCTCGACCTGAATCACGGATTAGTTTTTACTAACCTGTCGAAACCTTTACGGCCCCATGTTTTTTTAAAGCTTTTAGCTCTTAGCTCTTAGCCTTTAGCTTTGGCAGAATGTAGTTAATAACTATTAACTATGCTCTACACAAATATTGTAGCTAATTTTAAGTGGAATAGCTAGAACCCAGAAAAACGCTCAAACGTTACAAAACATTGAGTTGTATATTACCTAATACTTTGACGGCGATATTCATTTTAAACTAGTAAATCATACCTAATCTAGACAACTAATCTCTAGCAAAGATATCTAGATTGGTGCTTTATCTATAAAACTGCCAACTTTAGTATCAGAAATCTTATGTTCCCCACTAATCGCCCTCGTCGCTTGCGCCAACATCCTCAGCTACGTCGTATGGTGCAGGAAACCCTAGTCACGGCTAATGATTTGATTTATCCTCTATTTGCCGTACCAGGAACATCTGTGGCTAAGGAAGTTAGATCGATGCCTGGAGTTTATCAGCTTTCGATTGATAAGATTCTGGAGGAGGCAAAAGAAGTCTATGGTTTGGGTATTCCTGCGGTAATTTTATTTGGCATTCCTGAAGATAAGGATCTTGAAGCTACTGGCGCATGGCACGATTGCGGGATTGTGCAAAAAGCTGCCACGGCTATTAAGCAAGTTGTACCTGATTTATTAGTCATTGCCGATACCTGTCTTTGTGAATATACCACCCACGGACACTGTGGCTATCTGGAAACAGGAGATCTCACAGGCAGAGTACTCAACGATCCTACTTTAGAATTACTCAAGAAAACTGCCGTATCTCAAGCACAAGCAGGGGCAGATATTATTGCTCCTTCAGGAATGATGGATGGTTTTGTTAAGGCAATTAGAGAAGGGTTAGATGAAGCTGGATTTTTAGATACTCCCATTCTTTCCTATGCTGCTAAATACGCCTCGGCTTATTATGGCCCTTTTCGTGATGCAGCAGATTCGACCCCTAGTTTTGGCGATCGCCGTACCTATCAAATGAATCCTGCCAACGGTACTGAAGCCCTTAAAGAGATTGAATTAGACATCGCTGAGGGAGCAGATATGCTGATGGTTAAACCCGCCTTGTCTTATATGGATATTATCTGGCGCGTCAAGGAAGCGACTAATTTACCTGTTGCTGCTTATAACGTTTCTGGGGAATATTCCATGGTTAAGGCTGCTGCCCTCAATGGCTGGATCGATGAGAAAAAAGTAACCTTAGAAACCTTAACTAGCTTTAAGCGGGCTGGTGCGGATCTGATTCTGACTTACCATGCCAAAGATGCAGTACGCTGGTTAGCTGAATAATTTGAAAAAGTTGAAAATGCGATCGCGTAAGAGCAGTCTTGATGACTAATTACACAAAGATAATTAGATCTTAAGAGCGATCGCATTTTTTTCAATGCCATTAAGAAGTTATCATCTAAGTAAATATACGGCATTCTGTTCACCAGAAAACATGGGATAAATACTGTTTGCAAAACAAGCAAATTTGATTACATTGAAAGTCAAGTATATTTCAAAAATCAAGTAATTCCCATGGTTCAACCTTCAGCATCTGAGCAGTATCTGCTCGAATTAATTAATCAAGCCCGTCTTAATCCCCAGTTAGAAGCAGATTTATTTGGCATAGATTTAAATGCTGGATTAGCTGCTAACACTATTTCTAGTAATTCTAAGCAGCCACTAGCTTTTAATTTATTGTTAATTGATGCAGCGCGATCTCACAGTCAATGGATGCTAGATACAGACACTTTTAGCCATACTGGCATCAACGCAACTACTTCTCGACAACGCATGACCAATGCTGGCTATCAATTTACTGGTAGCTGGGTTGCTGGAGAAAATATTGCATTCAAAAGTACGAGTGCAACGATCAACCTTAGCAACTTCACTGCCGACATACACCGAAACCTATTTTTAAGTTCTGGTCATCGCACTAATATCTTAAAATCAGATTTTCAAGAAATTGGCTTAGGTAATCTTACTGGAGATTATGGTGGTTACAATGCTTTGATGGTTACTCAAAACTTTGCCAAATCTGGCTCAAATGTCTTCCTTACAGGTGTAGCCTATAACGACTTAGTTTTAGAAAATGAATTTTATACGATCGGCGAAGGTTTAGCAGGAATTAAAATAACCGCAGTTCGTCAATCCGACAATACATCCTATACTACAGTTAGTATGTCAGCGGGTGGTTATCAGATGGCATTACCAGCAGGGACTTACGATGTCAGCTTTTCTGGAAATAATCAAACTCTAGGCAAGTCTACTCAAATTACTATTGGTTCAGAAAATATTAAATTAGACTTGAATACTGATAATATTTCTAATCTTTTCTATGGTGGTGATGGTAATGATTCGTTATCTGGTGGCATAGAAAACGATACGCTCATTGGCGGAATAGGCAAAAACACTTTAATAGGAAACGCGGGTAATGACTCTTTAGACGGCGGAGTAGATATTGATGTCCTTGATGGCGGTGATGGCGATGATACCTTAAACGGCGGGGATGGCAATGACAGACTCTATGGTAAAGCTGGCAATGATTTACTCATTGGCGGAAATGGTAATGACTATTTTAGTGGTCTTGATGGAGCGGATATTATCTATGGCGATCAAGGCAATGATACTTTAAACGGCGGAATAGGAAATGACAAACTTTATGGTGGCATAGGAAACGATACGCTCATTGGCGGATCTGGCAAAGACACCTTAGCAGGAGACATTGGTAATGATTCTCTAGACGGCGGAGTAAATATTGATCTCCTGGATGGCGGTGATGGCGATGATACCTTAAGCGGTGGCGACGGCGATGACAAACTCTATGGTAAAGCTGGCAATGATTTACTCATTGGCGGAAATGGTAATGACTATTTTAGTGGTCTTGATGGAACGGATACTATCTATGGCGGTGATGGCAATGACACTTTAAACGGCGGAACAGGAAATGACAAACTTTATGGTGGAAATGGTAATGACATTATGATTGGTGGTGCTGGCGCGGATATTTTTGCGATCGCATCAGGTCAAGGCACAATTGTTATTAATGACTTTGTTAACGGTGTTGATTTCTTGGGTTTTACAGGTTCTTTAGATTTTAGTGATTTAAATATTGTTGATAATGCTGCTGGAACAGGTACGATCATTTACGATTTGAGTAATAGTAATGCTGTTTTGGCGAGTATTGTCAACGTTGGTGCTGCTGCTTTTACACAAGAAGACTTTACTATTGCCTAGATTGTTCGAGTTCGAGTCAGATCTGGGACTTTAACGACAACATTAATCCTTAAGGGCGAACAGCCATTCGCCCTTAAAATCTTTAATTAGCAGCAGTAAGATATCAAACAATACAAAATAATGCTGTTAGCCAAACCAAAACTTTAGAAAATATTATGATTTGCCGTTGCCACAATCCTAATTGAGACACTAACGTTAACAAGGACAGTTAGGAAATTCAAACATGGGAACTATCATCAGCACCGTCAACATGAAAGGCGGGGTAGGTAAAACTACTCTGACTGTTAATCTGGCTACTTGTTTAGCACAAAGACATAACAAGCGAGTATTGGTTTTAGATTTAGATTCACAAATCAGCGCCACCTTAAGTTTGCTTTCACCCCATGATTTTGCTAGGTTACGTAAGAAAAAGCATACTTTAAGCTATTTGCTAGAAAATGCGATCGATCCCAATCCTTGGAGTAAGTTAAATGTCGATGACATCATCGTTCCTCAGATTTGTGGGATTCACGGCTTAGAATTGCTGCCAGGAGACATTGAACTTTATGATGAGTATCAAGTTTCGCAAATGCTCCATCAACAGGCGATCGCTAAAGATGAACAAGAGTTCCAAAAGGTTTGGGACGATTTTGAACGGGTTCTAATTCGACAGATTCTTGACCCAGTAGTTGATTATTATGATTTTATTATCCTTGATTGCGCTCCTGGTTATAATTTATTAACTCGTAGTGGAATTGCTGCTAGCGATTTTTATTTACTGCCTGCTCGACCAGAACCTCTCTCTTTAGTTGGGATGCAGCTATTAGAAAGAAGAATTGCTAAACTGAAAGAAAGTCATAAAAATACCCACCCTGTCAAGGTTCAACTTTTAGGGATTGTCTTTATTCTTTCGGCTGGGGGGTTAATGGGCAGATATTATAAACAAGTGATGAAACGGGTTGAAGACGACTTTCTGCCCGAACAACTGTTTAGTCAATCAATTCCGATGGATGTCAACGTGGCTAAAGCAGTTGATTTATTTACCCCTGTTTCTGTAGCTATGCCCAACTCTGGAGGGTCAAAAGCATTTATGAAATTAAGTGATGAATTCTTGGCTAAAACGACAGTTAAACAAGAGTTAGCTGCTGTAACTTGATGCTTTGAAAGATATTTATTGGCTTTCACAAATTCAATATGCAGAACAAGCGTTGGTTGGGAAGAAACTATTTATTCTCAGCCAATTACTTCAAGATGGATATCCGATCATACCTGGGTTTGTTTTAGGAAATAATTTATGGCGCAAGTTTTTACGACTTATTGATGCGTCTTTGTTGACTACATACGATCAAGACTATCGGAGTAGACAAGCTTTCGCGAGAAATAGTCGGCAGATTATTGAGCAGACTACAATACCCCAAATATGGCAAACAGAAATATTTCAGGCGGCACAACAGTTAAATTCTCCTGGTTTAATTCTGCAACCCTTTGTCACTACTCCCGATCGCCAAAATATTAGAGAAAATACATTATGGCGATCGCACACCTGTAACTGCAATGGTGAAGCTTTAAATACAGCACTCAAATCAGTTTGGTCAGAGTTATTTAGTGCCAGCAGTCTAATTTATTGGCAGAAATTAGGCTTAAGCTACGATCTGATCGATTTGGCCATATTAGTCAGACCTCTTAAAAGTGCTTATGCTTCAGGGACTGTAGAAATTAGCGATGATTTTCTGGAAATAAAAGCCAATTGGGGTTTAGAGCATAGCCTACTGCAAGGAGATACTGAACCAGATGAATATTATCTAGACCGCGATCTCAGGCAAATTATCTTTCAACACTTAGGACATAAAAACTACGCCTATCGGGCAAAAAATGTTGGTCTATCTGCACCGCTCGATGAGTGCTTAGAAACATATCTCCCTGCTGATCATCTGGCTACAACCTATGTTCTCGATCCAGAAGCGATCGCTCAATTAATTGAGCTTACTGAAAATATACTCGAACAACAGTCTGAGATCAAATATCTCGTTTGGAATGCCTTCAACTCATCATTAAACACCCCACTTCATTTTTACTGTACTCAGTTTAGCGATCGCTTAATTTCTCATAGCGCTATAGCTGATAAGATCGCGCAGAATCTTTCTGTGCCTAAGATACCGCCTTTACTCTCTGGGATGGCAGTATCCCCAGGTACTGTTCAAGCAGAGATAGCTGTTATTCCAGATCTAGCTCTTCATCTTCCACCAATTTCTCCTGGGGCGATTTTAGTAACCAAAGTAATCGATCCTCAACACGTCAGTTTAATTAAACAGGTCAAAGGAATTATTACTGAGATTGGCGGGAGAAATAGCCATGCTGCCATAGTTGCGAGAGAACTTGGTATTCCAGCGATCGCCAATGCCACTGATGCTAGCAAAATCCTGCATCATGGCGATCGCATCTTACTCAACGGGGATGATGGTCGGGTTTATCCCGCTACGGATGATTACCAAATCAGTTCTCCTGCGTTAAAAGGTATACTGTCCCCCACCTATCCCATTGGGACTAAACTAATGGTTAATCTTGCTCAACCAGAGAGTATTGCTACTGCATCAAAACTGCCGATCGATGGAGTGGGATTATTACGTTCAGAATTAATGATGGCAGATTTATTATCTTCTCAAGTTTTAGCTCAGTGGCAGGAATCTTTTCAAAGGCAGTTTGTGGCAACTTTAGGCAACTATTTGCGCCAGTTTGCTGCTGCATTTTCCCCTCGTCCTGTCTTTTATCGCTCTTTGGATTTATACGGCAAAGACTCACTTAATCCAGTTTTAGGCGATCGCGGAGTCTATAAATATATCAACGATCCTACTTTATTCGATCTAGAGTTGGAAGCATTGCAAACCGTTACAGCAGAAGGTCATCATAATATCAATTTAATTCTGCCTTTTGTCCGTAGCGTTGACGAATTTAAGTTTTGTTATCGCCGTCTAGAAAACATCGGCTTAACTATTCACGATTCTTTTCAAGTCTGGATTATGGCAGAAGTCCCCTCGGTGATTATGTTGCTGCCTGAATATATCCGTGCAGGAGTTCAGGGAATCGCCATTGGCACTAATGATTTAACTCAATTACTTCTAGGTGTCGATCGAGAACGAAGTGAGTTTAGCGATCGCGGTTTAAATGCTAACCATCCAGCTATGCATAAGGCGATCGCTGAGTTAATCAAAACTGCTCATGATTACGATCTCGAATGCTGTATTTGCGGTCAAGCACCAGTAGAACACCCCGATTTAATTGACAAGCTAGTTCAGTGGGGAATTGATGCTATTTCCGTCGAACCCGATGCCATTGCTCAAACTTATAAAGCGATCGCTCGTGCGGAAAAACGAATGATTTTAAATGAACGACGGAATTATTAATTACAATAGGTTTGAGTTACTTGATGACGATAGCGGAACATGTCTTTGAGTCGTAAATCCACCCACCAGCCTAAGAGTAATTCCACGAATAAACCTCCTGGAATTTCATAGGCGATCGCATCTGTTAATCTAGTTTTGTTGCCTTCTGGGGCAAATTCGTGACGATGTATCCAAGATTCCATTGGCCCATCTGTTTGTTCGTCTACAAAAAGGCGATTTGGTATACATTCGATATGAGTTGCAATCCAGCGCACGGGAATACCAGCCAGAGAGAGTCGAAATTCACTAATTGCACCTACTCCTAAACCTCCTTCACGGCGGATAATTTTGACTGGTTGCCAAGGAGGAGTCAAAAGATCGAGAATATCAGGACGTTCATAAAACTGCCAGACTGTTTCTATCGGTGCATCGATTAAACTGGAATATTTAAAATTGAGCATTAAATTTTGATAGCTATAAGCTCTAGGCTTTAAGCTAGAGTTGAACTGTTAGATCGGTGAATTTATTTACTAATTCACAATAGACGTATAAATAATAAGACATGGAAGCCACTAAGGTTCGTACTTCTAATAATTTTAAAAGACTTCAGGCGCGGTTACGAGGACAGATAGGAAAAGCGATCGCCGATTATCAAATGATCGAAAATGGCGATCGCGTCATGGTCTGTCTATCTGGCGGTAAGGATTCTTACACGATGCTAGATTTGCTCTTGAGCTTGCAGCGTAAAGCACCTGTAAGCTTTGATTTATTGGCAGTTAATCTAGATCAGAAGCAACCTGGATTTCCTCAACATGTCTTACCAGAGTATCTAGAGGCTTTAGACGTTCCCTATCGCATCGTCGAACAGGATACCTATAGCACCGTTACTAGCATTATTCCCACTGGAAAAACCATGTGCGGTTTATGCTCTCGTTTACGTCGAGGTGTTCTTTATCGGGTTGCAGCAGAAGAGGGTATTAATAAGATTGCTTTGGGACATCATCGTGATGATATTATCGAGACTTTATTTCTCAATATGTTTTATGGCGGAAAGCTAAAAGCTATGCCACCCAAACTGTTGAGCGACGATGGTAGTAACATTGTCATTCGCCCCCTAGCCTACTGTAGTGAGACAGAAATTCAAAAATATGCCAGCGCTAGAAACTTTCCGATCATTCCCTGTAATTTATGCGGTAGTCAGGAAAATCTCCAGCGAGTACAGATTAAGCAAATGCTGCAAACCTGGGAAAGAGAATCACCTGGAAGAATTAATAGTTTATTTAATAGTCTGCAAAATGTTACTCCTTCTCACTTAGCAGATACAGATTTATTCGATTTTGCTGGATTAGGCAAAACAAGCAGGGATTGATTAAGAGAATTTCTGGTAAATGCAGTTTTAGTGCGTCAGATTTACTCAACAGTTAAAGCTTTACTTCTATCAAAAGAAAGTTTTTCTGCCTACGGAAGCTTGATAGAATGTTGCCTAATAGTTTGATGATTTTAAATCAGGGAGTAAAGCTTGTGTTAGACCAGAAAGCAAAAAAAACAATGCTGCGGAAAATTCCTCATGGACTTTACATTTGTGGTGTCAAGGAAGGAGAGGAAATGAATGGTTTTACAGTTAGCTGGTTAATGCAATCATCTTTTGAACCCCCTTTGGTAGTTAACTGTGTCAAAAAGGCACTATTTCCCATGAAATGATTAACAATACTAAGGTCTTTGCTATTAGTTTCCTCGAATCAGCACAAAAAGATTTAGCAGCATCTTTCTTTAAGCCTAAAACTCGCGTGGGCAATAAATTTGAGAACGTAGAATTTTATGAAGGAGAAGCAACTGGCTGTCCGATTATCCAGGACTCACTGGGATATATTGAATGTAAGGTAGTTGGTACAGTAGAAGAAGGCGACCACACAGTTTATGTTGGGGAAGTAATTGCCTCGGGAATTCATCGTGAAGGCGAGCAACTATTATTATCTAGTACTGGCTGGGAATACGGTGGCTAAATCGATCTGTTAAATTTCATTTAAATAAGTAAAGCCCTATGCTCAGGGCTGTTTTAGACAGTCAGTATTTATAGTAGACGTGGGTGTAAATAGAGTAACAGAGTAACCCATTTATTTAATTTGAAACCCCTACGATATCTGACTCGCTACTTACTACTTACTACTTGCTACTTACACAAAGCAGTACTAGTTCTTTGCCGATCCTTGTGTGCCAAGCTGAATCAATTCAATTTTGTAACCGTCGGGATCTTCAACAAAAGCAATAACGGTGCTGCCGTGCTTCATTGGACCAGGCTCACGACTAACTTTTCCGCCTTGAGCTTTAATGCGATCGCAAGTACCATAAATATCATCGACACCCAAGGCAATATGACCATAACCTTTACCTAAGTCATATTCTGACACGCCCCAATTGTAGGTAAGTTCAATGACAGTGTTATCTTTTTCTGACCCGTAACCCACAAATGCTAGAGTAAACTCCCCGCCTGGATAATCTTTGCGTCTTAAAAGTTCCATCCCTAAAAGATCGCAATAAAAAGCGAGCGAGCGATCCAAATCCCCTACTCGCAACATAGTGTGCAACATTTTCATGTTATATTCTCCTTGTTCAATAATCTTTAAGTAATATTTAGACTAGCGAATAACTTTAGAGATTTCTTAGAGGCAAGAAAATTTACCTAATACCATTTCTCAAAAGTAGCTAGAGAGATAAAGCATCTAAAACATATTGCCATCCAGTTAAAGAATGAATCTAAGTACAGGACAAAACTTGCAAGGAAAGACCCAAAAAGGGTTTGATGAAAAGTAACCAAACTCAAACATAAAACCCTATGGATAATATTAGCTTGATTCGAGCAACCTTAAAGCCACATCTAAA